>DASSEB010000086.1:0-14779 GCA_035696765.1 Pyrinomonadaceae bacterium | reverse complement strand
GCACCCGGGCGACTGCTCGCCATCGCGCAAAGTTGTATCGAAGATGCTGACTCTGTTTGGTAGCATGGGATCGGGATGCTACGGATGGATGGGCCAAGAGTCAAAGCTATAATCTTTATAGGAACATAAAAAATATTAACCATCCGTGGTTAATATTTTCTTTAAAGCGAGAAGCTTCCGTAGAACGCGCTATTCTCCCCTGAACGCGACCAAGGCTCCCCGACAATCTTGCCGGAGTAGAGGGCTTTCGACGTGTAACCGACTTTCCTGTTTTCCAGACCGACGAGCGGTGTGTACCAAACGAGATTCGGCATCTTGCAGCACAAGTCGTTCGGCATTGCCTCGACGTTGATCGCTGCTTCGTTGGTAAGGACGGCGTACGTGCGGCCGTTCCGTTCAAAACTGATCGGCGCGCTACGAACTTCAACAACCTTGCCCAGTGAGGCGGCGTATTTTTCTTTCAACGCATTCACCATCGCCAGCGCCTGCGTGCGCGAGGCGGCGGAGTCGATAATGATTTCGGACTGGCGCGCGGCGTTGCCCTCGGCGAGATTCGCGTCGGCACTCACGATCGCCATCACGCGAACACCGGTAAGATCCACGCCCTGCCATTTTCCGGAGGTAACGTTCCACGCCATCATCGCATCGCGTCCGGTGGTCACGACTTCGCCGTTAAAATGACACGCGCCAGCGAACACGCTCGCCGTGCGTACCTCGACGTAATCTCCGCGAAGACTGACGTTCTCCGCCTGAGAGCTGAAGACCAACGCGCTAACCGCGACGATCATGGCTGCGATCACAAATAAACCTTTTCGCATCTTAATACCTCCCGAAAATACAACCACAGATTACACGGATTTCAGCGCCGATGTATAGCAGGGGCGTCCAGGACCGCACCGGTGCGGATCGACGCGTCGGTTGTCCGGCCCGATTACTTCCTGCGTTTCGCAGCACCAGACGTGATTTGCGGCATCGAGATACTCATCGGCCCTCGTCGCGAGGCGGTCGAGCATGAAGAACTTCTTCGAACGAAGCGAGCTGCAAAATGGGGATTGAAGAGGTTCAACTGATTCGTTAGGCATCATGATTCTCCTAAAACTAAACACCGCCGGCCTTCGCTAGCGCGCGTCGCACCAGCGTCTGGGCCAGCGGTACCTTGTACGCATTCTTCTCGAGCGGTTTTGCGTCGGCGAGTGCGATCTTGCCTGCTTCGGCAAGCACGTCACGAGTCAAATTCTTTCCGGTCAGAAATTTTTCCGCTGCCGGGACGCGCCACGGTATCGGCGCGACGCCGCCCAGCACGATCCGCGCATCTTTCACAGTTTGATTCGGCTCCAGTTGTACCGCGACCGCCGCGGACGCAAGCGCAAAGTCAAGCGATTCGCGCTCCTTGAATTTCAAGTAAGTCGACTTCGCTGCGAGCGGCGAAACAGGAACGCGAATCTCCGTGATGATGTCTTCATTCTTCAAAACATTTTCACGCCGGATGTTTCCTTCAGACGGCAACGTAAAAAACTTATCAAGCGGAATTACGCGTTTGCCGCCGCTGCCGTTGACTGTCACGGTCGCGCCGAGCGCCAGCAACATCGGCGCGAGATCCGAAGGATGAACGATGTAAGATGGACCACCAGCGATGATCGCGTTGTACTTGTTCTCTCCGGTCGCGGCGTAACACTCCGAACCGCCCTTCTTCAAGCAGATGACTTCCTCTAGCCGGAAGTACCAGCAACGCGGCCGCTGGCAAAGATTGCCGCCAACAGTTCCGAGGTTGCGAATCTGCGGAGTCGCGATCGAGTGCGCAGCTTCCGCGAGACCGGGGAAACTCTTCCGCACGCCCGCGTGCTCTTCGAGCTCAGCGAGCGTCACGAGCGCGCCGATCGTGAGCTCTCTTGCGGTGAGCGTGATGCGATCCAGGCCGCGGATGTTTTTCAGGTTCACGAGGCGCACCGGACGCGACGTGTAGTCTTTCATCGTGGTCAGAAGATCCTGGCCACCGGCGAGCGGCCGCGGAGCTTCGTCAATGTCACCGGGCGAAGCGACGGTGAGCATCTTGACGGCTTCGTTGACGGTTGCCGGGCTACTCCACTCAAAAGCTTTCATCTTTGTTTCCTCTTAATCCGCGCTTAGCCGCGGCTAATAACACCTGTATTCATTAGCCCCATCAAAATTTTGTCGGGCGTGATCGGCAGATCGCGAACGCGCAAACCCGTGGCGTTGAAGACGGCATTCGCGAGCGCGCCGAGCGGCGGAATGATGCAGCCCTCCGCGATTCCGATCACTGCTTCGCGTTTGTCATCGTCGTCGATGATGGGCACCATCTCGGGCATTTCCAAACTGCCCGGCAGTTTGTAATCGCCAAAGCCGGGGTTGAGCTGCATGCCCAATTGCGCATCGATCACCCGACCCTCGTAGAATGCCATGCCCAGCGACTGAATCATGCCGCCGTTGATCTGGCTCTCCATCGTCAGCCGGTTCAGCGGCAGCCCGCCGTCCTGGATGTGGACCATCTTGATCGGCCGGATGTGACCCGTCTCGACGTCTACTTCCACTTCGGCAAAAGCGACGCCGTGAACGCCGCGCGCCTGCAAGTCGGCACGCCACTCACCATGCGACGTGATGCCCGCAGCGGGTAACGCCGCCGCCGCTTGTTTCCACGTGATAGATCGCCCGTTGGCTGAAACGTTGCCGCCGGCGAACACGACTTCCTCCGGCTTCGGATTGCCGAGTAAAGGCGCGACTCGCTCCGCCATCATCATGCGCGCCTTGATCGCCGCGTCTTTTACTGACGGAGACAACGACGGCGCCGTCGTCGATCCACCGGAAGGATTGGCGGCGCCGAGTTTGGAATTGCCGATGTGCTCTTCAACATCTTTCAGTCCGAGACCGAGCTCTTCAGCAACGATGGCCCTTGTGTAGGTGCGCGTTCCGGTGCCGAGGTCCTGCGTTCCCACCGCGACGGACACAGCGCCGTCACGCAGGATCGTTACATCAACTTTACACTGATTGTTTCCGCCGCCGCCCCACGTGCCGACAGCGCAGCCCATGCCGCGTTTCAATGGACCGGGGTTTCCGCCGGCGACCGGGTTCCTTCTGGCCCACCCGATCTCTTTCGCGCCGCGGTCCAACTGGCGGTGATAGACCTCGTCGCGCAAGTTCTTCTTGCGAAACTCCACCGGGTCCATCTTGATCTTGTAAGCAAGCTCGTCAACCAGCGACTCAACCGCAAACGACGCTTGCGGATGGCCGGGCGCGCGCATCGCGATCGACGAGTCTTCGTTCGTGTGCAGCGCGTAGACTTCGCGATACGTGTCGCCCATGCGATAGATGTACGGCTGCCCGGCCTGCGAGCCCGGGCCGAGTCCGCCCAGACGATACTGGCGTGCGGTCAGTGCGACGATCGTGCCGTCTTTCTTCACGCCCGCTTTCAACTTCTGCCACGAGCCTGAGCGATTGCCCGCCATCACAAACTCGTCGTAACGCGTCAGCATCAGCTTCACCGGCGACTTCGTTTCCTTTGAAAGCCGGCAGGCAAACATTCCCTCGACGCCGATACCAAACTTCGAGCCGAAGCCGCCGCCCATGTTTTCCACGCTCGCAACCACTTTACTTTGGTCGAGACCCAACTCTTTCGCAGCGTCGCCGGGAATCGTGAATGTTCCCTGCGTCGAAGCGTAGATCAAGGCCGAGTCGCCACCGCGATAGTCGACGACCATGCCGTGTGTTTCGAGACACGCGTGATGGACGCGCTGCGTAAAGTATTCGCCTTCCACGATCGCGTCCGCTGTGGCAAACGCAGCTTCGGCTTTTTGCAGATCGCCGTTCTTCGCCTTTTCCTGAAGATTGTTTTCTTCGGCAACTACTTTCGGAGCATCGGGCCGAATCGCGTCCTTCGCATGGACCACGTGCGGCAACACTTCGTAAGTTACTTTGATGGCGCGCAGTGCGTCGCCCGCGATCTCCGGTGTCGTCGCTGCGACTGCTGCAACCGGAGCACCGGCGAAACGAACTTCAGTCAACGGCGCAGGGACGATCGCCTTCACACCCGGAATCTTCAAAGCAGCGTCAGCGTCGAGTTTCGTGACGCGCGCGTGAGCGTGCGGGCAACGAAGAATGCGGCCGTACAGCATGCCGGGCAAACGCTGATCGTAGGTGTAGAGCGCCGCGCCGGTCGCTTTCTTTGGACCATCGACGCGCGTCATACGGTGATTGAGCAGCGCGTGCTTGTCGTTTGGCCCCCAGCCTGGACCAGCGTCTTCGTCAACTTCGATTTCCACCATCTGCTCGACGCCGTTGACGACTCGCGGCACTCTGATCTTCTTTTTCGGTTTGGGCGAGGGTGACGGTTGTGCTTGCGGTTGCTGTTGCTGCATGAGTTCCCCTTACGCTCTTGAAGCTTTCGCAGCGGCCAGTGCTGCTTCGAACACTCTCGGATAGGTTCCGCAACGGCAGAAGTTTCCCTTGCACGCTTCGCGAACTTCCGCGAGCGATGGATTTGGGTTCTGCTTCAGGTACGCAGAGATCGTGGTGACGAAACCGGGCGTGCAGAAGCCGCACATCAATGCGTCGTTTTCGACGAACGCTGCCTGCACCGCATTCGGTTTGTCAGGTGAACCTAATCCCTCGACCGTCGTGATCTTCTTGTTCGCCGCGTCAACCGCGAGCACGAGGCAGGAGTAAACGGGCTTGCCGTCGAGCAACACGGTACACGCGCCGCACGTTCCCATGTCGCAAACGAGCTTGGGACCGCTCACAGCGGGATCGAGATGATTCCGCAACGTGTTGAGCAAAGTGGTGCGAGGTTCGACTTCAACGGATCGTTTCTGACCGTTTACATCGAGAGCGACTTTGACAGTTCCCGATGCAGCTTCAGACGGAGACTGTTGTTCTTCCGCTTCCGCCTGCACCCAGAGTTGATCGGCAATCGCGGCGCCCGCGCCTACGATACCGACGCCTTTTAAAAACTTTCGTCTTCCCGGGTCGTGAGCGGTTTGTTTCTGATCCTCACGATCGTCACGAGACTTGGTCATTGCATCTCTCCCGCAGTTGTGTTATTGGCAAACCGATTCCGAGGTTAACCGAGAGCCGGCTTTACTGTATTTGGTCGCTCATAAGTTAGCACAAAAATGCATCCAAACACGCTCCGCAACAAACTGTCAGGCGTGATCGCATTCCCAGTCACGCCGTTCAAAGAGAACCTGGCGCTCGATCTTCCCGGATTACATCACAACCTGACGAAGTTGTTGGAGCACCCGATCTGCGCGGTGGTTGCGGCCGGCGGCACTGGTGAACTGTACTCGCTAACACCGGCTGAATACGCGCGCGTGATCGAACTGACCACGCATGCGATCGAGGATCGTGTGCCTGTGATCGCCGGTGTCGGGTTTGGACAACGCCTCGCGGTCGAGATGGCCCAGGCCGCCGAAAAGGCCGGCGCTGACGGCATCCTCGCGTTTCCGCCTTACTATACGCAGGCGGAGGATGACGGCCTCTTCGACTATTATCGCGCGATCGGCGAAGCCACTCAGCTCGGCCTCATTATCTACAGTCGCGATTGGACCAACTTCGGTCCATCGATGGTGGAGCGTCTCGCCGCGATCCCTTCTTTGGTCGCGTGGAAAGATGGTCACGGTGACATACGCCGTTTACAGGCGATCATAAATCGCGTCGGCGACCGTCTGCACTGGATTGGCGGCGCCGGCGACGACATGATCGCAGCGTATTACAGTATTGGTCTGCGGACATTCAGCTCGAGCATTGCGACAGTTGCGCCACAGTTGTCTTTGAGGCTTCACGAACTTGCAGAGGCCGGGAACAGCGAAGCGCTTACCGAGTTGTTGGACGAGTGCGTGATACCGCTTTACGCGCTTCGCGCACGTCGCAAGGGTTACGAAGTGTCGGCGATGAAAGTGATGATGGACATGGTAGGGCTCAATGGTGGTCCAGTGCGGCCGCCGCTCGTCAACGTGACCGCGGAGGAAGAGGACGAGCTACGCACCATCCTTAGCAACTGGGAAAAGTTTTTGTAATCATCGGCGTTCATCTGTGGCTAATACTTCATGAAGGTTTCGCTCTTCGTCACGTGTCGAGTTGATCAACTTTGGACCAGCATCGGCGTGAGCAGTGTCGAAGTGTTGCGGCGCGTTGGTTGTGACGTTGAGTTTGACCAGCGGCAAACTTGCTGCGCGCAGCCTGCTTACAACACCGGCTATCGCGACGAAGCACGCCAGGTCGCGCGACGGTTTATCAGTATCTTTGAGGAAAGCAAAGCTGACGCGATTGTCAGTCCATCGGGATCGTGCACGGCGATGGTGCGGCACTATCCGGAGTTGTTTTCAGGCGATGCGGAATGGCGCGAGCGGGCGCAGGCCGTTGCTGCGAAGACGCATGAGCTGAGTTCGTTTCTGATTCGTGTGCTCAAGATCGAGGACGTCGGCGCGTCGTGGCGGGGAAGGTTGACGTGGCACGACGCGTGTCACGGACTGCGCGATCTCAATCTCAAGACCGAGCCGCGAACACTGATTCGTAACGTGCGTGGCGCTGAATTCGTCGAACTCGAGCATGCGGATGCGTGTTGCGGTTTTGGTGGCACGTTCTCGGTGAAGTATCCGGAGATATCTGTGGCGATCCTCGACCAGAAGATTGAAGCAATCGAACGCGCGGGCGTTCAGGCGGTGGTATCCGGCGATGCGAGTTGCTTGATGCAGATCGGTGGAAGATTGTCGCGGAAAGGATCTCAAGTGCGTGTGATGCACCTGGCAGAATTACTGGCCGCGGATTTGCACGGATGAACACGGATTAGGATGAATCACTTATCTAGTGAAACATTTCGTGAGAATGCGAAGGCGGCGCTGGCTGATACGCACCTGCGCGGCGCGTTGAAAAATGCGACGTCACTGTTTGGGGAACGGCGCAAGCAGGCGGCCGCGAGTCTTCCGAATTGGGAAGATCTGCGCAACCAGGCACGCGCGATCAAAGACGAAACGCTGCTGCATCTCGATCGATACCTCGAAGAGTTTGAGCGCAACGCGGAGAGTCGCGGCGCAAAGATTCATTGGGCCCGCGATGCTGCCGAAGCAAACTCGATCGTCTGCGGGCTCGCGCTCGAGCGTGGCGCGCGGACTGTTGTCAAAAGCAAGAGCATGACGACGGAAGAGACGCATCTGAACGCTGCGTTGGAAGCGGCGGGAATGCAGGTGGTCGAGACAGACCTCGGCGAATACATCATTCAACTTGCCGAAGAGACGCCGTCACACATCATCGCGCCGGCGATTCACAAGACGCGCGGCCAGATCGCGGAACTGTTCACCGCAGAGTTGGGCATGCCGCCGACTGACGACGTGGCGCAACTCACCAGTACCGCGCGTGCGACGTTGCGCGATCGCTTTGCGGCGGCGGACGTTGGAATCAGCGGCGTCAACTTCGGCATTGCTGAAACCGGCACGATCGTCATCGTCGAGAACGAAGGCAACATCCGTCTGACGACGAGTTTGCCACGAACGCACATCGCGGTGATGGGCATCGAGAAAGTCGTCCCGCGCTTTGCGGATCTCGACGTGTTTCTGAAACTCTTGCCGCGTTCGGGCACAGGACAGCGCCTCACAACTTACCAGTCGTTCATTACCGGAACTAAGCGCGAGCCGAGTGATGAAGGTCCGGACGAGCTGCACATCGTGCTGCTCGACAACGGCCGTTCGCGGATGTTGGCCCATCCGGTGACGCGGCAGTCGCTTGCGTGTATCCGGTGCGGCGCGTGTTTGAACGCGTGTCCGGTTTACCAGCAGATCGGAGGCCATGCGTACGGCTCGGTTTATCCCGGCCCGATTGGCGCGGTGATTACGCCGCAGTTGATGGGAATCGAAAAGACTTCGCAGCTTCCTTACGCGTCGAGTTTGTGCGGTGCTTGCCGCGAAGTTTGTCCGGTGAAGATCGACATACCGCGGTTGTTGTTGCATCTGCGGGGCGAGATTGCGCCGCGCAAGGGCAGCGTTGCGGAACGGCTGGCGTTCAAGATGTGGGCGAAGGTGATGATGAGCCCGGCGTTGTATAAGTTGAGTGCAGGGGCGGGTCGATTGCTCCAACGAGTCGTTCCGATTTCGAGAGCCTGGACGAAGGCACGCGACCTGCGTCCGATTGAGTCAAAGAGTTTTCACGATCTATGGGCCAATACTAATGAATAACGCTGCACGCGAAGCCATTCTGGGATCGATCCGCTCGCACCTCGCGGCGAGTGTGCCCCACGACGCGCATGAAGATCCTGCTCATCCTGTTGAAAATCCTGTCATCCTGTCTAATAAAACACTCGAGTTCAAACACAACCTCGAATCCGTGATGGGCCACTGCCTCATAACCACGGATGTTACGGATGCCTTAAACCAGATCATCACGGATCTGAAGGCACGGCGGATCGCAATATCCGACGACGCGAATGTCGAACGGTGGTTACGTCACACCGACCTCGAGATCGAAGAGCTCGGTATCGCGCCAAACGCTCAGGACATTTTCAGCTTTGACCTCGGCATATCAACCGCGCAGGCGGCGATTGCAGAAACAGGAACCCTCGTGCTCGAAAGCGCCGCCGAACGGCATCGATTAGTTTCACTCGTGCCTCCCGTGCACATCGCGATCGTGGACGCTTCGCGTATTGTCGAGACGCTTGGCGATGCGTTAGCTCTGTTGCGTCTCGACAAGGAGATTAGCCCCGCAGTCACATTCATCACCGGCCCATCACGCACAGCGGACATTGAACTGACGCTCGCAATCGGCGTACATGGGCCACAGGAGTTGTACGTAATCATCAACGCACAGGAAAAACATTGATGCGCAAACTTCTCTTATTGCTGCTAATGCTGGGCATCGGAATTCTCGTCACCAGTTGCAAGAAGGCCGAAGCACCAACCAAGAAATTCACCATTGCCGTCATCCCCAAAGGCACGACACACGAATTCTGGAAGAGCATTCACGCCGGCAGCAACAAGGCCGCGAGCGAACTCGCCGCGCAGGGCACCCAGATCGAAGTGATTTGGAAAGGCCCGTTGCGCGAAGACGATCGCGAACAGCAGATTCAAGTCGTGGAAGGGTTCGCCGCACAGGGCGTGAACGGCATCGTCCTCGCGCCGCTCGACAATCGCGCGTTAGTTCGTCCGGTCGCCGATGCGCACCGTGCGGGCGTGCCGACAGTGATCATCGACTCCGGTTTGGAGTCAGATGACATCGTCAGTTTCGTTGCCACTGACAATCGCAAAGGCGGATCGCTCGCCGCGGATCGCATGGGCCAACTTCTGAACGGCAAAGGCAAAGTGCTCGTCTTGCGGTACGCGGAAGGCTCTGCCAGCACCACCGAACGCGAAGAAGGTTTCATCGGCGAGATGAAACAGAAGTTTCCCGAGATTCAACTTGTCTCCACCGATCAATACGCGGGCGGCACACGCGATACCGCGAAGCGCGCGTCGGAAAATCTTTTGAACCGTTTCGGCGACGAGGTGCAGGGTATATTCACGCCGAACGAGTCATCAACGGCGGGGATGCTGCTGGCGCTGCAGGACATCGGCAAAGCAGGCAAGGTTTCTTTTGTTGGTTTCGACGTGAGCCAGGCATTTATCGACGCGCTCAACACGAATCAGTTGCATGGCATCGTCGTACAGAATCCTTTCAACATGGGTTATCTCGGTGTACTCACGATGGTCGAGAGCCTGCAAGGGAAACCCGTGCAGCGTAAGATCGACACGGGCGTGATGCTGGTGACGAAAGATAACATGTCGTCGCCGGAAGTTCAGTCGCTACTCCATCCGCCATTGGACCAATATTTGAAATGAGACACGATCACCCGGATTGTAAATCCGGATTTTCATCCGTGTAATCCGTGGTTATATTCGCCGGAATGGTTGATCTCAAACAGAATCGAGTTGGGCCGGTGCTCGGGCTGTTGTTGGTGATCGGCATCTTCTCGCTCCTGGTCGATACGCCCGGCAGGCTTCTCTCGCCGAACAACCTGCGCATCGTTCTTTCACAAACCGTGATCGTCGCGATCGGGGCGATCGGCATGACGTTGATCATCATCAGCGGCGGGATCGATCTCGCGGTTGGATCGACGATCGCTTTGACCGGCGTCGTCACCGCGCTCGGAATCAACAGTGGCTTGCCGCCTTCAGTGGCGTTGTTGAGTGGAATTCTCGTCGGCGGACTCGTCGGCGTTGTGAATGGATTAGTGATCACGCGGCTGAAGGTCGTTCCATTCATTGCCACACTCGGGATGCTTGGCGTCGGGCGTGGCGTGGCGAAGTGGCTCGCTAATCAACAGACCGTCAACATGCCCAACACGTGGCTGAACGAGTTGCTGGTGATGTTTCCAAATCCCTCGTGGCTACTCGTCGCGCCCGGTGTGTGGATCGCCATCGTGCTCGCGATTTGTGCGGCGGTTGTGTTACGCAACACGGTCTTTGGGCGACGCGTTTTTGCGCTTGGCTCAAACGAAGCTGCGGCACGCTCGTGTGGTATTGCGACCGACCGGTTGAAGGTTTGGATCTATGCACTCGCCGGGCTGCTTTTCGGGCTTGCGGGTGTGATGCAGATGTCGCGTTTGCGACAAGGCGATCCGACTGTGGCCGCGGGATCTGAGTTGGACATCATCGCCGCGGTTGTAATCGGCGGCGGCAGTCTGAACGGCGGTGAGGGAAGCATCCTCGGATCGATGATTGGCGCCTTGATAATGGCGTTCCTGCGTAACGGTTGCCAGCAAGTGGGTTGGCCCAACTATATTCAGGAGATCATTATCGGGACGATCATCGTCGTGGCGGTGGCGATCGATCGCTGGCGGTCCACAAAAAGGCAGTAGCCACAAAAGACACGAAAGGAGGATGCACGACAAGCGTGATAGCAGTTTGGGTGCTAGCCTGAGCCCGTAAAGCTTTAATTTCTGACTCTGCTTTCTTTCTGTGCTCTTCTTTCTGTGCTTTTTGTGCATTTTTGTGGCTTGATCTGCTTATGATCCCTTTTGTGGCTAAACCGAAGACGAATTGTCGCTGGGACATTGTGAGTCTCGGTGAAGTGATGCTGCGTCTCGATCCGGGCGAAGGACGCATCGCGACCACGCGCAACTTTCGCGTGTGGGAAGGCGGCGGTGAGTACAACGTGGCCCGCGGGTTGAAGCGTTGCTTCGGAATGGACGCTGCCATCGTTACTGCGTTCGCTGATAACGCTGTCGGTCGATTGGTCCAGGATCTGATCTATCAAGGTGGCGTGGGCCAGTCGCACGTGAAGTGGATGAAGTTCGACGGCGTTGGACGCTCCGTTCGCAACGGTCTCAACTTTACCGAGCGCGGTTTTGGCGTGCGCGCGGCTGCCGGATGCTCCGATCGCGGCCACACGGCCGTGTCGCAGTTGAAGCCGGGCGACATCGATTGGGAACAGATATTCGGCGTTGAAGGAGCGCGTTGGTTTCACACGGGCGGAATCTTTTGCGCATTGTCGGAGACGACGCGGACAGTTGCGCGCGAAGCGATGGAGATCGCAAAGAAGCACGGCACGATCGTCTCGTACGATCTCAACTACCGCGAGTCGCTGTGGCAGTCGATCGGTGGCCACGGAAAGGCAGTCGCGGTCAATCGTGAGCTGGCGCCGCTCGTCGACGTGATGATTGGCAACGAAGAAGATTTCACTGCCGCGCTGGGGTTCGCCGTGGAAGGGTTGGACGAACATCATTCGAAACTCGACGTGCGCAACTTCCAAGTGATGATCGAGCGCGCAGTGGCCGAGTTTCCCAATTTCAAAGTGGTGGGCACGACACTCAGAAACGCGAAGACCGCCACCATTAACGACTGGGGCGCTGTTTGTTACGCGGGCGGAAAACTTTATCAAGCGCCGGTTCGCGAGGACCTCGAGATTCTCGATCGCGTGGGTGGCGGTGATTCGTTTGCTTCGGGTTTGATCTACGGACTTCTCACCGAGCGCGGGCCGCAATGGGCGGTCGAGTGTGGCGCCGCACATGGGGCGCTCGCGATGACGACACCGGGCGATACAACAATGGCGACGCTGGCGGAAGTTGAACGAGTGATGAAAGGCGGCAGTGCGCGGGTTAACCGATGAACAAGAGCGAAGTTATCAAACAGATCAGAGAGATTGGTGTGATTCCGGTCGTGCGTGCGACGAACGCTGACGAGGCGATGCGCGCGATCGATGCGATTCGCGAAGGTGGGGTTTCTGTGTTCGAGATAACGATGACTGTGCCGGGCGCGGTCGCGTTGATCGAGCAGGTTGCGAGTCGGTTTGGGAAAGACGCGCTCGTCGGCGCCGGGACGGTGCTCCATCCGGACACGGCGAAGGCGTGCATTTCAAGTGGAGCGCAATTTATTGTTAGTCCCTCGCTTGATAAAGGGATGATTGAATACTGCAGCAGTCGACGTGTGGTCGTCATGCCGGGTGCGCTAACACCGACGGAGGTGGTCCAGGCGTGGAACGCGGGCGCCGATTTCGTGAAGGTGTTTCCGGCCGGAGCCGTTGGTGGTGCAACTTATATCAAAGCCTTGAAAGCGCCGCTGCCGCAAATCGAGCTCGTCCCGACTGGCGGCGTGTCGCTCAAAACCGCGGGAGATTTCATCCGAGCCGGAGCCGCGGCGCTTGGCGTGGGAACAGACCTGGTCGACCTCAAAGCCATCCGCGAAGGGCAGGCTTCGATAATTACCGAGCGCGCCAAACAGTTCGTCGAGATCGTACGCGAAGCGCGCCACCAAGACGCGCAAACAAAGTAGCAACAAAAAGGCACAAGGGCACAAAATGAAATGAACTTCTTATTTGTGCTTTTTGTGACTACTCACTGATTGACGCCGCTGGCGAGGAAGCCGCCGTCAACCGTGATGATCTCGCCGTTAACAAAACTGGCGGCGTCAGACGCGAGAAAGATCGCTGCCCCGGCCAGTTCATCAACGTTCCCAAAGCGGCGCATCGGTGTGCGCAAAAGAAACTCGCGGCCACGTTCAGTTTCATCAAGCAGCTTCTGATTCAGAGCGGTACGAAACACTCCCGGGGCAATCGCGTTGACACGCACGCCACGCGGCCCCCACTCGATCGCCAACGACTTCGTCAGCGAAGCAACCGCAGCCTTGCTCGCCGAGTAGGCCGCGACTTCGTAGAGGGCCACATACGTCGACAAAGATGCGATGTTGATGATGCTGCCCGACTCGCGCTCGAGCATGTGCCGGCCGAACACCTGTGAAGCGCGAAGTGTGCCGGTAAGGTTCGTGTCGAGAATGTCGTTCCAGTCTTCCTCTGAAAAATCGAGTGTCGGCGCTCGCTTTGTGCGACCGGCACAGTTAACGAGAATGTCGACTTTGCCGAACGCGCTTACAGTTTCATCGAGCACGCGTTGCAGCGACGCGCGATCCGAGACATCAGAACTGACACGGATCGTTCGACGGCCCCGTTGCTCAATCTCCGCAGCCGCGGCTTCAACCATGTCCGCGCGACGCGACGTGGGAACAACGTCCGCGCCGGCCTCAGCCATGCCTTTCGCGATAGCCAGTCCAATGCCGGATGTCCCGCCGACTACAACCGCGATCTTGTTATCGAGTTCGAGACGAGAATAGCCCATGTGGTCAGACCAATGTTTCGTTAAGAATCTACTGTGTAACATTGCGCTCGATAACCGTCAAGCGACTTAAAATCTACAAATAGATGCGCTTTGCGCGGAGTGCGAACCTGGTTGTCAGCTTGAGGAAGCGCGTGTTAAATTCAATGCTCACCTTCGGAATTGGTAAACCATTTAGCGCATGGCTATCCCCGAAACACCGCGTCCAATTAACGAATACGCAATCATTGTCGATCCGAACGACAACGTCGCCGTCGTCAAGAAAGCGACGTTCGCTGAGCTTGAAGTCATGCTGCCGAACGGCGCGATCGTGAAAGTTCGCGGCGCCATAGCTCCGGGCCATCGGTTCGCCACGCGCGACATCGCCGCAGGAGAGTTTGTCACTCAGTTTGGCCAGCCCATCGGGACCTCTTTGGGCATACACAGCGGCGAGCAGATCACGCACGCCAACATGTCGAACGACGTGCCCATCATCCGAGATCTACCCGAGACTCTCCACACGCCGCCACCGGATTACTTTCCCGAAGTTGAGCGTGCGACGTTCATGGGCCACCGGCGTCGCGATGGTCGAGTCGGTACGCGAAATTACGTGCTCATCGTGCCGACGAGCATGTGCGCGAGTCACGAGGCGCAACAGATTTCAACGATCGCAGAGTTCACGCTCTACAATCGCGAGCACTATCCAAACGTCGACGGCGTTGTTGCCATTCCTCATAACAAAGGTTGCGGTTGCCAGGAGGGATCGACGATCGACGTGATGCTGCGCACGCTCTCGAACTACGCCGATCATCCGAACGTCGGCGGCGTGGTGCTGATCGATCTTGGTTGTGAGAAGACGAACCTCGCGCAGGTCGAGAAGTATCTGCTGAAGCGCGAGCGCGAGTTTGCGAAGCCCGTGGCGAAGATCGGTATTCAGGAAGTCGGCGGCACGCAGGCGGCGATACAACGCGGGCTGAAAGAAGTCGAACAGATGTTGCCGATTGCGAATCGGGTGAGTCGTGAAGTCTGTTCGGTGAGCGAGCTGGTGCTGGGAGTGAAGTGTGGTGGTTCGGATGGATTTTCGGGTATCTCGGCGAATCCCTCGCTCGGCCGCGCCGCGGATCTGCTGGTGCGATCCGGCGGCACGGTTTTGATTACGGAAGTGCCCGAGTTTTGTGGCGCGGAACACCTGCTGGCATCGCGCGCGAAGGACGTCGAAAC
>DASSEB010000085.1:0-15049 GCA_035696765.1 Pyrinomonadaceae bacterium | reverse complement strand
CGCGAAGTGTTCCTCGCGTACAACGACTTTCAAGCTGCGGGCAAAATCGAACATAACATCGGCAACCTGCACTTTCGCCGCGACCGCTACCGCGACGCCGAGGTATTTCAAACCGCCGCTCGCGAGCGTTTCGTCCTGCTCAACGATCAGAAACAGCTCGCGACGGTGAATAACTGCCTGGCCAACACGCACGCGCTGCTGCACAAATTCAAATCCGCCGAAGACCTGTTCGATCAGGCGCTCAAGCAAGCAGAAGCATCTGAACAACCCGTAACCCTTGCAGGGATCGAAGGCAATATCGGACTCTTTGCCCTCCTGCAAGGCCGTTACGACCGCGCACTCGACTACCTCGAACGATCTCGCCGGCGCTATACCTCACTCGGGCTCACGATCCAGGCAGTCCTTGCCGAACACGAAATCGCCGACGCTTATCTCGAACTCAATCTCGCCACCGAGGCGCTGGAAATCTACGACCGCGTAATCCCGATCTTCGCGCAGCACGGAATGCGTGCCGAACAGGCCCGGGCACAGGCTTATCGAGGCCGTGCACTGATGCTGTTGGGAGATGCTAAAGACGCGCAGCGATCACTCCAGCAAGCACAACGACTCTACGCGGCTGAGCAAAATCCGGTGGGCGCTGCGTTGGTCCAGTTCACGCACGCCCAGCTACTCTACCGCGAAGGGAAGTTTGAAGGCGCGCGAATCATGGCCGGCCAAGCTGAGCCGCCGTTGTTGATGTCCGGAAGCTGGCAGCGATTGCTGCTCGCGCGTTGGTTGCGCGGCGAAGCCGATCGCGCAGTGGGAAATCTCGAAGCAGCGCGTAAGTTGCTCGAACAAACACTGCATGAAGCAGAAGCACACGGACAACCACAAATCGCGGAGCGTTGTTTTAGCTCGCTTGGGTCACTCGCTTTACAACAGGGAGATTTGAAGCTTGCTGAAGAGACGTTCAAGAAAGCAATCGAGTTGACGGAAGAGCTGCGTGCGCCAATCCCCGGCGAGGAATTTCGCACCGCATTCTTCTCGAACCGGACGTCTCCCTATCACGAACTGGCGAAACTCTGTCTCGTCGAAGACGACACGCGCGTCGTCGAAGCGTTGGGTTTCGTGGAACAGGCCAGATCGCGAGCGCTTGCGGATGCGTTGGCAGGACGAATCACATTCGCCACCGAGGCACGCGATGATTTTGAAGCACATCTGCAAGAGCAAATTAGTAAGTTGAGAGAAGAGCTGAACTATCTCTACAACCAGATGCATTCTCCCGTTCGGGGCACAGTGCAGACCCGGGAAGCGAATTCAGAACTCGAGCGCGAACTTCTCAAACGCGAACGCAAGCTGGTGGAGATTACGCGCGAACTGCAGCATCGCGGCGCAAGAGGCGAAAAAGCCAGGCAGGAAAAAGATTACTTTTCGATCGCTAAGCTTCAGGATGCGCTTGGTTCCGATCGCGCGCTGGTTGAGTACACGACAATCGACGACAAGCTGGTTGCGTTCATAGTTACAGATGAAGGCGTGGAGGTTGCGCGCGATCTCGGAAATCAATCTGAGATTGTCGCCGAGATCGAACGCTGTCGTTTTCAGATTGACACGCTGCGTTACGGGTCGACGCAAGTTCGCAATCACCTGCGCTCGCTCGCCGAACGTACGCGAAAGCACTTACGTTCTCTCTACGATCGGCTGTTACGAACAATCGAACCAAGGATCGGTGACCGCCACTTGGTGATTGTGCCGCACCGGGCACTCCACTACCTGCCGTTTCAGGGACTGCACGACGGCAAGAGTTACTTGATCGAGCGAAGAGAAGTTTCCTTTGCACCCAGCGCTGTCGTTTTGCAGGAATGTCTCAACCGGCCGCGGCATCAGTTCCGAAATGCATTGCTGTTGGGAGTTGCCGATGAACAGATTCCCGGTGTACGTGAAGAGCTACACGCGCTTGACGGTGTATTTACGGAAGTAAAACGATTCTCCGATGCCGCCGCCACCACTGACGTGTTGCGCAAAAACTCGAGTGGCGTTGACGTGCTTCACCTCGCTTGCCACGCGCAGTTTCGTTCTGACAACCCGTTGTTCTCTTCACTCCGGCTCGGCGATGGATGGTTCACGGCGCGGGACGCTTATGGGTTGAAACTGGATTGCGGACTCGTAACGCTGAGCGCGTGTGAGACCGGTATGAATGCGGTTGCGCCCGGGGATGAGCTCATGGGACTCGCTCGAGGGTTTTTATCTGCCGGCTCGCCGACAGTAATGATGAGTCTGTGGACCGTTGACGATGAGGCGACGACGGAGTTGATGGCGGAGTTTTACACTGAACTTGCGCGGACTAAGTCACCGGCCGCGGGGTTGCGTGCGGCGCAACTGAAGTTGCTCGAGCAACGGTCGCATCCGTTTTTCTGGGCGCCGTTCGTGGTGGTCGGCCGCTGGTGATCCAACAGCCACAAAAAAGCACGAAAGGATTTCGTTGATTTTTATGCCTTTTGTGCACTTTTGAGGCAAAGACGCAAAGGCGAGCCCTGGCCTGTTGGCAACTGGCGCGGATTTAGTTATTTTAAGTTCTGTCTCTCCGACAGTATCTTCCCCCATTCAGAATTCTGCTCGTAAGAGGGCTGCTTGTGCGTCGAGTTCTGACGTTTTTGGCTTTATTGCTGGTGGCTGTCTGCCTGCTCCTGGACGTTTGGAGAAGCAGCGTCGCAAATGCGAACGACTCCGAAGAGTTCGTGGCGGGCGAGGTCGTTGTAAAACTCGCATCAGCCGGCGATCTGCCCGCCATTGCAGCCCGATATTCTCTCGATCCGACTCCGCTCGATCAGTTCGGCAACCGGCCCATATTCAGACTGCGCATCACCGATAACGCTTCGGTCACCGATCGAGTAAACGCGCTCTCCAGTGATTCCCGCGTTGTTTTCGTTGAACCCAATTTCATTGCGAAACCACCTGTCGGCGGCGGCAATACGTGGAGCGTCGGCAACACCTGGAGTGTTGGCGGCGACTACGGAACATTCGTTGCGCAATGGGCGCCACAAAAGATTGAATTGTCTTTGGCCCATCAAATGACAAAAGGCACTGGGCCAAACGGTCCCGTCAAAGTCGCGGTCCTGGACACAGGCGTCGATACAACGCATCCAGCACTCGCCGGACACCTGCTGCCGGGCTGGGATTTCGTTGACAACGATAACGACCCGACCGAAGTGGGTGACCAGCAGACCGGGCCGTACGGACACGGCACACATGTCGCCGGGCTGATCGCGTTAGTCGCGCCCGAAGCCAAAATCATCCCCGTGCGCGTGCTTGATTCACACGGCATGGGAAACATTTGGGTGTTGGCGGAAGCACTCGCCTACGCTGTCGATCCGGATGGCGATCCGCGCACGGCAGACGGGGCGGACGTAATCAATCTGAGTCTGTCAACACTGCGACAAACGCGTTTGATAGGTGGTCTGCTCGCGAAGGCTTGTGGCGGCTCGGGCAGCGATCAGGATTTTCCTGTCTCATCAAATCCTTATCTCGTAGTGGTTGCCGCTGCTGGTAACGGCGGCGATACCACGAAGCAATATCCCGCCGCGGAAAACGTCGACGGACTCATCGCCGTTGCAGCATCAACCATCGACGACACGCTGGCGTCTTTTTCGAGTCGCGGTTCGTGGATTCAAGTGGCGGCGCCGGGACAGGCGATCCTAAGTACCGTCCCAAATGGCCAATACGGTACGTGGAGCGGGACATCGATGGCGGCGCCCATCGTCGCCGGCGAAGCGGCGCTGGTCCGTGCAATGTATCCGTCCTTGGCGAATAAAGACCTCGCTCGCCATGTCGAACGGTTGTCAGTAAGCATCGGGGGCGATGTGCCCTTCCGCGTTGACGCCGGTATTGCCATTACAACCGTACCCGACGGCCAATCAAGTCCTACACCAACACCGACGCCAACACCCACTCCAACGCCGACACCTACTCCAACGCCTACTCCTACGCCGGCGCCGAGTCCGACTCCGACTCCAACCAAACCCAGGAAGACCCGGCCTTAATGTTACGTAATCATTACATCCGTTCGAACTTTCCTCACGTCACGTATTTTTCCTGATCCCGCCTGCACTGTGTGTCTGGTCGAACAGTCTCCCTGACACGCGGCACCATCAATACGAACATCATCACGGGAGGGAAGGATGCGGAGGCGCAGGTTATTACTATTCATATTGGGTCTCGTCCTCATTGCGGCCGGACTTGTAGTTCGGACTAATTTTCCGGCCAGCGCAAGTGCAAGCAGCCTCATACTCTCACCTAACTTTCAGCCACGAATCCTCAGTACGTCCGGCGAATCACCGCTGGAACTGCGAATCTTTACCACGGCAGTTAAAACAGACAGCCGCGGCCGCATCATTACAGGTCCAACCAGCGATCCCGTGAAGAACATTGTCGGCGCCGAACCCGCGGGTGAACGCGGCGGCATGCAGCGCTTCACCAAGATCATGTATGGGGCGAGTTATATCGACGGCCGTCCCGATCCGGGAACCCGTATCGATCCCAATAACCCGATCGTCAAGAGCGGTAGCCAGGTATGGCCCAACATCAAACAGCCATTCCGTAGTCAACCGCGCGCGATGGCGCTTACCGCAGACGGACGCAAACTGTATGTAACCCTGCCGGGCAGGGAAGGACATCCGGATTGGCGCGTCGCCGTCGTCGACGCTTCGAATCGTCGCGTTACGAGCTGGATCGATCTGCGCCCGAGCGGCGTTACTCGCGGTCTGCGACCCATCGCAGTTCGTCTCTCACCCTTGAATAACAGTATCTATCCGGTGCAATACGCTGTCGTCCTCAACCAGTATGCAAACTTTGCCAGCGTTATCGACACCACGAATGATTCCGTAATCGGCAACTTTGAAACCGGCTTCTATGGCGAAAAAGCGCTGTTCAATGCGAACGGCACGCGGCTTTATGTCACCGACAGATTTAAAGACTCGGTCCACGTGTTCCGTGTCGACGCCGGACCGTTCTTTACACAGATCGCCGAGGTGCCGACCGGAAACACAACTCTCGAGCGAACGAATCCGCGTGACCTCGATCTCAGTGCTGACGGCAAGACTCTTTACGTCGCCAACACCCTGGGCCATACCATCGCCGCGATCAACGTTGAAGGCGATGCAAACACGCTCGTAAAAGTGTTGCCGGTGGGAGGACTCTCGACAGACGTAAAGATCGCGGGACGTTGGGGAATCGTATCCGGACAGGAAACGAATACGCGACTGAACGAGCCGGAAAGCGGTCACGGAGTGCCGACGAAAGACGGCAACGGAATCGCTATTCGAAACAACGGTCAACCGCTCGGCTATCTGCCGGTCATGTCTGATGCTACCAAGGCGACGACGTTCGACGATCTCGGCAGTGAGTTGAACATTTTCGACACCACTACCAACCTCTTCGTTTTTCGGTACGTCGATGAAGGCCGCGATATCTCACAGCTCGTCACACCTGGACAGTTCGTCGACCTGCACGACCACGCCGACGCGCAAAAGATAATCAAAGGCAGTGGCCCGGAACAGATGACGATTCGAGGGAGTCTACTGTTCGTCACGATGACGAATTCCGAGAAGGTCCAGGTATTTCGGATCAATCAGAACGCAACTGATCCTTCGCAATTGCTCACGCCGCTCGCGATCGAGTTTACCGGCGGCATCACGCCGCAGGGTGTCGAAGCTTCACCGGACGGCCGCACGATTTATGTCGCCAATTTGCAGACTGAAGACGTGTCGTTTCTCGGTGTTGATACGAACGGAAATCTACAGCGGCAGGGATTCGTGCCGGTAGGAGTTACACCTTCAACACCGGATCCGGAAAAGGGCGGCAACGGTCAGGGCCTGTTTGCGACCGATGAAGAGAAAGGCTTTCGCTGGTTCTTTTCATCCGCGTACTCCGACGACGGTCACAAGTCATGTGGCTTCTGTCATTGGGATGGGCGCCAGGACGGTTGCCAGTGGAACGTTGCCGCGAATGCGGTTGGCGGCGTGAAGGTCTGCCCGCAGAACAAGGACATCTCCGACAACTGGCCCGAATGGTATGAAGGTCTGAACAACGACTTCATGGCGTACGCTTCGGCGTGCAATGGCGAAGTGCTTCTGGGCGAGCGAGCCCCGACCCCGCTCTTTCCACAGGCGAACCAGGTCGATCGCATGAAGGCGCGCGAGGACTTCGTCTTACAGAAAACTGAAGAGAACTCGCTTGCGATTGGTCGTTCGGATCTGAGTGGAAAAGCTTTCAAGGTCGGTTATTTCGACATGGCTTATCTACAGATCCTGTGGTCGCAGAACGAGCGAAGACTGTTCCCGAATCCGCTGGCCCAATTTCCGTCAAGCGATCAGGCCGCAAAGATTGCTCGCGGAAAACAGATCTTCTCCACAAAGGTCGCACAAGGCGGGGCCGGCTGTGCTGATTGTCATCACAACGGCAACAAGTTCACGAATGGAGTTGTCGACGACACCTTCCAGGACTTCAACATCCACGAGCCGGGAGTGATCAGCGAATCGACAGTCGATGGTGAAGGTCCATTCTTCCGGCCCACCAACGATTATTTCTTCACTCGTTTTGCTCCACCGCAGGACGTCGGTACACCGCAGAACTTTAGTAGTCGCAATACCAAGCACCTGCGCGCGCTTTGGGACAGCGTGCCGCGCTGGTTGCACTACGGGTTTGCGCATACGTTGCGCGAGTTGTTGTTGCCGCCTGATTCGCCGTTGCTTCTGCCCGGCGAGAGAGGTTTCAACTTCCGCACGGTAAGGACCGATCAGCGTCGCGGCGTGAATAATCTTCCGACTGAGGTGCCGATTACAGTCGCGGATCACAGCGGTGGTTTTGCCGGCGACGGCATGGGACCAATCTATGTGAGTCTCGATAGTCCATTTGTGAATGGTCCAAACGGGCGCCCGTTGATAGATCGTCTCGGCAGCGACAACCTCGCGCCGCTGATCGTTGGTGGTCAGATCAACCCCGCGCTCGCGGCCAATAACGTGCGAGTAATTAAAGACACTCACGGTAAAACGTCGCAGCTTTCAGCAAGCGATCTTGAAGCTCTGATTTCTTACCTGCTCTCGTTGGATGGAGTTCCGAAATGAGTTGGCGCCATGCATCGCAGAGGTTCGTCCAAAAACTGAAGGGTGATTAGGGGAAGCAAGCTGCTGGTCGCCCTTTAGGCGGCGCGAGTTCAAAGCTCGCGCCGCACTTTTTTAACCACAGATCAGGCGGATAAAAATCCGGATCGAATCCGTGTTATCCGTGGTTCATCACGCGAAAAGTCCCGGTCGCGTCAGGTTTCGGCTGTGTTGTCCCATTTCATTGGATGAATCGAACAAATCTAGTAACATCGGCGCCTCCCTAACTGCGTTGTCACAGTACTGTCGACATCGATCCACCTTTGGAGTCCAGCGATGAAATCACAACTACCCCGTTTACTCTCCGGCCTGGCCGTTCTCTTGCTGATTTCCGCCGCCGCAATTGCACAACCCGCCACCGGCACAGTGAAGACACTCAAACTCAAGTCAGCAGTTCTCGGCGAAGAGAGGACTGTGTTGGTGCGTACTCCGGCGGGATATGAAACAAACAAGGTGAGCTATCCGGTGCTGTACATGACCGACGGCGACGCGCACATGGGCCACACGGCGAGTACCATTGAATTCCTGACTCGCAACGGTCGTATCTCAGACTTGATCGTGGTCGGCGTAACGAACACCGACCGTACTCGAGATCTGACCCCGGTGAAGTCAACCAACAAGAACCCCGCCGGCGAGCTGCAATTTCCAACGAGTGGCGGCGCGGACAATTTTCTGAAGTTCTTTGAGACTGAGCTCATCCCGGAGATTGAGAAGCAGTATCGAGTTCAGCCGTATCGCATTCTCGCGGGCCACTCGCTCGGTGGTCTATTCGCGATCCACTCGATGATCAGTAAACCCGGGCTCTTCAACTCCTATGTTGCAGTTAGTCCTTCGCTGCAATGGGAGAACGGTGAAGCGTTGAAGCGTGCAGAAGATTTCCTTTCGAAGCAAAAGGAAATGAAAGTGACGCTGTTTGTGTCACTCGGCAACGAGCCGGGCGCAATCGGAGAGAGCTTCGACAGTTTCAGAGCGCTGCTTGCGAAAACCAACATCAAGGGTTTTGAGTGGCAAGCTGAGCGTATGGACGATGAGGACCATGGATCGGTGGTGCTTCGCAGTCATTACGCCGGTTTGCGAAAGATATACGACGGTTGGCAAGGCGCCCGCGATCCGAAGAGTGGCGCCGTGATCGGCGGCTTGAAAGGCGCTGACGAGCATTACAAGAAACTCAGTGAGAGATTCGGCTATACGATTCCGGTGCCGGAGGGCCTGATCAATCAGATGGGTTACCAGTTTATCTTCGACGGTAAACCGGACGAAGCGATCGCAGTGTTCAAGGCGAACGTCGAACGTTATCCGGCGTCTGCGAACGTTTACGACAGTCTTGCGGAAGCCTATGAACGAGGCGGGCGACTCGATCTCGCGGAACCGCTTTACGACAAGGCGCGCGTGCTTGGTCAGCAAAACAACGACCCTAATTCCGCAATCTACAAAGCCAACTACGAACGCGCCCACGCCAAGCTGAAAGAGACTGAATCCAGCAAAAAGCAGTAACCGCCTACCATTGGTTTGACAGGATTACAGGATTGCACAGTCAATCCTGTAATCCCTACCTCGGATTCCTGCCACAAGATTTGCTTCGAAGGTGTCCTCATAGTAATTAGTCACTAACGAAGGAGAAAACCTATGACCTCCGTATCTCAGGATGTGCGCTACAGCCTGCGCATGCTGATGAAGCACAAGGGTTTTACCGTAGTGGCCGCGCTCACGCTCGCGCTGGGAATCGGCGTTAACACGGCGATGTTCAGCGTGTTGAATACGTTTCTATTTCGCTCGCTGCCTTACCCGCAGTCAGAACGGTTGATCAGAGTGTGGCGCACGTCGCCGCACTCTCAAAATTGGCCTCATTCCCCCGCGAACTTCTTCGATCAGCACGACCAGAACACCGTTTTCGAGAAGCTGGCGGCTTTCAACTTTACCAGCCGTAACCTGACCGAACAGGGACACACGGCAGAGCGCCTGCTCAGTCTCGCTGCTACTGCCGACTTCTTTCCCCTCATGGAAGTCGCGCCGGCGCACGGCCGCGTTTTCAAACCGGAAGAGTTCGAACCCGGCGCTGACAACGTGATCGTGCTGACCGATCGTTTTTGGACGCGCCGTTTTGGCAGCGATCCAAACATCGTCGGCAGCAAAATCCAGCTCGACGGAAAGACAGTCGAGGTAGTCGGCGTGATGCCTCCGGGCTTCGACCATCCGCTCCTTTGGGGACCATTCGATATCTACCAGCCACTCGCGTTCACGAAGGAGGAAAAGGCGACTCGCGGTAGCAACTTTCTCTCAGAGGCTGGCCGGCTCAAGCCGGGTGTCACGATTCAGCAGGCGGAGCAAAGCATGATTGCTCTCGCCGCCAACATCGGCAAGCAGAATTCTTCGAACGAAGGCGACAGCGTGCGACTCGAGCCGCTGCAGCGATCGATGTCTGACAGCATCGGCAGAACCGTCATGTGGTTCACGTTTGGACTCGCAGGTTTTGTGTTGCTGATCGCCTGCGCAAACATAGCGAACCTTCAACTGGTTCGCACGGCAGCGCGATCGCGCGAGATGGCTGTGCGCGCCGCACTCGGTGCAGGCCGGATGCGACTGCTGCGACAATCGCTTACCGAAAGCATCGTCGTCGCTTTGATCGGTGGCGCGATCAGTCTCGTCATCGCGCTCATCGGCGTGCGTTTCATCAGCAATCGTCTGTTCACCGATTTGCCGGGCGCGAGTGTTCAACTCGATTACAAAGTGTTCGGCTTCGCTCTGCTGGTCTCAGTTTTGACGGGCGTGGTCTTTGGGACTGTGCCTGCGTGGCTCGCATCGCGTGCGGATGTGAACCAGGCCTTGCGAGAGAACTCGCGCGGATCGACTGCCGGCCGATCGCAGCACCGTTTGCGACACCTGCTCATCGTCGGCGAGGTCGCGTTTGCGATGGTGTTGCTCGCGGCCGCAGGACTGTTCCTGCGTGGCTTGCAGCGTTTCATCAATGCCGATCCAGGCTGGCGTGTTGATGGACTGGTAACCGCGCAGATGACTTTGCGTGGAGACAAGTACAAAGAGGCCAAGCAACGCGTGGCATTCCTGAACGAACTCGAAAACCGTCTCAGCACGTTGCCTGGTGTGGAGCACGTTGCGATTAGTGGTTCGCATCCGGTGTTTGGTTTCAACAGCAGTAGTTCATTTGTGGTCGAGGGCCGGCCTGAGCCGCCGCCGGAACAGCAACCGGAAATGTTTTATGAACCGGCAAGCATTCACTACTTCGAGACGATCGGCGCACACTTGAAACAAGGACGCACCTTCAACACGAGCGACGTGGCCGATCATCCGCAGGTCATCGTCATCAACGAAACAACCGCCCGGACGTTTTGGCCGAATGAAAGTCCGCTTGGAAAACGCGTGAGCAATTCTGGTTTGAAGAAAGAATATTTTCAGATCGTCGGCGTAGTTAACGACATCGCCTTTCCGGGTGACCTTGGCGAACCGTATACACGTTATCAAGCGTTTGTTCCCACGGCGCAAGCTGCTCCGGATTATCTGATGCTGCTGCTGCGTACTTCCTCGAGTTCAGAAGCGATCGCTAACAGCCTGCGCAGCGCGGTTGCCGGGCTCGATCCGAATCTACCCGTTTATCGAATTCGCACGGCGCGAGCTGCGGTCGATCAGGGGTTGGGTAGTATCTCGTTGTTGGGAAGCTTGCTCGGAGCGTTTGCGACAGTTGGTGTACTGCTGGCGGCGATTGGGATTTACGGCGTCGTTTCGTACACGGTCGTGCAACGTACAGGAGAGCTCGGTATTCGAATGGCACTCGGAGCGCAGACTCGCGATGTGCTCTGGTTGGTGTTGGCCAAAGGCGGGGTCCTGGTCCTGATCGGAACGTTGTTGGGCCTTGCGGGTGCGTACGGCGTATCGAGACTGTTGATCTCGCTCATCCCTTCACTGCCAACACGCGATCCGTTGACTCTCGCGCTAACGGGTGTTGCTCTCGCCGTAGTGGCGCTATTGGCTTGTTACATTCCGGCGCGTCGCGCCACGCGAGTCGATCCTCTGGTGGCGTTGAGATCTGAGTAGCCACAAAAGGCACACAATGAGGAACAAATTCAATACTGGGTTATTGCGGCGATGGTAGTAGCACGTAAAACGTCGAGCCGGCGCCGGGTTCGCTTACGGCCCTTCACGCAGCAATGAACTCGTTCTTCTGCTCATTCAACTTCTCGAGGTCGATCGTTCGCTTAACCAACTCACGCTGCAGCGTCATCAACTCATTATTCAGGAGCGTGAGCTCGTTGTAGGAAAAAGATGGGCCGTCACAAAGCAGCACAAAAAGCACAAAATTCGGCAAAGCCGATTTGTGCCTTTGGTGCTTGCGTGGGTTTTGTTTGTCGGTTAGGCAGCGACGGGCAGTCGTTGCGAATACGTGATCTCAGGAAGGAATTGCACTTCAGAGCTAATCTCGAAAACAGTATTAAGCCGGGTGATTTCGAATAACCTGTACAAAGATTTGCGCACGTTTATTAGTTCGAAGTGAATTCCTTTTGCGAGCACCTCTTCGCGCAGTTGTAACAACACGCCCAGACCGTGAGCATCCACGACGCTGACGTTTCTCAGGTCGAGAACGATCTCGCCGGCGCCGGACGCTGACTGCACAGCGCTGCGTAGAACCTCTGTATCACCATTTATAATCTGCCCTTCAAGGCAAAGAACCTCAACGGCGTTCAATTTTTTGGCGTGTACCTTCAACATGATGCCCTCCGGTCGCGTGGTCAGTTGTTTGGTGCGGCTACAAGTATTCCACCTTGTTAACGCTTAAGTTCCACTTTTCTTAACTGACGGGTTTCAGTTTTTCTTCCGTTGAGATAACACCGCCGGGCGAGGGTTTTGAGTCAATTTATTTTTGGACGCGCTGAAGTAACTGTAAGGGCGGCCCCTCCGGTGATATTATTCGCCGCTAGATTCAGCCCTCCCAACTTTGGTTCTCACGTGACGCTCAGCACGTCAACCTGGACACTCCATTCCCCTACTACATTGACGTTCAATTGGGCGCAGCACCAATTAGGAGGAAATATGGCAAAGCCAAACGACCGTCACAGCCGATTCTTTACCCGGATCTCGTTTCTCGTATTGACTACATTCTTATTGACAATCACCGCTCAGGCCGCCGCTCCCGTGGGCCAGACCATCTGGATACGCGCGTCTGCAAACAGCCTGTTTGTGTCTGCGGATCAGAACCGCGGAACGTGGGCTCCGCTGGTTGCGGATCGCTCATCAGTCGACGCCTGGGAACAGTTTCAGGTGGTTGACGCGGGCGGCGGTTTTATCGCCTTCAGATCGGTCGGAACAGGTCTGTTCGTATCGGCCGATCAAGCTCGTGGAACTTTCGCTCCACTTGTCGCGGATCGCGCGAGCATTGGGACATGGGAGCAGTTTACGTGGTCAGATCTTGCAGGTGGCGCCTTCACTCTAAAAGGAAGAGCGCTCAACCGTTTCGTTTCGGCTGACCTCAATCGCGGTGCAGCACTCGTGTGCGACCGTACAGCCGCAAGTACGTGGGAGCAGTTTACGTGGGGCGCAGTTGGCACTCAGCCTCCGTCAGGAGCACCTCCGGGCTTTTCGCGATTGGTGTGGTCCGATGAATTCACCGGGTCGACAATCAGCACGGCGAACTGGGGCTTCGATCTCGGCAACGGGGGCTTTGGCAATAACGAGCTTCAGAACTACACCAGCAGACCAGAGAACGCACGTATATCGAATGGAATGCTCGTCATAGAGGCGAGGCGAGAGAGCTTAGGCGGCAGCGCGTACACGTCGGCTCGTCTGAAGACGCAAGGGAAACAATCGTTCGGCATAAACACCTGGGTCGAAGCCCGCATCGACGCGCCCCAGGGTCAGGGAATCTGGCCGGCGTTCTGGATGCTCGGTAACAGCATCACTACGGTTGGCTGGCCGTCGTGTGGAGAGATCGACATCATGGAGATTCAGGGCCAGAACCCATTTGTAAACTTCGGCACGATTCACTGGGCCGATGCGAATGGCAACCATGCGTCGTTTGGAGGAACCTTTAATTCCTCAACTTCGCTCTCCGCCGGATTCCATACTTACGCGATTTCGCGAACCGGAACTGCAATCAAGTGGTACGTCGATCGGGTGCAGTATGCGGAGGCGAACATCTCGGGAGGAATCAATAGCACGTCTGAGTTTCAGGGACCATTCTTCATCATCCTCAACGTGGCTGTAGGCGGAAACTTTGTCGGCAGTCCTGACGGCACGACTGTGTTTCCGCAGCAGATGCAAGTTGATTGGGTGAGAGTGTGGGGAAACTGAAGCATTGGTTTCGATTGATCTGACTCGCGATTGACTAACTTTCATGCAAAGACGCGAAGGGCGCAAAGGAAGGCGTTGGGTACCCAAGGTCTTAACTTTGCGCCCTTTGCGCGAGAAACGACTTAGCCTTCAGCCGCCCTTGCTCTATACGGCGATCGAGCAATCTCTAATATTTCTCGTTGTCCAGCACGGATTCCATTCCAGAATGATTCGCCACAAAAAAGCACAAAGGCACAAAAATCAAGGAAAATCCTTTTGTGCTTTTTTGTGGCTGAAGGACGGTTACGAGCCGGACGTTCCTTAATCCGACGCGGAGCGTTGCAAATCTCCTGCGATTCAAAACGCCATGGTACCGCGACAGCGGACTGCCATAATGCACAAAGAAAAAGGCTCGTGATCTCACGAGCCCTTCCTTCCTGAAAACTTAGACTCGATTTATTGCGGCTACGGGCTTACCTGTACGTTGCCGGATTCGATTGGTATCTGTGGGAAATCATCAGCACCAATAAACTGGCAAGCACTCGGCTCGACCACGTTGTCAAAGAAAACTTCACTGATCGTGTCCGTGCCGGCACCCGGTTCACCATTGTCAAAAACGGTAAAGAACGCGGCGTCAAACTCGTCGTTGAAAACCGGATCGCTTGTCTTCCTGATTGAGGCGCCAAAGCTGGCCCGGTTTCCGTCGATTTGAAGACAGGTGATGTCGAAATGGACATCATACTTCGGATCAAACGACGGGTTGTGAAGTATGCCGCTTCCGCTAACGGTGCCATCTGACGTGATCCTCGCACTGAAGGAAAACTGTCTCCTGACCGTTTTACCCTTGGTATTTTGGAGCAAAATAGTTCCATGGCCCGAGGCTGATGGTCCAGGCGCGGCGGCCAACGTTGGCCACAGCACAGCGGTAGCAGCCAGGGCTGTAATTAACAACCCAGCAAAAAGAAACACGTTAATTCGTTTCATGTTGTCTCCTTTATGACGTGAAACGTTCACGTTGTGAGAAAGAGGAAGGATAGGAGTGATCAAAGGGCGTAGTGACCATACCCACCACATGACCGGCTGAGTGCACCGCACAGCACGGTTCCGATCGTGTGTACTTCCTTGTCGTAGAGCGGCGACAATGTACTAGAAGTCGAAATTACGGTCAATGCGGACGACGAGGGCGACGACTCCGTTCGAGCCTGCGGCTTGCGCGGTTTAATTTAGGAGCGGGGAAACTGGAACTAGATCTTCGGCACTTTGATCCAGTCCATCGCACTACCGAGGCGGCTGCTCTTCAAATCGCGAATGCCGACTCTGACCTGGTAGAGACCGCCGGGTACGAGCGTGCTGAACCTGTATATCGATCGCTTCTCTCGTTGAGTCGCATCCGCATTTGAGCTCCGCGGAAAGATGCGCAAACGTCCGACAAAGCTGTCGATCGGTTTGCCTTTGTCGTCGTAACAGATGCCGCCGATGTCCACGTCGGCCGCGAGCTTTCCGTCAATTACATCAAACGTCAACAACGACTCGTCGATCGAGATCGTGGCCACCACTCGTGTGCCGAACCCCGGCATCTGTACAAAGCGCAAATCCACTTCCGTCGGTATCTCACGTTGCGCAACCGGTGCATCGATCAG
>DASSEB010000084.1:0-7286 GCA_035696765.1 Pyrinomonadaceae bacterium | reverse complement strand
ACTCTGATGAGCGCAACAGCACTTATTCAATGATAGTGACCATCAAGTAGTTTGTGCGCCGCAGGTGGCGTAGATCTTAGCCCGCTCTTTGTGCTTTTTGTGCCTCGTTGCGGCATACTTTCCTTCGCTTGGAGGGTAATAATTCCGATGGACGACATAGCAAAGACACAAGAGCTGCGCCCGCTCGTTATCGATGAGCAGAAGTTGCAGGAGGGACAGGAAAGAGTTCGCGAGATGATCGCTGCGAACGCGCCTTTGAGCGAGATACTCGAGACACTCGTGTTGATGATCGAGGCGCAATCACCGCACATGCTGTGTTCTGTTCTGCTCCTGAGCGAAGACGGCAACCACATCAGGCACGGCGCTGCGCCGAACCTTCCCGAGCAGTACGTTGAAGCAGTGAATGGCGCTCCGATTGGACCAAAGGTCGGCTCGTGCGGAACGGCGATGTATCGCGGCGAGCCGGTGGTTGTTACTGATATAGCTTCCGATCCGTTATGGGAAGATTACCGAGAGCTGGCCGCCGGCACGGGCCTGCGCGCATGCTGGTCTACGCCGATTATGTCGCGGCGTGGAAAGGTCCTTGGTTCGTTCGCAATGTACTATCGCCGGCCGCAGTCGCCCACTGCCGTCGAAGCTCGTCTCACAGAGATCGCCACGAAACTTGCGGCCGAGGCCATCGAGCATAACGCGGCGCAACAGTGACAGGAATACAAAGATGGCTTTTGTTGGCCGCTGTAGGGCCGCATTCTGTTAACATGCGCGCTCGCTGAAGCGAATTCATCGCCTTGACCACCACCGACTCCACCCGCCGTCAGGCGTTCGAACTATTTGCGATCAGTTTCATCATTCTGTTTCTGGAATTGGCGGCCATTCGCTGGTTTCCGGCGCATGTTCTCTACCTGACGTTCTTTACCAACGTAGTGCTCCTCGCAGCGTTCCTTGGTATGTCGGTGGGTTGTTTGGCCGCCAGTCACCGGCGGAATTACCTGCGGTGGACGCCGCTGTTACTCGTCGTGGCCCAGGCCGCGGCCCTGGCAGTCGAGCTCAGCTCGTTTATCAAATTCGTCGACGTCGGTAATCAGCCATCGCCGCAGCAAATCTATTTTGGAACGGAGTATCACAGCCAGGACCTGTCTCGTTACGCGATTCCGGTTGAAGTGCTTTGTGGTTTCTTCTTTCTGATCATAGCTCTTGCCTTCATTGGTCCAGGACAGGAATTGGGGCGGTCACTCAAACAGTGGCCGAACCGGCTAAAGGCTTACACTCTCAACATCGCCGGCAGCCTGGCAGGTATCGTGATCTTCGCAGTCTGTTCGTGGCTCGAGGTGAAAGCGTTCTGGTGGTTTCTATTGGTGGCCGCCGGACTCAGTTACTTCTACTTCATCTCACCTACCCATCGTTTCAAAAGAATTGCCTGGGGTTCTTTGACGGGCTTGCTGCTGCTGCTCCTCGTCTGTCTGGCTGCTTTCGCGCCACGGCATTCGGGCCAGAGTACAGCACAACAACTCTGGTCACCTTACTATCGAATTGATTTTGAGCCGGCCGACTTGTCGCTCTCCGTGAACCTCATCTATCACCAGCAAATGGTGTCGCGCAATGAGAAGTTTCCGGCTTATGCTCTGCCGCATTTGTTGAATCGAGACGCAGGCCGGCCTGCTTTCGAAAACGTGCTGATCATTGGCGCCGGTTCCGGCAACGACGTCAGCCGCGCTTTGCAATGGGGCGCGAAACACGTCGACGCAGTTGAAATCGATCCTGCAATCTATCGGCTCGGCAAGGCGTATCATCCGGACAATCCTTATGGCGACCAGCGCGTCGAAATTCATCTCGACGACGGCCGCAACTTTCTTCGTGCGACAGATCGAAAGTACGACCTCATCGTCTATGCCCTCGTCGACTCTCTCGTGTTGCACAGCGGCTACAGCAACATTCGACTCGAGAGTTTTCTGTTTACTCGCCAGGCGTTCGAAGACGTTCGTCGACATCTCAAGCCGAACGGTACGTTTGTCATCTACAACTATTTCCGCCAGGGCTGGCTGGCCCAACGCTTGAAGATGGGCCTTGACGAAGTCTTCGGGCGTGACAATTCGATAGTCCTCACGTTGCCGTATCGAGAAGTTATCGAACCTGAAAAACCAACGTTCGGAGATTTCACGATCTTCTTTGCGGGCAGCAATGGCGAGTTGCGAAACGCCTTCGCTCTGCGGCCTTACTACTGGCTTCAGAACGACGAAGCGCCGAGTCCCGCATCACCTAACGGATTCCAGCGGCAGCTACAAACACAGGTGAACTGGAGCGAACTCACACCAGGAAATGTGGAACAGTTTGGGTTAGCGACGGTGTTGCCCATCGAAGGTTTGCGAACTGCAACTGACGACTGGCCATTCCTGTATTTACGCAAGCCTATGATCCCGACATTGAGCTGGCGTGGCATGGTGATCATGGGCGGATTAGGGCTGTTGTTGATCGTCCTGTTCTTCCCTCGACCCGCAAACAATCGCGCCGCGAATGGCTTACTCGATCTTCAACTGTTTTTCCTGGGTGCGGGATTCATGCTGATCGAAACCAAAGCAGTCGTCACGATGGCGCTGCTGTTTGGCGGCACGTGGACCGTGAACTCGATCGTCTTCATTGCAGTTCTCGTAATGATCCTGCTCGCAAACCTGTGGACGTTCGCGTCGAAGCCCACACGTTTGTGGCCCTATTACACGGGGCTCCTCATCAGTCTCGCGCTGAACGTGATCGTGCCGCTCGATGCGTTCCTCGGAATGAACCGCGGGATTCAGGTGCTTGGCTCGTGCCTGCTGGTGTTCGTGCCGGTATTTTTTGCGGGAGTCATTTTTGCCGCCTCATTTAAAAAGAGCGCGCAGCCCGATCGAGCTTTCGGAATGAACATCGCCGGCGCGATGATGGGTGGACTGGCGGAGTATGGCTCGATGGCGCTCGGGTTTAAGTACGTAGTGCTGATCGCGATCGTCTTCTACGCACTCTCGGCGCTCGGAGTGAGCCAAAGATTTGGCCACAAAGAGGCACAGAAGGCACAAAAGGAAGTCAAAGTGAGCGTTTAATCTTGTGCTTTCTTTGTGGCGCGGCTCTAAAGCTATAAGTTTCGTGTGTTGAACGTGTCGCCCTGCCGAATGTCGCCCGTCTCGTAGCCCTTTTTAAACCAGCGCAGACGTTGCTCGGACGTGCCGTGCGTGAACGAGTCTGGCACAACGTACCCGGTTGTTTGCCGCTGGATATTATCGTCGCCGACGGCACTCGCCGCGCGTAAAGCCTCGTCGATGTCTCCCGCTTCGAGCACGCCCTGGTTCTGAACGTAGCGCGCAAACACTCCAGCGAAGAAGTCGGCCTGCAACTCCAGCCGCACGGAGAGTTGGTTAGCCTCAACCTCACTCACCCTGCGTTGCATCGCATCCACTCGATCCGAGATCCCCAAAAGCTTCTGCACGTGATGCCCGACTTCATGCGCGATGACGTAAGCCTGCGCGAAATCTCCCGGCGAGTTGAACTGGCGGCGCAGTTGCTCGTAGAAGGCGAGATCGATGTACACCTTCTCGTCGCCCGGGCAATAGAATGGACCAACGGCAGCGCCTGCAATTCCACACGCTGAGCGCACCTGGTCCGTGAAGAGCACGAGGGTTGGCTTTCGATACTGGCGACCGTTCTGACGAAACACGTTCTCCCAAACGTCTTCCGATTTAGCCAGCACGACCGAGGTGAACTGTTTGAGTTCTTCCTCTTCCGGGTTAACGGGACGTGAGCTGCGAACGTCAGACGCCGGACTCTCGGGCAGTTGTTCGAGCAACCGCTGCGGATTCACGCCGAAGAGCAGCGCGAGGATCATTATCACCACTGTTCCCAGGCCACCGCCGAGCGCAATCTTGCCGCCAGAAAGACCACGCCGGTCCTCAATGTTCGTGCTCTGCCGTTCACCTCTCCAACGCATAGTCCGGTCCCTCCGTAGGTTTTATGCGCGAAGATTTCCAAAGCTGTGTGTCGTTCGAACGATACTTTAGTTATTTTTTAGTCACGCCGGGCGGCTGATTTTTTTTGATCAATTGAGTGGACGATAGGATTGCAGCATCTTCATATAGTTGGCCCGTTCAAAGGCGGCGGGTTCAGCGCAGTGGCTCTGGCTCATCGCGCCGATCATCTGCGCAACGCTTTCATATTCGTGCTCATTCATCCAAACCACGAGCTCATTCAACACCTGACTAATCCGGCGAATACCGTTTTGCAGTAACTCCGACGCCATCATCGTAACTTTAGCCCCGGCCAATAATCCTTTGATGACGTCCTCCGACGTGTGAATCCCACTGGTTATCGCGAAATCGGCGAGCACACGGCCATATAGGATCGCGACCCAGCGCAAAGGAAGACGCAGATCGTCGGAACTGCTCAAGACGAGGCGCGGCGTCACTTCCATGTTTTCCAAATCGAAATCGGGCTGGTAAAAGCGATTGAAAAGCACGAGCCCGTTAGCGCCTCGATCCGCGAGACGGCTGGCCATGTTCGCAGTGGAACTTAGGAAAGGACTGAGCTTCACTGCGACGGGAATCGACACGACCTCTTTCACCGCCGTGAGGATGTTCAGGTAGATTCGTTCGACTTCCACGCCTGAGATTTCAGTGCTCGTGGGAAGGTAGTACACGTTCAGCTCCAGCGCGTCCGCGCCCGCGTCTTCGATGAGCGCCGCATAGTCGGTCCATCCGCCAATGGAAGTCCCATTCAAACTGCCGATGATGGGAATGTTCACTGCCTCCCTTGCGCGGCGGATCAGGTTTATATATTCGTCGGGACCGACGTTGTACCTCTGCATGTCAGGAAAATAGCTGATCGACTCGGCGTAGCTGTCGGTGCCCTGCGTCAGATGGTAGTCGATGTAATAGCTGTCGAAAGTGATCTGCTCCTCGAACAGTGAGTACATGACGACGGCCGCCGCGCCTGCGTCTTCCAGGCGACGGATACTATCGACGTTGTGCGAGAGCGGCGACGATGAAGCAACGATCGGGTTCTTCAGAAGCATGCCAAGGTAGCTCGTTGTTAGGTTCATATCGATGCTCCACGCACAGATTAGTTATCGGCTTTGCACAAAAAGTCAGGATCGCACTTGGACACAGTCACTACCGCAACGCGGTAGCGTCGGGTCAATCCTGTGCAATTTCGAAGTTTTTTGTGCAAAGCCTTAGTATCCTTTCGCCTCGGCCAGTTGTTTGTACTGTTGCCAGCGTCGCGTTACGGCCTTCTGCGCCTGGCCCAGAAGGAATTGGGCCACCTCGGGATCGCTTTGCTGTAACATGCGATAGCGGCCTTCGGTGTAGATATAAGATTGTAGCGGGATCTTCGGATCGCTCGAATCGAGTTGGAACGGGTTCTTGTTCTCCGCAACCAGTTTTGGGTTGTAGCGATACAAAGGCCAATAGCCTGCCTCGACGGCCAGCTTTTGTTGATGCATCCCCTTCGCCATGTCGATTCCGTGAGCGATGCACTGACTGTAAGCGATGATCAGGGAAGGTCCGGGATGTGCTTCAGCTTCGAGAAACGCTTTGATCGCGTGAGTGTCGTTCGCGCCCATCGCCACCTGCGCTATGTACACGTCGCCGTAGCGCATGGCCGTCATCCCCAGATCTTTCTTGGCGCTCGTCTTTCCGCCGGTCGCAAACTTAGCGACCGCTCCTAACGGCGTCGCCTTCGACGCCTGGCCGCCGGTGTTTGAATAGACCTCCGTGTCGAGTACGAGAATGTTGACGTTCTGACCGCTCGCGAGCACGTGGTCCAGGCCGCCATAACCGATGTCATAAGCCCAGCCATCACCACCAACAATCCAAACGCTTTTCTGGACGAGAGCGTCGGCGAGACTCAGGAGGTCGCGCGTTTCTTCACCGTCAACTTTCAGCTTCGCCTTCAATGCCTGCACCAGTTCACGCTGCACATTGATGCCTTCCTGAGTCGACTGATCGGTTTTCAGTAAGCTATCCGCCAGCGACTCTCCGATGCGGTGGCGCAGCGACTGAACGAGGTCCTTCGCGTAAGCATTCTGATGGTCCAGGGCGAGTCTCATACCCAGGCCAAACTCGGCATTGTCTTCAAACAGCGAGTTGCTCCAGGCTGGACCACGTCCTTCGTCGTTTTTGGTGTAAGGAGTGGTAGGCAGGTTGCCGCCGTAAATACTCGAACAGCCGGTCGCATTTGCGATGATTGCGCGATCTCCGAAGAGTTGCGTCAGCAGTTTGATGTACGGCGTTTCCCCGCAACCCGCACACGCGCCGGAAAACTCAAACAACGGCTGCAAGAGTTGCACGTTCTTTACCGAGTTGAATGCGAGTAGCCCATTCTTATGCAGGTCCGGCAGCTTCAGAAAGTAATCCCAATTAATCCGCTCGCGATCACGCAGCGGCAACTGAGGCTGCATGTTGAGCGCTTTCCGCGACACGTTGCTCTTGTCTTTCGCCGGACAAACCTCGACACAGAGACGGCAACCGGTGCAGTCTTCTACCGCCACTTGAATCGTGTACAACTTATCGGGAAACTCGCGCCACTTCGCGGGCATGGATTTAAATCCCGCCGGCGCGCCGGCGAGATCGCTCGCGCCGCAAACCTTCGCTCGTATCGTCGAGTGAGGACAAACAAGGACGCACTTGCCACACTCGATGCACAAATCCGGTTCCCACACCGGCACGTCTTGCGCGATGTTGCGCTTCTCCCAGCGCGTGGTACCGACCGGATAAGTCCCATCCTCCGGAAAAGCACTGACCGGCAGGCGATCACCACGACCGGCGATGATCTCAGCAGTCACGTTGCGCACAAACTCCGGCGCGTCATCAGGCACCTTCGCCATCACTTCCTGCGTGCTGGTGACAGTTGCCGGAACAGCTATCTGGTGTAAGTGAGCAAGCGCGGCATCGACGGCGGCGAAGTTTTGCCGCACGACAGGCTCGCCTCGCTTGCCGTAAGTCTTCCGTATGAACTCTTTGATCTTCGTGATTGCCTCGTCGCGCGGCAAGACGCCACTCAGCGCGAAGAAGCAGGTCTGCATGATCGTGTTGATGCGATTGCCAAGCTGACTTTCCTTCGCTACGCCGCTCGCATTGATCGAATAGACCTTTAATCGTTTCTCGATGATCGTCTGCTGAACTTTATGCGGCAGGTGGTCCCAGACCTCAGACTCTTCGTACGGGCTATTGATCAGCAAAGTCCCATCTTCGATTGCGGCTTCGAGCACGTCGTACTGATCGAAGAATGAAAACTGGTGCACGGCGATGAAGTTTGCGCGCTGAATC
>DASSEB010000083.1:0-2596 GCA_035696765.1 Pyrinomonadaceae bacterium | reverse complement strand
CGGGATTGATCTTGCCGTTCAACACCAGATTGATCAGTTCAGGCAAGTAGCGACGAACTGGAGCCGGTCCACCGTGAAAATGAACATGCGAGTAGAACAATTGCTCGCCATCGAGTGAGACATTATGAGGAACGCCCACATAGCTCACGTAACCGCCGGGGCGCGTGGATTCGATCGCTTGCATCATGGATTCCTGAGTGCCGACGCATTCGAGAACCGAGTCAGCGCCGATTCCGTTCGTCAGTTCTTTAATGCGCGCAACCCCGTCATTACCTCGCTCGGCGACGATGTCAGTGGCGCCAAACTCGCGTGCGAGCTTCTGGCGAGAGGCGTGACGGCTCATCACGATGATGCGCTCTGCTCCCATCTGCTTGGCTGAAAGCGCGCCGAGAAGGCCGACTGCGCCATCGCCGACCACAACGACGGTGTTACCTGGCTTGACGTTCGCTGCGTCCGCCGCAAACCAACCCGTGCCCAAGACGTCAGATGTGGCTAGCAAACTCGGGATCAGTTCTTCGGGAGGGAGATCGTTTGTTGCTACCAACGTGCCGTCAGCAAGAGGAACGCGCAACAGGCTGGCCTGGGCGGCAGTCATGAACTCGCGATGCACGCAGGAGGATTGATAGCCGTCGCGGCAGATGACGCAAGTGTTGTCGGAGGTCGCAAACGAGCCCACGACGAACTGCCCGGGTCTGATGTTCCGGACCTCTCTACCCACCTCTTCGACGATGCCGCAGTACTCGTGGCCCATTGGGGTGGGCTGAGCAATCGCTTGGACACCGCGATACGGCCACAGGTCCGATCCGCAGATGCATGTCGCTGAGAGGCGGATAATGGCATCGGTCGGCTGCGCAATTTTGGGCTCTTCGCGCTCCTCGAAGCGCACGTCACGGGGCGCGTACAGGACAGTTCCTTGCATGGTCTTCTCCTTACTTCGTCTGCTTACTTCGATTTTTTGATGATTTCATCTTCAATGTGCGGTGTAACCGCCGTCGACGGCGAGCGCGTGCCCTATCACGAAGCTTGCACCGGGGCTCGAAAGCCACAGGACGGCGGAGGCCACCTCCTCAGGGCGGCCAAGTCGACCGATGGGTTGTTCTTTCGTGATCTCTTTCATCGTTTCGGGTTCCTTGGCGATCATCTCCGCAACCATAGGTGTCTCGACTGCCCCGGGGCACACCGCGTTGATGCGAATTCCCCGGGAGGCATACTCGAGGGCTGCACTTTTGGTTAGCCCGATGACGCCATGTTTGGTTGCATGATAGATGCTGCGTCCGGGGATACCGATGAGACCTCCGATGGAAGAATTGTTTACGATGGTCCCGCTCCCTTGTTTGCGCATCTGGAGCAATTCGTATTTCATGCATAGCCAGACACTCCGGAGATTGATCGCATTCACGCGGTCGAACTCCTGGCTCGTCGAATCGGCAGTTTCGACCGCGAGACTCTGCACTCCGGCGTTGTTGAAGGCGGCATCTAATCGCCCAAACTTAGAAACGATCTGCTCGATCATCGCCTTTACCTGAGCTTCATCAGTGACATCGCACGGAATGGCAATCGCCTTATGTCCGGCAGAGACGAGTTGCTCGGCCGCTGTTCGCACTGCTGACTCATTGATGTCCACGAGCGCGACCGCCGCGCCTTCTGCCGCAAATGCCTGCGCCGCCGCCAGCCCCATCCCGGAACCTGCGCCTGTAACTAGCGAAACTCTGTTTTCAAAAGTCCGACTCATGTTTTTCAGCCTCGTTTTCATTCACAACTTTAGATGTGGGCATCTGCGGAGCGCGCTAGCGGATCGCGCCAATGTACTTGCAAAACGCGCCACGGGGCGGAGAAGAACGCCAGGATCGCGCTCCGAAACTGATGGTGAACCGCAATGAACCCGATTCGTTGTCGCGCGATTTGCTATGAGGAGGTGGGGCGTGAATGCTTGCCTATATGAGTGTCATTCTTGGCGTGCATCACTGTGACAAATCGTCTTACCGGATATTCTTATGATGCCGCCGGAAATCTGACGAGCGATGGACTGCACAGCTACACCTATAATCCGGAGAACCGCATTTCCCAGGTCGATGGGGCTTGGACTTACACTTACGATGGCGACGGAAAACGCGTGAAGAGAGCGAATGGCTCTACGGGAACGTTGTACTGGACAGGAATAGGCAGTGACGCGGTTTCAGAGAGCGATCTTGCGAGCAATGTAGCCGAGCAGTATGTCTATTTCAACGGGCAGCGGGTTGCGAGGGTGGATCGTCCGAGCGGAACGGTGCATTATTACTTCTCTGACCATTGGGGACTGCCAGAGTGGTTACCGACGCTAGCGGCAATATTCAGCAGCAATTGGACCTATAGACGTTACTTCGAGCGGACAAGTTGGGATCGAGTCAGAAGGGAGCCGACCAGCGTTTCCAGCGTTAGACATTTTCAGCTACCAGCCGGGCCAAGAGAACAACTCCACGACAGGCACAAGTCTGCCCGGAGGTAAGCCGGAGGATTTGACCGCTCCACAGGTTGAGATCCGGAGGAAGAACCGAAATAGCCGAGAGACTCCTGTTTAAGGGTTTGGAGCTATTCCAATATGACTGCAAAATCCAAA
>DASSEB010000082.1:0-12175 GCA_035696765.1 Pyrinomonadaceae bacterium | reverse complement strand
ACTCTCCTTTCAATCCCGAATGTTGCTGCCGACACTGACAACATCCGCAAGAATGCCGCGCTCATTGTCGAGATGATGAAGCAGCGCGGTTTGAATCCGCGTTTGTTGGAAGGTGCGAGTCCAAATACACCACCGGCCGTGTATGGCGAGTGGAAGACACCGGGAGCACAACGGACCATCCTGCTTTACGCTCATTACGATGGACAACCGACAGATCCGAAGCAGTGGTCCGGAACGTTGCCGTGGCAACCGACCTTTCGCTCGGCCGCGCTTGAAGCCGGTGGTCAGATCATAGCGGCGCCACCTGAAGGTTCGCTCATCAATCCGCAGTGGCGCATCTACGCGCGTTCCGCGTCCGATGACAAAGCCGGTGTGATGGCGATCCTTACCGCCTTCAGCGCCCTGAAAGAGAAGGGCATCCCGCTCACGTCAAACATAAAATTCGTTTTCGAAGGCGAGGAAGAAGCCGGGTCGCCTCACCTCGGCGAGATCATTAACCTCAACAAACAATTGCTCGAAGCGGATGCGTGGCTCATCTGCGATGGACCAGTGCACCAGTCGGGTGTGAAGCAGGTTGTCTTTGGCGCGCGTGGTGACACGAACGTCGACGTCACGGTCTACGCTGCCAAACGTCCGTTGCACAGCGGTCACTACGGGAACTGGTCGCCTAATCCAGCGAACCTGCTCGCGCGCTTGCTCACGTCGATGAAAGACGACGAAGGAAAAGTGACGATCGAAGGTTGGTATTCGGACGTCGAGCCGTTGGGTGAAGCAGAGCGCCGCGCCATTGCCGATGCGCCGCAATACGATGAAGAGTTGAAGAAGCAGTTAGGACTCAAGCGCACGGAGGGCGGTGGAAAAGCTCTGCTCGAGTTGATCAGCCTGCCGTCCTTGAATATCAACGGATTCGCGAGCGGTGACGTGGGTGCCCTCGCGCGTAACGTGATCCCGACGACAGCCACGGCCGTGCTCGATCTGCGCCTTGTCAAAGGAAACGATCACCAGCGACAGACACAACGTCTGATCGAGCACATACGCAAGCAGGGTTATTTCGTTACGGATCGCGAGCCGACCGACGCGGAGCGAGCACAATATCCGCTGCTCGCGCGCGTCAACGTGCGCGCCGGTGGTTACAACGCAGAGCGCACGAGGATGGACCTGCCGTTATCGAAGTCAGTCATCGATGCTGTGCAATCGACTTCGACCGGCAAGATTGTGTTGTTGCCGACGTCCGGTGGAAGCCTGCCGCTGTCGATCATTACGGAGCGACTTAAAACGGTCACGATCTCAGTGCCGATTGCGAACTACGACAACAACCAGCACGCGGAGAATGAAAACATTCGCATACAAAACCTGTGGGACGGCATCGAGACGTGGGCGGCGATAATGACCATGAAGTGAGCCACAAATCAGATTGAAGCCACGGATTGCACGGATGAACACAGATCTGATCCGTGTTCATCCGTGCACATCCGTGGCTAAATTATTTCGTTAACACTTCGCGGAAGAACTCAACGGCCCGCGGATCGCCTGACTCACCCAGCGCACGCATCGCCTGTTTCCGAATGAGTTGATTCGGATGCGTCTTCGCGATCTTGATCAAGATCGGCACTGACTCCTCCGAACGTCGTTCGCTGATCGCTCTCACCGCCTGCATCTGCACTTCCGTATTGCCATCGGTGCTCTGGGCAGTCGCAGTCAGAAAATCAAAGCTGCGTTTGGTAGCACGCTCGCCGAGAAGCCGAATCGCCTGGCGCCGCACCTCAACCGCATCGTTGCCTTTCGCCACCTCAAACAACTTGTCTTCAACGCGCGGGCTCCTGATCTCGGAGAGGGATTGCAGCGCTGAGCGCTTGACCTCCGGCACCTGCTCGGAATCAAACACTTTCAGCAGATCGTCAACCGCGGCCTCACCGCGTTCGCTGAGCACGCGAATCGCTGTCTTGCGCAACTCCGCATTCGTGTCAGTGCGTGCGATTTCGAGCAAACGCGCCTGTGCCCGCGGGTTCTTAGTTTCACCTAACGAACGCAACGCGGCGCGTTTCACCTCGATGTTTGAGTCGTTCGTATAGATCTTCATCAACTCCTGCGCCGTGTCATCGCGTTCGAAGTGGCCGAGTTGGCGTACGGCGATCCGTCTCGATTCAAAATCAGGATCGTTTTTAGAAACGCCGATAAGAAAGCTAAAGGCCTGCTGCTGGTCGAAATTCCTGCCCGCCCCGGTAATCACATTGCGATGGACCTCGGCGTCCTTGACGGTCTCGTAAAGATCCTGAATCACTGCCATCGACCCGCGTTCTGCGCTGCGGCCAATCGCATACGCGGCGGCACGTCGAATCTTTTTGTCTTCAGACTCATTTTTCACGAGCGACGCGAGGAACGCCTGTTCACCGCCAACCTGGCCCAACCAGTAAACAGACGTCGCGCGGATGTGCTGATTGGGTGAGCTCGTGATGAAGTTCTTCAACATACCGCCCACACGCGCATCGTCATGCAACCCGATCGCCAGCACGGCGCGTTCGCTCAACATGTCGAGCGGCGTCGCGGCGGCGATGGCGCGCAGGTAGTTGAGACTCTCTTCATTGTTTGCGCGCCCCATCCAGTAAACGGGATAACCGCTGTACTCGCGCTTTCGCTCGAGGTTGTAAACCTCCATCCGGGTGATTTGGTTACTTGACGGCTCGCGCAGCAGGAAGATTCCGAGGTTGCGTGTTTCAGCAGTCATGCCGTTGGCAGTTGTGCCGATGAACACTGTCGTATCGCCGAACGTATTCATCGAGCCGTTGAACTGGCCCACCCCGAGATCGACGGCGAGACCCGGACGCACGTCGAACGTGTAAGCTGACCAGTATGGCGTTTGACGCCCACGCGCGCGTGCCTGCGCTGCTTCGAGTTTGGCCATCAGATCCGCGCCCTCGACGGTGGTGAAACTCTGAATGGTCGCAGCGCTGGATTGAGTCTGAGGATCGTCAGCGGCCGCGGCGGCGGTGCTTTCGATAGCGCGATTTCCGCCGGCGCAAGCGAATCCGGCGATAGAGAGAATTAGGACCATCATTGAACTACGCATGATTGCCTCCAGGGTTTTCTTGGACAGGGTTGCTCACTTCACAAAGTCTTCAAGGAACTTCAGCGCTTCAGGATCCTTGCTTTCGCCCAGGTACCTGATAGCAGCTTTGCGCAGTTCCAGTGACTGATCGTTGCGCGCGATAGCCATCAGTTTATGCACCGCACTCTTTTCCTTCGACTCGGAAAAGGCTCGTATCAGCATCATCCGGAGCTGCAGGTTCTGCTCAGAGTCGTACATGGAAACCAGTTGGCTGATTGTCTGATCGTCGTCTTTTTCGCCCATCTGCCGAATCGCATAGCTACGAAGTTCGATCGGTTCGTTTCCACGAGCTATGTCGTACAGCTTTCCGCGTGCCCGCGGGTCATTGCTGGCCGCAAGGGCGCGCAGCAACGCGGCTTTGATAGATGTGTTTGTTTCGCTCGTATAGAGTTGCATGAGATCGTCGGGCGTGATGCGTTCGTGATCGCCGAGTTGTCGAATGGCCTCCATGCGCAACTCCGGCGACTCACCTTGTCGCGCGATGTCCAGCAGCTTAGCTCGGGCTCGAGCATCGTCGCTCTCGCCAAGTAGTCGCATTATCTGGTAGCGAATTTCTTTCGTTTTGTCGGTGTCGTAAATCCGGATCAACTCATCCAGCGAGGCCGCATCGTCGCGCTCACTGATAAAACGAATTGCGTATTGCCGGATGGCGAGATCGTCGCCGGCACGGGCGATTTCCATTAGTTTTGCGGTGCCGCGTTGAGTACGACTTTCGACGAGTGCTCGCAGTATCTGGGCACGAATCTCCTTGGTCCTGTCCACGTCGTAGATCTTGATCAGGTCGTCGATGACCTGATCGTTGTTTTGCTCACCTAAACGCTTGATGGCGGTCAAGCGAAGTCTCTGATCGGGATTGCTGCGAGCAACCTCGAGGAGAATCGGCACTGCGCGCGCGCCGCCATGTGAGCCGAGCAGCGATAGCGTTGCCGCCTGGAAGTTCTGGCATTGTCCCTGATTTGCCTTGAGTGCTTCGGCAGCGATGTTAATGGCTTTATCCTGATCTGCCTGGAAAAGGCTTTGCAGTGCGAGCATTTTGATCTCGCAGTTATCGCGTTGCAGGGCGTTGTCGACATCGTCCTTACGACCGAGGACGACGAGCAACGCGTCTGCTTCACGCCGCCAACTCGAGTTTGGAAAGCTGGTGATCAGCTTAACGAGCGGGACCGCGGCCTCTTCCTTGCGGCCCTGTTTCTGCAAAGCGTAGCCATACCAGTAAAGTGCGGCGTCGAGATCTTTGTTTCTTGGATAAGCGGTGATGAAGTCGTTGAATTTCTCGGCGGCCTTTTGCCAATTCTGCGCTTCGATCAAGTCGCGGCCCTCGCGAAAGATCTGCATTGACGCAGTGTTGGCCTTCGTCTGCACAAAATTGTTCAGCTTGGCGATGTCTTGATCGTAACCGTAAGTGCGTTGGGTAAAGAGCGCGAAAGCGGTGGCGACCACGGCGACAGCCAACAGCGCGAGTCCGAATCTGAGTTTGGGGCGATAAGTAATTAAGTGCTTCATGATGATCGTTTGTCCTTAATCAATAGAATTGCTTTAGCTATTCGGTTCACCGCACAGGCACAGAGAACCTGAGAGCGAGCGCAGGAGATCGAGCGGTGATCAAAAACGCACAGTGCTTCTCCTGTTCCCTGTGCCTCTGAGGTGAATCATTGCCGCTTCCCTGGTTAATCGAGAGCACGAGCCAGCGCAGTGGAATTGATCTGCAACAGCCCGACGATATTTTTACGTTCGACGCGTTCGCGAATGACGCGAACAGCGTCCGGGTCCGGTTTATTCGGAAGGTTAGCGATATCGATCAGTATCGGTTCCAAACTCTCCAGCAAGGAGGAAATCTGCACGTCGCCTGCTGCGTCAGCTTCGCGTCGCAGCATCATGTTTTGGACGATGAGTTGTTGCGCGCGTTTGCGCTCGTAGCCGACTTCCGCAGCGGCGCCGGGTTCGTTCATGCGCACGTTTCTGAAGGCACGCAACAGCGTCTCAGATTTCTCGAAGTGGATGGCAGTCATCGTTTCTGCGTCAGCAGAACGCGGATGCTCGGGGATCGCAGCAAACTGTTCACCCGGTTTCGGCTCACGCACGGGTGGGCGCTTCACTGGAGCTGTGCGTCGCGGGCTCTGCGTTTCTTTGTCGTCTTTGTTTGGTTGTTTCGTATCTTTTACGGGCTCCGGTGACGGCTGCTTGCTTGGTTCGACTGTGGCAGACGGGACTGGCGATGGCGTTTGGACCAGCGCTGTCTCTGATGGCGCGGGAGCGCGTTTGCTCTGATAGACGATTAACCCGATGATTGCGCCGACGATGAGAAGCGTTGCGAAAGCGACGGCCTGCGTGCCGAAACCCCATTGCAGTGACGGGACACGACGTTGGCGCGACAAGATCTTTTTCAACGCACGGTTCTGAATCGCAGGTTGGAGCGCAGTTTCGAAGCTTGCGATCTGGCTGCGCAGGCCGAGAAAGTCGTCGCGCAGTTGTTCACAGTCGCTACAGCTCAGCAGGTGACGCTCAACCTCGCGCGCTTCTGCCGGCGCGAGCTCGCCGTCGATTAACGAAGAAACTTTTTCGGTAAAACTACAATTCATAATTCCTGCTCACGTTCGTACTTCGAGCTTTAGTTTTTTAGCCAACACCGGCTCCGACCGTCTTTTCTTTTTTGCTCCAGCGTTCGCGCAGCGACGCACGCGCGCGGAAGATGTCAACCTTCACTTTGCTCTCGGAGATCTTCAGCACCTGTCCAATCTCTTTGTAGCTCAACTGTTCCTGCTCTCTCAGCAACAACGCGGCGCGCTGGTCTTCCGGCAAAGTTTGTAGCATTTGCAACACCAGCGTTTTCCGTTCCTGCGTTTCGTACTCCTGCTCCGGGTTGCGTGTTCGCGGCCTCATTGCTTCCACCACGCGATCAAAGAGCCGGTAGCGCGTGTCTGATTTGCGAAACTCGTTAATAGCCATGTTGCGCGCCACGCGATAGAGCCAAAAGCGCGCTTCAGCTACCGGCAAAGTTCCCCACGCCGTCCGATGTAGTTGCAGGAAACTCTCCTGTGCCAGATCTTGCGCCAGTGCGACGCGGCCTCCCATAAAACATTCCAGAAAGCGACATAGGCTCGGGTAGAACTCCTGAAACAGCATGGTGAACTCTTCATCTTGGCTCGCCATAAGCTGCGTTACATCTCCTAAAACACGTGGGTTCGGCAAAAGTTACAAGAAAATTCCGGGAGTGACAGTCATTTTAAGGGGTTGTTCCAATCATAGGAAAAGCTGCTAAAGTATTTCAGCCACAAAGAAGCACAAAAGGCACAAAAATCAAGGCAAATCCTTTTTGTGTTTTTGTGCTTTTTTGTGGCTAATACTTCTGGGTTCGATACACTTTTGACCGCGAGCCGGAGGACTGATGCGATACGTCAAGCAGCGCTTACTGGCCGTTTTGCTTATTCTCGGCTCGGCAGCGATGATTTACTACAGTTGGTATACCTTGCGTGTAGAAGGTGTTTACTACTTGAAGATGGCTGCGTTTGCTCCGCTTCTCGGAATCGGCGGAATCTTTCTTTTGTTCTTTCCGTCACTGGGCGGAAAGCCAAACACCACGAAAGAGAAAGTCATCGTGCTGGCGGTATTTGTCATCGGACTCCTCGCCGGGTTGCTGAACTGGTACCTAATGGATCCGGGCTTCTTCGGCTTTTGACAGAGCAGGGTTAACACATGGAACTCTTATGGCAAGAGCTGCATGCGGGTTTGCCGGATCCACGGCAACTCGCGGTAGTACTGATTCGCGTGATTTTCGCTACCGTGCTGGGCGCGATCGTGGGGTTGCAACGGGAGAAGGCCGGAAAGCCGGCGGGATTACGGACTCACATGCTCGTGAGTCTCGGGACCGCCATCGTCGTTTTGGCCTGTTCGGCAAGCCCGATGACTCCCGAGGGTCTGTCGCGAGTTGTTCAAGGCATCGTTACAGGCATCGGTTTCCTTGGCGCTGGATCGATACTCAAATTAACTGATGAGCGCAAGATTAAAGGATTGACGACTGCTGCCGGTCTTTGGATGACGGCCGCGATCGGGATAGCGGTGGGGCTGGGTGTGTTGGGAGTCGCTTTGGTTGGCACTTTCTTAACTGTTATTGTCCTCAGCCTCGTCGGTGCGATCGAGACTCGTTTGCAGAAGTCGGATAAGGTTTAGCCGTCTGTAAATCATGAGCGCAACTCTTTGAGAGAGGGTGGCAACAAAGCAGCATGTGTCGAAATATCAAGACCCTTCATAACTTCAAACCACCGGCGACGCAGGAGGAGATTCGTGCGTCGTCGTTGCAATTTGTTCGTAAGCTCAGTGGCTTCACAAAACCTTCAAAGTCGAACGAGGCCGCATTCAACCGTGCAGTGGACCAGGTGGCCCAGGCAGCGCAGGATCTGCTCGACTCACTCGTTACCAACGCTCCTCCTCGGGACCGTGAAGTGGAGGCCGCGAAAGCTCGCGCCAGGAGTGCCGAGCGTTTTCATTCCGCGACGACCTGATTTTCTTCGACGCGCATAGCTTTGTTTCAAAGGGCATTTCAGCCACAAAAAAGCACAAAAGCATTTTCTTAATTTTTGTACCTTTCTTGCTTCTTTGTGGCAAATTTCACGGGTGAGATGTTCGAGAGCTTATCCATTCCCGAAGCACGACCGATGGTTTGGCTCAAGCGTCTGTTCGCGCTTGTGATTGTTGTTCTTCTCGCGATTGGAATGGTGTCGAGCCACCGCGCTTACGTGCAGGTGAGAAGTCTCGAATTGAGTGCGCCAGGACTGCTGGTTGAAGGCTCGGTTGTAGAGACTGCGGTTGTTACTTCAGGACGCACGATGTGCGACGTGGAAGTTTATTTGGTCCAGGGTTCAAATTCGGAAAGACTTCTGCGGTTGCATGTGCCGGGAAACGAGCTGGGTTTCTTCGATCCACGAACACAACACGCGTCAGAGTCCGTGACGCTAACGCGCGAAACACTTTCAAAATTCCAATCAGGCAGCGCTCGCGTCCGTTCCGTAGCCACTGGCCGTCCACAGTGGATGCGTCTACCACCACCAACTGTGCGCGAGATCGAAGTGGAAATCAAAAAGGATTAGCCACTTCAGCCACCTTTATCTGCAGCTAATATTTTCGCGGTTGGTGCTCCTTTGTGGCCCTGGCCCATTGCCTGCGCAGGCGATCCGGCGGATAATTCGCCGTCCAACCAAAACACCTCAAGGAGGCGGACCATGGCAAGGATCAACTGGGGTCGACTCATCGTGGGTACTCTGATCGCTGCGATCATCATGTTTGTCAGCGACGGTTTTGTTCACGAGACGATTGCCAAAGCCGATTGGCAGGCAATCTACGCAGGCTTGCGAGCGGCGGAGCCCGAACCGCACGGCACCAGCATGGTTTACTTTGCAGTGTTTGAGCTCGGCCGTGCTTTCACGTCGATGTTGTTCTACGTAACGATGCGCAGTCTGTTCGGAGCTGGACCAAAGACTGCCGTGCTGGCGGGAATCGCCGGATGGATTGCATTCTCACTCACTGGCCCAGTGCAGTTTATTCCGCTGGGGTTCTTTTCCAATGCGTTGTGGTTGAAAGTGGGCGCCATCCATCTTGTGACATCAATTGTTGCAACTCTCGCGGGCGCTGCTTTGTACAAGAGTGCACCCGAACCCGCGGCAGCATAAGTCATGAGCTTACAACCAATTTTCTGGGCGGCGCTGATCGCCGGAACTCTTGATATCTGCGCGGCGTTCGTGACCGCATGGCTGCGGGCGGGCGTTGGACCCGTTCGGCTATTGCAGTTTGTCGCGAGTGGACTGATCGGCGCTGCTGCCTTCAACGGCGGCGCGAAGACGGCGATATTGGGCCTCGCGCTTCACTTTCTCATCGCGACTGGGGCGACAGTTGTCTTTTACCTCGCGAGTCGAAAGTGGCTGTTTCTCATCGAACACCCGGTAAACTTCGGCCTGCTATACGGCATTGTGGTTTACCTGTTCATGAACTTCGTGGTCCTGCCCCTCTCGTCCATCACACCGCGTCCGATGACGCTTTCCGGTTTCACCATCGGCATACTCACGATCATGTTTTGCGTTGGCCTTCCCATCGCACTGATTGTGCGCCGCTTCTCGCATTCCGAAGGCGCAGAGACGCCATGATCAATCAAGTCATGCAACCTGTTTTCTAACGTGCCCATTCAGTAACGCGCCTTCTTCGACAACCAGTGCGGGCGCGGTGACCTGGCCTTTGACGTTGGCAGTGCGGCCGAGTACGAGTTCCTTGCTGGCGAGAATGTCGCCCTCGACGGTCCCGTTTATCTTTGCGACCGCCACCTTGATCACGGCTTCTGTGACCTCGGCCCCGGTGCTGATGATGAGAGTGCCGTTCTGCGAAGTAACGTTTCCGGAGAAGTGCCCATCGATTCGCAGCATCGACTTGAAACACACTTCGCCACTAAATTTCACCACGTCGCCGACGAAACCAAGCCAGTTATCTTTGTTTGTATTCGAGCGATGGCCATTGACGAGTGTTGGCTGGCCGCGTTCGTCCCGGCTCGCAACTGCTTGAGTAGTCACTGCTGCTGCCCTCCTTCTGTTCGTTGCATTGCCGCTGGATAAATTGGTGGGTTGGAAGCTGCCGGGTGCCGCCGCCGCTGCTGACTTGATCAGGAAGAATTACCTAACTGATTCACACTATAACATTCGCAACTCCGTCAGGAATGTTACGATTAGATTGCATTCCAACCGATGAGACAGGGCAGAATGAAAACCTATAAACTCCACACATTGAATCTACGGATCGTTTGTGCTGCTGCATTCATTTCGTTGTGCACATCAGTTGTTCTCGCGCAGCCGGCTTCGCAAGTTGGGATCCAAGAGGCGAAACAGAAGACAGCGGCTGTCGCAGCTCCAAACGAATGCCTCGACACTTTTCGCGCGTTATTTCGCTATCTGCAAAAGAGCGAACCGAGCATCGTTCGCGATGAGCAGGCACAAAAACGATGGCTTACTCAGGAATTGCAAAAGGCCCTCGCACAGAAAGTCGCAACGTTCACGAGCCCCGCCGATGATCCGGATTTTCCGAGCAATAGCACGTTCATCGGCACGTGGGACTATCCCTCGACTTATACCATCGTCGCGTCGAGACGCTACGGCAAACGAGCCATCGTCGACGTGCTTTACAAGTGGGGTCCAAAGACAAATTATCCCGGTGACGAACGGATTACGTCCTTCATCTTCCTGCTGGAAGAGGGCGCCTGGAAACTCGACGATATCTACACATTCCGGGGTGAGTTTGCTAAGGCAGAGAGCCTGAGCCAGTATTTTCGCGAAAAATGATGCGACTCGATCTGCACACACACTTCTACACCGAAGCGTTCTTCCAAACGATTCGAGATCTGCCTTCGGAGTTTTCGTTTGGCACGAGTTCCAGCGGGCAAACGATCATCACGTATCGAGGCGCACGTTTCTTCGGCGTAACTCCCGCGATGACCGACGTCTCAAAGAGACTCGAAGACATGGATCGCGTCGGTATCGACGTCGAAGTGATCTCACTATCAACGCCAAACGTTTTCTTTACTGACGCAAAGCACCAACCGGCAGTGGCGAAGATGATCAACGACTCCTACGCCGAACTCATCGCACGTCACCCAAAACGCTTCAAAGGCTTTGCTTCAATTCCGATGGACGCGCCGGACGCAGCACTCGACGAACTTCATCGCGCACTGGACACGTTGAAACTGAACGGCGTGATTCTACTGAGCAACATCGGCGGCAAGCCGTTGACCTCGCCGGAATATCGGCCGTTTTTCGAAGAAGCTAATCGAATGAAGCTCTGCATTTTTCTGCACCCGATGTTGCCCGCGAACTCAGAAGCGTTTCGCGAGTACGTCCTTGGGCCAATCATCGGCTTTCCGTTTGATACGAGCCTGGCGGTAGCGCGGATGTGTTATGACGGGATGTTTGAGGAACTGCCGGATATACGTTGGATCATCGGCCATCTCGGTGGCGCCGTGCCGTATTTGATGGAGCGAATGGATAACGGCTTCCGTGATTTCGCAGATTGCCGGGTGAAGATTGACAAGCTGCCGAGCGTGTATTTGAAGCGGCTTTATTACGACACCGTTTCTTTTAGTCCGCACACGTTGAAGATGGTGCGAGATATGGTAGGAGCGGACCACATGGTTATGGGGAGTGATTACCCGCACCTGCTCGGCTCGATCGACCGCGCTGTTAGTTCCATTGAAGCGCTCGATATCGAAGAAGTAGAGAAGGGAAAGATCTTTTCAGGCACTGCGCTGAGCATTCTGAACAATCCATCCAGAGAATGATCCGCCACAAAGAGGCACACCAGTCAAAAAATTCCTTTTGTGCTTTTTGTGCCTTTTTGTGGCCGAAATCTTTATCTCACCACGAAATCGGCGATCTGAATGGCACTCGTACCCGCGACACCATCCATCACCGTCACTTTCAGATCATCCTTCCCTGGCGCCAGGGTCTTAAGCGATATCTCTTCACCAAACGGAACCCTCTCAACATCCTGTCCGGCGCTGTTGATTTTGCGTGGCGGCGAGTTGAGCACCGGATGCCCGTCGCGCAAAACTTGCGTCTGCACCGTGAGCTGCGTATTTCCGTTAGCATCCCGTTTCGCCTTGTAGACAAACACCCAATACCCGAGTTTTGAAGAACGCGAGAAAGTGTGATCCACACTCAATTGAACGTGCGCATTCTCGGTGTGCGCCTTATCTTCCAGCACCTGGCCGCCAAGCAGCACGCTGCTGAGCGTTAACTGGCTCTTCGTCAAATCCGGAATCACGATCCACTGGATCGCGCTCCCAACACGCCCTGATTTTTCATCGCGTGCAGCAACGCGATATTGATAAATCCCGGGCGCCAGCGGCGTGTGATGATTGTAGAAAATCGCATCAGATGCGCCCGACTTCGGCGGATCGATCTTCAGTTCATTCTTGAAGCTCGAGGCTATTTTGCCTTTGTCATTCAGCACCACGCCCGCGAGTTTGATCGTCGCCTTGCCGTCACTGCCATAGCTGACGCCACTGCCGAGGATCTCCATCGACGAAGTCACTACGAGGCC
>DASSEB010000081.1:0-5135 GCA_035696765.1 Pyrinomonadaceae bacterium | reverse complement strand
CGATCACCTGCGAATCCGCAGGATCTCAATCGTTGTCTTTCTGAACGGCTCTTCAACCGAGCCGCAAGCTGACTGCTTTTGCGGCGGCGCGCTTACTTTTTACGACGAGAAGGACGCAACGCGAAGCTTTGATCTTTCAGGTGAAACCGGACTGCTGGTAGCTTTCCGGGCCGATACGTTTCACGAGGTCCTTCCGGTTACCAGTGGCGAACGATTTACGATCATTACGTGGTTCAGATAGCCACAAAGAGGCACAAAAGCACAAAAGATTCAGCGAAGCCTTCTGTGCCTTCTTGTAGCGCATTTTTGTTGACACTTAGACCAATTAGCATTACGCTGCGCGGCGTTCCCTCGTTAACCGAAAACCTTTTACCGCAACGGTCTGCCCCGTTGTCGGCTTTCACTTAAAACTCAACGCACGAAGTATTCGCATGCCTCAACCTTTACAGTTATCGGCGCGATAAGGGCCATAACCTCCGTGGGAGAATATTCATGAAGCACAAAGACAAAAAGGACCACTCCAAATCCGGCAAAACAGGTGGTGGCGTTATTCCCGAGATGGCCCCGCATGCACCGGATAAGCAAAAACAGGTGCGACCAGAGGTTCACCCTGAGGTAGCGCCGGAAACTCGTCGTGAAAAAAAACCCGAAGTTCAACCAGAGATCGCGCCCGGCAAGCCTTATCGGCCTGTGCCTGAAGTTGCACCGGAAGTGAGACCGGTTCCCGAGGTCGCGCCGGGTAAGCCTTACCGGCCTGTGCCTGAGGTCGCACCGGAAGTGAGACCGGTTCCGGAAGTCGCGCCGGAGATTAGTCCGATTCCCGAAGTCGCACCGGAAATAAAACCGATTCCGGAAGTCGCACCCGAGATCAAACCGATACCCGAGGTCGCGCCAGAGATACGACCGATTCCGGAAGTCGCACCGGAGATCAGCACACCGAGACCTGAAATTGCACCGGAGAAAATGCCGAGGCCGATCCCGGAGATCGCACCGACGAAAAAGCCAATTCCTGAAGTTGCGCCGGAGAAAGCGCCGAGGCCGATTCCCGAGATCGCACCGGAGAAGAAGCCGGTTCCCGAGATTGCGCCCGAGAAAGCACCGCGACCGATTCCGGAGATCGCACCCGATCGGATTCGGCCGGAAGTTCAACCAGAGATAGCGCCAGAGACGAAATACTGAAAACTGGCGACCTATTTTCGAAGTTCGCCGTGGAGTACGAGTCTCGCACTCCACGGCGGTAATCCTCTGCCAAGTGACGACAGAATCGCTCAAACCGGTTGCACTCATCAGCATGCCGACGCTCTCGGCACGCTTCCCATCCTTCCAGCTTGCCTTGCTCAAGCCCACTCTCGAGCGCGCGGGTATCCCTGTGCAAACGTTTTCGCTCTTCATGTACTTCGGCACTTACGCCGGTTGGCGTATCAACGAAACGCTCTCAGACGTTTATCCGTGCATGGTCGGCGAGTGGCTCTGGACCAGCGCAGCGTTTGGTGACTTCGCGAACGACGACGAATACTTCGAGATCTATCGCAACAATCTTGAAGCGATCTGCAACAAGGCCGGTTGTTCGCTCGAAGATCTGCGACACCTGCGTGAAACAGCCGCGCCGGCGTTCATCGACTTCTGCATCAACAGCGTCGATTGGAGCCGCTTCGGCGTGATCGGGTTCTCCGTGGTGTTTCAACAAACGCTCGCCAGCATTGCTTTGGCACGAGCGCTGAAGGAACGTTATCCGCACATTCCGATCATGATGGGCGGAGCTACGTTCGAAGACGACATCGCCGAAGAGATCATGAAAGGCTGTCCGCAAGTGGACTACATCCACTGCGGCGACGCCGACGAGACACTGCCGCAAGCGATCCGTCGTTTGTATGCAGGGCAGTCGATGCAAGGCATGCCGGGCATGATGTGGCGCGACAACGAACGCGTCGTTTTCGCCGGACGCGCGCCTAACCTCTCGGACATGAACAAAACTCCGGTGCCGGATTTTGATGAGTACTTCTACGCTCGAAAAGAGGGTGGCTACGAACGATACGATCGGTCGCAGGAGGTCCTGCTGCCGATTGAAACCGCGCGCGGCTGCTGGTGGGGCGTGAAGAACCACTGCACCTTTTGCGGTCTGAATCGTGCCGGAATGGAATTCAGATCCAAGCGAGTTGAAAACGTAATCGAGCAGCTCGACGAACTATCGCGGCGCTACGGCATCCTCGACTTCAACGCGATCGATAACATTATCGAACCTGAATACATCGACAAGTTGTTCGGCCAGCTCAGCGAGGCCAACACCGACATCCGCATCCATTACGAAGTTCGCCCGAGCCTCTCACGCGCGCAATTGAAGCACATGCGCAAAGGTGGGCTGTTCTCCATTCAGCCGGGTGTTGAGAGCTTCTCGACGCACATTCTCAAGCTGATGAGGAAGCACACCACGGGCGTGCGTAACCTGGAGTTGATTAAGTGGTCCACGTACTACGGTATCAATAACCTGTACAACATCCTGCTGAGATTTCCAGGTGAGACGGCGGAAGACTATCGCGCGCAGTGTGAAGTGATTGCGAAGATTCATCACCTGCAAGCTCCGTGGGCCATCGCGAAGGCGCGCGCCGATCGCGGATCGCCGATGTACACCGAGCCCGAATCGCAGTCCGTCACGCGACTGATTCCGTCGCCTTGCTACGACTATTTGTTCCCTAAAGATCGATTCAACCTGAATCGCGTTTCGTACTACTTCGAGCACGAGATGGGAAACACTCTCGAAGATCACGAATACGATGAGATCTTCGAGGCTGTCGACGTCTGGCAACATCGTTGGCAACAGCGCCCGCGTCCGTATCTTCGTTATCGAAAAGCGTGGGCGACGATCTTGATCGACGATGGGCGCAACTGTTCTCCGCGCGTGACGACGTATTCGGATCTTTACGCGACGCTTTATGAATACTGTGCCGACGCGCGCAGCCGTAAAGAGATTTCAGCGAAGTTTGACGATGCGCCGTGGCTCGACGGTGCGTTGGAGGAGTTTGTCGATAAGGATTTCATGATCTATTTGGACAATCGTTATCTAAGCCTGGCGCTCCCGGAGAATCCTTACTTTTAGACAGGACTAATACGATTGAGACAGGATTTTCACTCAGCGCGCGCGGAGCTGTTGGACATGCTACGGCGCCGCGCGATTCTTTATCGCTCACCGACACAGCCCGTGCTTTCGCGAGACGGCACCTCCGCGCGGTGGATGCTCGACTCCCTCGCCGTCACTCTCTCGCCGCCAGGAGCACAACTGGCCGCGCGGTGTCTGCTCGAACTTCTAAAACGCTTTGACGGCCGCCAACTCGCTACCTACGGCTTGACCGGTGTTCCGATCCTGCAATCGTGTCTGCTTCAGGACGATCGATATCGTGGTCTATTGGTCCGTAAGGAGCGAAAGCAACACGGTTCGTTGAAACTGATCGAAGGCCCTATCAATCCAAACGAGCCCGTGATCCTCATCGACGATTCCGTAAGTTCCGGCACCTGCATGAACGAAGGCACCGAGCGACTCGAACAGGCAGGCCTGCGCGTCGAGGGCGGCGTTTGCCTGGTGCGTTTCGGATGGTACGGCGGGTTCGCCCGCATGCAGGAACGCGGTTATCACATGGAAACGGTGTACGACATCTGGGACGACTTCATCGCCCACATGGACGACGAAGAAAAGCCCCTCGCTAATCCCTCGAAGTGGTTTCCCGAATTTCAGTGGTCCACGCAGCACGCGCCTGAACATCTCCATCCGGCACAACTCGCGCGCTTAGTCGTACGGGAATATCTATCGTCGGGCGAACTTTTGCGTCCGCCCGAATATCTCGACGCGAATTACGATTCATCGGGCGGCGCGTGGGTCAGCATTCGATCGCGTGCAAACATCTACCGGCGACACGCTCGCAGCGGGTTCTGGCACTTTCCGGGCGAGACGTCTCAGTCCGCGGCAGAAGACGTCGTCATGGCTTCGTTAAGCACGGCCGCGGACCTGCCTCGTGGCGACGAAGGATTGAAGATAGTCGACGAAAGCGCGTTTGCGGTTACGTTCTTCAATGCGCTCGAGCGTTGCAGTCCGGGTCAACTCGACAACGATCGCTATGGGATCGTGGTGAGGAGTCTTGAACGACGTGAAAAAATGGGCGGCGCATTGCCGCGCATGCCGGGCATTGTTAATGAGTGGGCCCAGTTTCAACATGCCCGCATCAAGAACGCGAAGCTCGTCTCGTTCGAACCGTACGAACTCTTTCGTCATGATGTTGTAAAAGTAATCGAACCGGAAGCTGCGTGGCAGCCGACTGGCGTTCCCACGCCTCAACAACTTCCGTGGCACAAAGACAAAGACATTTGTGGCCGGATCGCCGAGCGCGGTCGAGATCTGGTGCTGGCCCATCTGCTCAATCGCGCGGAAACTACATCGACACTCGCCGATAACCTCCTTCCCGAAAACGTCGATTCGTTTTACGTGACCATCTATATCGATGGTGCTTTGCGCGGCTGCATGGGCCAGCGTGTACACAACCTTGATGACGATCTCAAGAAGATTGTCGCAGCAGCGCTTCATGACGAGAGATTTACGCAAGCAGCTCCAACCGATGTTGATTCAGTAGCTGTTACTGTTTCGTTGCTGTTCGATCGGCTCGAGCTCGGAGAGGCGTCCGCGGAAGAAGTTGTTAACTATTATCGTCACGGTGAGCAGACGCTGATGGTCTATCAGGGCGATCGCGTCGGGCTGTTGCTGCCGTTTGTCGCCTCCTTCTGGAACCTTAACGCGGTGGCGTTTGCAAAGGCGGTGATCGAAAAGGCCGGGTTGGTTGGGCCGCCGTACTACTGGTCCCGCTTCGACTGTGCGACCTGGTTTGCAGGCAGCGATGGTGTCTCACCAACTATCGGCGGCTTTGTGTCGGTGAAGGATAACGAGCCACCAGTTGATGATCTCATCGCTCGTCACAGCAGGTTGCATCTGCAATACCTGCTGAAACACTTACGAGACGATGGGACGTTCTATTCGTGTTATCAACCGTTTCACAACAGGCTTTACGAGTCGGTTGATCCGGCGCGGCAAGCGCATGGAGCATGGGTGTTGGCTCGCGCGCACAAGTTCTTCGGCGACGATGAGGTGAAGAAGG
>DASSEB010000080.1:0-2436 GCA_035696765.1 Pyrinomonadaceae bacterium | reverse complement strand
TTCGCTTCCCAAATAGACTCGACTGTCCTTCACCACCGGTTGACTGCTGAACTGCAACGCAAAGGGTATGGACCACAACACGCCACCGGTTCGTTTGTCGAAAGCGTAAGCGCGACCATCACTTCCGCCTGCGAACAACTTGCCGCCACTGATCGTGAGCGCGCCGCGAAGTGGTCTGACTAAAGGAGTCATCCACTGCGTGACACCGCCTTCACGGCCGAGCGCACGCAACGCACCGGCTGTCGCGTTTGGCTGTCCGACAGTTTCCGATGCGACGTAGATCGCGTTTTCATCGGCGACCGGCGAAGCGGAGAGTTCGCCGCCCATCTCGGAACGCCAGTAGAGCTGGCCGTCTTTCGCTTTGAGCGCGACGATCGCGCCGCCCGCGAGCGGCAAATAGATCCGTTCGGAATCGCAGGCAGGCGTGAGGTTCAACGTGACGCTCGATTCATAGCGCCAGCGAATCGTGAGTGGTTGGGAGAGGAGAACGTCGGCGCCCGCGAACGCCGGCGTCGCCATTAGCAGAAGAAAAACGGCTATGAATTTCACGGATCTGCGCAGATCAAAAAACAATCCGTAAAATCCGCGGCTAAAATTTTGAGTTCCCCGCATACGAAAGTATAATCACCCACTCTTTCCAATCCATGAGCAGCACACAGCATGAGACCGTAATAATACTTGACTTCGGATCGCAGTACACACAGCTCATAGCACGTCGCGTCAGAGAAGCAGGCGTTTACTGCGAAATTCTTCCTTTCAATGCACCGATCGATCAAATCAACGCGAGGTCGCCAAAAGGTTTGATCTTTTCCGGCGGGCCTTCGTCCGTCTACGACACGACCGCGCCAAAACCGCATCCGCAATTGCTCGAGTCAGTCGATTGTCCCACGCTCGGAATTTGCTACGGGTTCCAGGTCTTTGCGCGTGAGCTTGGCGGAGACGTGGCGGCGTCTCCGAACCGCGAGTTTGGTTATGCGCGATTGAAAGTGTTGGACGTGACCAGTCGACTGTTCCAGGGACTGCCGGAAGAGCTCGACGTTTGGATGAGCCATGGCGATCACGTCACTGAAGTGCCGCCTGGTTTTCATGTGACTGCGCTCACCGACGACGCGTTGAACGCGATGGAAGACGGATCGCGCGGCATTTACGGCGTGCAGTTTCATCCTGAAGTCGCGCACACGCCGCTTGGCGCGCAGGTGCTGCGCAATTTTCTGTTTTCTGTCTGCGGCTGTCGCGGCGATTGGTCGCCCGAAGCTGTTATCGAGGAACAGGTCCAGCGCATTCGCAACCAACTCGGTGAGAAGGGAAGAGTCGTATCCGGGTTGTCGGGTGGAGTCGATTCGACTGTGGCGGCGGCGCTCGTACATCGCGCGGTCGGGGATCGGCAGACGTGTATCTTTGTCGATAATGGCCTGTTGCGTGAAGGTGAGTTCGAAACGACGCTCGCGCTGCTGGGCCAGAGCATGAAGTTGAACATCGTTGGAGTGCGCGCCGGAGATCAGTTTCTCGCGGCTCTTAAGGGCGTTACCGATCCTGAGGAGAAACGTAAGCGGATCGGGAAAGTCTTTATCGACGTGTTTGAGGAAGAAGCGCGACGAGTAGGCGACGTTGGTTACCTGGTCCAGGGAACGCTCTATCCGGACGTTATCGAATCCGTTTCGGTGCGTGGTCCATCCGCGGTGATCAAGAGCCATCACAACGTCGGTGGCCTGCCGGAGAAGATGAACCTCAAACTGATCGAGCCGTTGCGCGAGTTGTTCAAGGATGAAGTGCGACTGATCGGCAGAGAATTGGGAGTGCCGGAAGAGATCCTCGGACGGCACCCGTTTCCCGGCCCAGGGCTGGCAGTTCGCATTCTCGGCGACGTCACCGAAGAGAAGATCCGTATCGAGCAAGCGGCGGATCGCATACTCGACGAAGAGTTGCGGCGCGCGGAGTTATACAACTCGGTCTGGCAGGCGTTTCCAGTGCTGCTGCCCGTGTCGACTGTCGGCGTGATGGGCGACGAGCGAACGTATGAACGCGTGATCGCGATTCGAGCGGTCACGAGCGTCGATGGCATGACTGCCGACTGGGCGCGACTCCCGCATGATTTACTGGCGCGAGTTTCAGCGCGAATTGTTTCCGAGATACGCGGCGTGAATCGAGTTGTTTACGATATCAGTTCCAAACCACCATCAACGATAGAGTGGGAATAAAAACCAACTGCGGCTGACACGGACGATCCGTGTAATCTGTGGTTGAACTTACATAAAATGCCGGACCATCAATTCGTACACCTCCACCTTCATACTGATTACAGCCTGCTCGACGGCGCGATTCAAATCAAACCTCTTTCAAAACGAGTTGAAGAACTGGGAATGCCCGCGTGTGCCATGACCGATCATGGGAACATCTTCGGCGCGATCTCTTTCTACAACACGATGCGGTACAAAG
>DASSEB010000079.1:0-7065 GCA_035696765.1 Pyrinomonadaceae bacterium | reverse complement strand
TTCAGCGTTTTCGGCCACCGACGCTCCGGCGATCTTCTGAAGCGCTGAAAGATCTGCGCCCGAACAAAAGTCTTTGCCCGCGCCTGCGATCACCACCACCTTGACGTTTTCATCCCGCGCAGCTTTCCCGAGCCCCTCCTTAATACCAGCGATAACCGCGTCGTTCAGCGCATTCCGCTTCTCGGGCCGGTTCAAGGTGACACGCGCCGCGGCCCCCTCTACGGAATAAGTCACTACTTGTGGCTCAGTCATTTTCTATCCGTGAAGATCCGTGAAATCCGTGGCTTCCTCTTCGGTGATCTCGATTTCCATCCGCAGCAACGCGGTGGAAAACGTCTTCCCTTGCGCATCCGTCATCAACGACAACGTCCCGCCGCCGCCGAGACTCTCGTGCAGCAAAAAGTTGAGCGCGCCAATGTTCGGCAGCTCGAACCTTTCCACATCACCACGACAAATACCTTTGAAATGCTGCTTGACTCGTTCGGCAGTCACCTCACGAACGAGGATCGGATAAAACTGATCCTGCAAAGCAATCAATCCGACATTCGCCGTATCGCCCTTATCGCCCGAACGCGCGTGGGCCAATTTTGTCAGTTGTACTTTCAAGCGTCGAGCACCTCAACTACCGGCCTGATCTCTTCCTTCGGAATCAGCGCCGGCCAGTAAGCCACAATCTCTTCAACTTTCGGCCTGCCGCCCGCGAAACCCGTCACGGCGGGCGGTCCAGTCAATATTAAAGGAGCAATCTCCTTCGTGAACCGTTCGACGGCGCTTCGATCCTGACCACGCACACCGACCCGCAGTTGCACTTCAGGAATGTCGGCGCTGGGCGCGCCCGCGAGTGGACCATGCGTAGCATTGACCCCGACGAATTCAGTCAACACCTGATCGAATTCCAGCCCGAGCCGATCGAGTCGCCGGCGCAGAATCCGATCCGCTGCTTGCGCCTTGTCATAAGCATCCGGCCACGAATAGACCAGCGTGCCGACCGCCTTGAACCCTGCCGAATAACTGATCGAAACTTTGAGAAACTCAGTCGCAGGCCGTCCTTCGATGCCATAGACGCGGACCCGATCGCGGCCTTCGTACTCCAGCCGAATCGTCGTGAAATCCGCGACGCAATCCGGCGTAATGTACTCGTGCGGATCGCCCATCTCATACACGAGCTGCTCCTTAATTGAAGGAATGATGATCCAGCCGCCGGTGCGTTCATGCTTCGTCACGACAAACGTCCCGTCGGGCGAAGCTTCCACGATCGGAAAACCGACGTCCGCGAGATTGGGAATGCTGCGCCACTCGTACTGGCAATTACCGCCCGACGCCTGTGCACCGCATTCGATAATGTGGCCCGCGATGGTGCCTGAAGCGAGGCGATTCCAATCGTCTTCCGGCCAGCCAAATTCGTGAATCATCGGCGCCAGCGTCAAGCCGGTATCTGTCGCCCTGCCTGTGATCACGATCTGCGCGCCCTGGTTCAAGGCGTCCACCATCGGCCACGCGCCGAGGTACGCATTGGCGCTTTGAATCTTGTCGCGCACGGTCGATAGCGGCTCGCCCGTGTCCATGTTCCGCAGTTCAATACCACGCGAGAGCAGTTCGTCGAGCCGCGACATGATGTCGTCGCCGGTAACGATCCCGATACGCACTTTCCCTGCGAATCCCAACTCGCGCGCGACCCCAATCACCGCATCAGCGCAACCGCGGACGTTAACCCCACCCGCGTTGGCTGTGACTTTTATGCCTCTCTCCACACACGTCGGAAGTATCCGGCGAATCAAGGGGACGAAGTCTTTGGCGTACCCGGCATTCGGATCGCGTGACTTCTGTTTCTGCATGATCGACATCGTAACTTCCGCCAGGTAGTCGAGCATGAGGTAGTCAATTGGTCCACCTTCGACCTGGCGGACGGGCGCATCGAGGAGATCTCCCCAGAAGCCTTGTCCGGCAGCAATGCGTATTTTTTCTTTCATCGGAATTCTGGAATCTACCAGACGCCGCAAAAAAGCACAAAAAGCAGATGCCTCATAAAGCACAAGAGAGATCAGTCAAAGCTGAAAAGCTTGACTGATCTCTCTCGGCGCCTTTGTGCCTCTTTGGGCTTATGGTTGCGGACTTGGACTCGGGGTGGGGGTTGGGCTCGGCATCGGCTCACTTGGTGACGGACTTGGCGTCGGCTCACCTGGTGACGGACTCGGCGTTGGTTCACCTGGTGTCGGACTCGGCGTCGGCTCACCCGGTGATGGAGTCGGCATTGGCGTTGGACTGCCACTCGGAGTTGGGCTCGGCCTTGGCCTCGGACTGCTACGCGGAGTCGGAGTCGGCATTGCCGTCGGCGATGGATTCGGCGACGGTGTTTGGGCCGGCATCGGGCTCTCGGTTGGGACCGTACTCGGCGCCGGGCTCTCAGTGGGCACCGCAGCAGGATTGCTCACATCAGTCCCCGTTGCCGGCGGCGTGCGTTGACCTCGCCGGCCTCGCGCCACCGTTCGGCCTGGCACGAACGAACATCTCTGCCCTGCTGCCGTTCCGGAGACCGGCATCAGCGTTAACCGGTTGCCAACCTTGCGCGCACGCAACGAGACCACCTGCGGCGGGGCCGCCGGATCCGTGGCGTTTAGCTGAAATGCGACAGCCGTGTAACCGCCGGAGGTCGAAGCCACAATGCGGCCTGTCTTCCCATCGGCGGTCGTAAATTCATTTCCGTTTATCGTCAGCGTGGTCTCGCCGGTTAGTCCAAGACCTTCACAATTGAAGGTGCCGGTATATGTTCCGGAAAGATCCGTCTGCGCGGTTTGATTCTGGGCCGACATAGTGGGCGGGTCGGTCCTCACGTTACTAGGTTTTTGGGGGGCAGGATCTTGTGCCTTGAGTGCCCAAAAACCGCCGACAAGTAGCGAAAATCCCAGCGTTATCACCATCAACATGTTCTTCAACATGATTCTGTCCTCCCATGCACGTTTTTGCGCAGCTCTGCGGCCTATTGCGCTCTACTACTCAAACTGAGGGGGTTTGCACGACAAGCAGGAGGGAACGGTAATTTTGTACCACTCGGAACACCAAATCTCAACCTCATAACACTTACGACACAAACGCATGATCTTTTCATAGTGCTTTGTGTCTTACTGCCTTTGTGGTAAACATGCTTCGAATAAAAACAACTTAATCGCCGAGGAACCCAATGCGACCAGAAAAATCCACTCGATTGATCTCCGCGTTTGTTTGCACCTTGCTCCTGTCACTGCTCTTCGCTGCCTGCCAGAATGGAATCCAAACCAGAACCGGAGGAATTCCGTCAGGGACGAAGCACAAACTTGCTTTCGTCACCAACAACGCCTCCGACTTCTGGATCATCGCCCGCAAAGGGACCGAGAAGGCGCAGGCGGACATTTCGGGCATAGAAGTCGAATTCAGGATCCCGGCTGATGGCACCGCAGCCGAACAACAACGTATCGTCGACGACCTGCTCGCCAAGGGCATTCAGGGAATCGCGATTAGCCCGGTCGACCCCGCAAACCAAACTCCGATGCTGAATCGCGCGGCGAGCCAAACGCTCGTCGTCACCCAGGACAGCGACGCTCCGAACAGCAATCGCGCTTGTTACATCGGCACCGATAATGTCGAGGCCGGACGCCAGGCCGGCCAGCTCGTCAAAGAAGCGCTGCCGCAAGGCGGTAAGATCATGGTGTTCGTCGGCGTGCTCGACGCCGCCAACGCACAGCAACGTTATCAGGGTTTGAAGGAAGCGCTCGCCGGATCGAATGTGCAGATTATCGACGTGCGTACTGACAACACCGATCGCGTCCGCGCTAAATCGAATGCGTCCGACACACTCGTGAATAATCCCGACATCGCGGGCATGGTCGGGCTCTGGTCTTACAATGGACCAGCGATTCTCGCGGCAGTCAAAGAAGCAAACAAAACAGACAAGGTGAAGATTGTCGCGTTCGACGAAGAAGACGAGACGTTGAGTGGCATCAGAGAGGGTGCGATTTATGCCACGGTGGTCCAGCAACCGTTCGAGTTTGGCTATCGCTCGATGGAGTTGATGTCGAAGATCCTGAGTGGCGACAAATCGGGGATTCCGGCAAGCAAACAGATCTTCGTGCCGACTCTCGCGGTGAAGAAAGCCGACGTCGACGAGTTTACGAAAAAGATCAATACCCTGCGCGGCCGCAGCTAAATGACACCGTCAACCCCAATCCTTGAAATGGAGGGAATCAGCAAACGATTCCCGGGGGTTGTTGCGCTCGATCAGGTAAGCCTCACAGTCGGTACAGGTGAAATTGTCGCGTTGATTGGGGAGAACGGCGCCGGCAAATCAACGCTGATGAAGATCCTCGGCGGCGCCATCACGGGCGATGCCGGTGTCGTCAGGATCGACGGCAATCCTGTCGAAATACGTTCACCGCGTGAGGCCAGTGCACTCGGTATCGAGTTCATTCATCAGGAGCTCAGCGTACTCGACAATCTCGACGTTGCCGCCAATATCTTTTTGCATCGCGAACCAACAAAAGGCGGCTTGTTGAAGTTGATAGATCGAAAACGTATCTATCGCGAAGCCGACGAACTGCTCCGAAAGATCGGGCTCGATCTGCCGAGTCGCACTCCTCTGGGCCAGCTCGCTATCGCGCAGCAACAACTGATCGAGATTGCCCGCGCACTCGGCGCGGGCGCGCGCATCATCATCATGGATGAGCCGACGTCGAGCTTGACGCTCACCGAGACGCGGCGTCTGCTCGAGATAATCAAAGATCTCAAAGCGCAGAACGTCAGTGTTATCTACATCTCTCACCGCATGCATGAGGTCGAGGAGATCGCCGATCGCGCGGTAGTTCTTCGTGATGGAAAAAATGCAGGCGAGATCGCGGGCAGCGAGATCAATCACGAACGCATGGTGCGCATGATGGTCGGACGCGATCTCAAAGAGCTTTTCCAGGTCGGCAGGGGAAACGGGACTGCTAATGACGGAGAGGGTTTTGAGGTTCGACGTCTGCGCACACTCAGGTATCCAAATCACCGGGTTTCTTTCAGCGTCGCCAGGGGCGAAGTGCTGGGGTTTGCAGGACTGGTTGGCGCGGGGCGTTCTGAAGTAGCGCGCGCGCTTTTCGGCGTCGAAGAAGCAATCGAAACGGAAGTTGCACTCAACGGCCAGATCCTGCACATCAAGGATCCGCAGGACGCGATCACGCACGGCATTTATCTCGTGCCGGAAGATCGCCGGCTGTCTGGTCTCATCGTCGACTTTAACGTGCGAGAAAATATCTCGCTGCCAAACCTCGAGAGTTACTCGTCGGCGAAGATCATCAATCACGCCAAAGAAGCGAAAGCCGCACTCGAGGCGTGCAAGGCAATCAACATCAAGACTCCAACGCCGGAAATGCGTGCCGCGAATCTGAGCGGCGGCAACCAGCAGAAGGTAGTGCTGGCGAAATGGTTGACGTTCTCGCCGCGAGTGCTGATTTTTGACGAGCCGACACGCGGGATCGACGTGGGCGCCAAAGCCGAGATCTACGAGCTGATTCGCAAGCTCGCCGTTGAAGGTGTGTCGGTGATCGTGATCAGCAGTGAGATGGAAGAGGTGCTTGGGATCAGCGATCGGATTGCAGTGATGCACGAAGGGCGGTTAACGGGAATTCTGGAACGGGCACAATTCAGCGAGGAAGCCGTCATGCGCCTCGCCACCGGCACCGAAGATGGCCACAAAAAGGCACAAAATGCACAAAAGCAGGAACAACTCGACTGATGGAGGCTGTGAAGAACTTAGCAGTTGCATTTCTCATTTTGTGCCTTGTGTGCCTTTTTGTGGCTAATCGCTTTTACGTTCCTTTTTGTGGCTAAAAAGGATTAGTGGCTTATGAAAAAAGAGCTTGGCATCTTCGTCCTGCTGATCGTTCTTTGCATTATCGTGTCAGCGGTTAACCCAAACTTTTTGCTCCCGATCAACCTGCAAAATCTCGCGCGGCAGATCGGCGCCTTTGGCATCTTCAGCATCGGCCTCGGACTCGTGATCATCACGGGCGGCATCGAGTTGTCTGTCGGTTCGATGATGGCGCTGCTCGGCGTACTGCTGTCGATGATGCTGACGGAGTGGAAATTCGGCGTCCCGCTCGCTGTGCTGGCGTGTTTAGCACTCGCGATGGTCCTGTCGCTGGGCCACGGTTTGCTGATCACACGTCTCAACATGCAGCCGTTTATCGTCACGCTCTGCGGGTTACTGTTCTATCGCGGACTCGCGCGCTTCATCACGGCAGATGAGACAAAAGGATTTGGCACAGTGCCCGGCCTTGATATCCTCCGCTTCCTCGCGAATGGAAATCTGCTGGGCATTCCGATGCCGTTTGTACTTCTGATCATAATCAGTTTGATAACGTGGGTGGTGCTGCATCGCTCGGTGTATGGCCGCTATCTTTTCGCGACCGGCCGGAACCCGGAAGCAGCACGCTACGCCGGCATCAACACGAAGCAGATCGTCACGTTGACTTACGTAATCTCCGGCGCACTCACAGCGATCTCGGGAATGATCTTCGCTTTTTATACAAACTCGGTTTCGCCTGCCAACCACGGCAACGCTTATGAGCTTTACGGCATTGCCGCGGCGGTACTCGGCGGCTGTTCGTTGCGCGGCGGCGAAGGCTCTGTGGTTGGAATACTGATCGGCACCGCGCTGCTGCAAGTGTTGCGCAACCTCGTCAACCTGCTCGGCATTCCGAGTTCACTCGATTTCGCAGTGATGGGCGCCGTGATCCTGCTCGGCGTCATGGCGGATCAGATTTTCACTGAACGTCGAAATCGAAGACAGGTGGCGTTGATGCGCGAGACGAGTGCAGGCTAGCGTCTTCTTCGCCGGCTTTGCGTGAATTTTTGGAGAACCCATGAAAGCATCGCGAAACATCTCGAGAGTTTTCTTTCTCACCATTCTGCTGTGCCTGAGTCCCCTCGTCGCACACGCCCAGGCTACGATCACCAAAACAAGCTTCGGCAAAACCGACAGCGGCGAGAATATCGATCTCTACACTCTTCGCAACGGCAAAGTCGAAGCCGCGATAACGAATTACGGCGGCATCG
>DASSEB010000078.1:0-3201 GCA_035696765.1 Pyrinomonadaceae bacterium | reverse complement strand
TGGCGAATGTATTCGGCGTCGATCTTGAAGATGCGGAGTTTGACGACGTCTTCGATAGCGAGATTGGTCAGGCCTTCGTTGCGAACTTCGGTCACGAACTCGGGTGTGACTTTGAAAATCTGCATCTTCACGAGACTCTCAAACGGTTCGTTCTGGAATCCCATGTCAGCCGCTTTCCTGACAAAGTCTGCATCGATTTTGAAGATGCGGGCCTTGACGAGTTCTTCCATGCCGAGGTCGTTGAAACCCGTGGCTTTCATCTCGCGCATAAACTTCGAATCGATCTTGAAGATGGCGGCTTTGAAGAGATCGTCGATGTTGAGTTTTCCGAAGCCTGCGGAGGCGAGATCGTCCGCGAGTGCTGTCGTTACGTTTACTGTGGCCGCGGCAAATAGACGGTCTTCGTCGTCATCTCGCACGAAGTCGAATCCGCGGCTCTTCATCGCCGAGACAAACGCTGCGTTAGGCGTGAAGCGAAATGTGCCGGAGCCTTTTCCATTTTGGAAGCTGCCCTGGAAATCGATTTTCCCCGCCTCACGAACGAGGCTGAAACTAACCGGACCTCCACTCAGCGCCTGCTCTCGAGTTAGCCCTTGCAGTTCGGAAAAATCATACGACTGCCCGTGCTGGTGCCGGCTACCGTCTTTGTTGCGAAGCTCCTCAAGGTTCAACTGAACTTTCGACTCGTCTTTGGAAACTGTAGCCGTCCAGTCGCCGGCTTTTTCGCTCTGAGCGCCGGCGTTTACGCCTGCGATCCAAACGAGCAGCATGAGGGTTGTGATTAGAGCTAGACCGAAAAAGTAGCGGTTCCAAATAGTCTTTGACATTACGGGACCTCCGGCGACTTTGAGACTTCAGAGTGATAACACCCGCGGGCGTGAGTTTGTGACGGAAAACTTGGACAAGATTTCAGGCAATCCTGTTAGTGTTGTAAATCCTGTAAAACCTGTCTAAATTGAACCATGCCAGAAAAAGAAACAATCGAACGAGCGAAGCGCGATAAGAGAGAAGGGAAAGCTGCGAGCACGCAGGCAGGTGAGTTTGTTCGAGAAGAGATCGAGCATGTCCGTGAAGGCAAGCATGGCGCGCGTTCAACGAAGCAGGCAATTGCGATTGGCCTTTCCAAAGCGCGACGTGCTGGTGTTGAGTTGCCGGCTCCGAAGAACGCTTCGAAGGAGACGAAGGAGCAGGCCGCGCGCGACACTCGCAAAGCGAAGAGTGGACGTAAAGCAGCAACGTCAGCTAAACGTTCACGTGCAACTTTGAAGGCGCTCAAGCGGGAAGGGCACAGCGCGGCCTCGAAGCGGGCGCTTTCGCGCCAGGCACATAAGGCAGCAAAGAAACGCTCGGCAGCTTCGCGTTCACGTTCCGCTAAAAAGGCCGCGGCGACGAGAAAGAAATAAGGCCCAATAAGCACAAAATGGCTTGACTGCCTCTTTTGTGCTTTTTGTGCTTTTTTGTGGCGGTGATTTCGTTGACAGTTTTTGTGGCCGCAAGCTAATCTGTTATCCCGTGAATCACACGGTCGCCATTGTTCCTGCACGCCTCGCTTCGACACGTCTGCCAGGAAAAGCGTTAATCGAAATTGCCGGAAAACCGATGGTTTGCTGGGTCGCTGAACGCGCCCGCGCCGCGCGAAATGTGGACCGGGTGATAGTCGCCACCGATAGCCAGCAAATTGTCGACGCGGTCCGTTCAAGCGATATCGAAGCGATGTTGACGTCCGTTCATCACACAAGCGGAACGGATCGAGTCGCGGAAGTTGCAGCAACAATTCCAGACGCCGGGATCGTTGTTAACGTGCAAGGCGATGAGCCTCTAATCTCACCGCAGACGATTGAACGAGCAGTCGATGCGATGGCTGCCGAGATTGCAAAGAACGGCGCCGGAATCGTAACCACGTGGGAGCCGATCGAATCGTATGACGATCTGCTGAATCCGGACCTCGTAAAAGTTGTTCTCGATGATCAGAATAATGCGCTCTACTTTTCGCGTTCTCCGGTCCCGTATCCTCGCGACGCGGTCAAGAGACACGGATCGCTCGAGGCTGCACTGGAAAACGAACCCGAGTTATTGAAACTTTTTCGAAAACACACCGGACTATACGTTTATCGCAGGGACGTGTTGTTAGAGTTTACGAATTGGCCGCAGTCTCAACTCGAAAAGATCGAGGCGCTGGAGCAATTACGCGCGCTGGCCCACGGCGTAAAGATAAAACTCGTCCAGGCATGTTCAGGTTCAACGGGAGTCGATACGATTGCGGACCTCGATCGCGTCCGCGCGCTGGTTGAAATACGAGCATGAGCGACTGGATTGGATTAGGCATTATCGCATTCATCATCCTTTGCGGGCTCTTCGGATTATCGCGCTTGAGCAAGCCCTACGACGTCTCGACGGAAGAATTCGAGCGCCGCGCACAGGAAGGACCGGGCCTGCTCGGCGCAAGTCTTATAGGATTGCAAAGCGCGCTCGATCCGTCGAAGGAAAAATCAGTCGAGGTCGTGGAAGATTTAAAGCGCGGGCGTTACGACGGGGAACAGGAATCCGGAGATCCTCCGGAAGCGGGTGATAGCACTGAAGAGGTAACCAATGGAGAAACGGATGCCTAAATATATCTTCGTTACTGGTGGTGTGGTTTCCAGCCTCGGCAAAGGCCTCGCAGCATCGTCGATCGGATGCCTGCTCGAAAGCCGCGGCCTGCGCGTGGCGTTGATTAAACTTGATCCCTACATCAACGTCGATCCGGGAACCATGTCGCCGTTTCAACACGGCGAAGTTTTTGTCACTGACGACGGTGCCGAAACGGATCTCGATCTCGGTCACTACGAGCGCTTCACTCACGCGCATCTTTCGCAAGCGAACAACTGGACCACCGGACGAATTTATCTTTCCGTGATCGAGAAAGAGCGTCGCGGCGATTACCTCGGCAAGACTATTCAAGTCATCCCGCACATCACCAACGAAATCAAGGACGCCGTCCGCAAGGTCGCTGAGAACGACAAGCCTGACGTGATCATTGTCGAGATCGGCGGCACCGTCGGCGACATCGAGTCACTGCCTTTTCTCGAAGCGATTCGCCAGATGGGGAACGAGGAAGGCGCCGGCAACGCGCTCTTTATTCACGTGACCCTCGTGCCGTACATCGCTGCGGCGGGCGAACTAAAAACAAAACCGACGCAACACTCAGTGCGTGATCTGCGC
>DASSEB010000077.1:0-28418 GCA_035696765.1 Pyrinomonadaceae bacterium | reverse complement strand
GTTTTTGCGCTCGTGAGGATCGCGTTGTGTGTTTCGAGTCCGATGAAGTGTTCGATCTGTTCGATTGCCTTTTCGGGCTCCGCGCCGGGCAAGTCGATCTTATTGATCACCGGGATCAGTTCGAGATTATTTTCGATGGCGAGGTAAGTGTTCGCGAGCGTTTGTGCTTCGACACCCTGCGACGCGTCGACAATCAACAGCGCTCCTTCACACGCGGAAAGTGAGCGCGACACTTCGTAGGAGAAATCGACGTGGCCGGGCGTGTCGATCAGATTCAACACGTACATCTGTCCGTCGTGAGCTTTGTAATCGAGCCTGACGGCGTGGGCCTTGATTGTGATGCCGCGTTCGCGCTCAAGATCCATGTTGTCGAGCACCTGGTTTTCCATCTCCCGCTCAGACAGAGCTCCGGTCAACTCGAGCAGGCGGTCGGCGAGCGTCGACTTACCATGATCGATGTGGGCGATGATCGAGAAATTGCGAATGCGAGATGGATCCATTTTTAGCCACTAAAAATTTTAGCCACAACAAGGCACAAAAGGCACAAATAAAATCTAATCAGGGAAATTTGTGTTTACATACGCCCGCGCTTTCTCGGGCGTGTTCAGCGAGCTGATGAAATCCGTGTTGCGTATGACCCAGCCGGCGTGCTCGATGATGAAGTCCTGATATTTGTCGCCGGTTGTGTAGTCGGCGTCCATGACGCCAATTGCGACTGACACGCGCCGAAGCAGTTCCTGATCGCCCGTCATAATGGCAGCTTGATAGAGCTTGTGCTTATCGTCGTCTGAAAGCGAACTCGCCGACGTTGAAGTTGAAGGAGAAGCGGAAGTGGACGAGTTGTAATTGCCGTTGGTGTTTGAATTGTAATTTCGGTTCGCAGTATTGGTGTTGTAATTGTAGTTGCGATTGGCGGGATAGGTGCGGCTAAGACTGAAGAAATAAATAAGCCCCGCAACGATTACCACGACGATCAATCCCAAACATCCCGCACCACCGCAACCGAGAGCAATCTTTTGATTTCGGGTCATCTGTTACGCCTCTTTAGCTGAACTTATAAGAACTCGCTGAACTTACCTGACCGTCTTCATCCATGCCACGCAACGCTCGAGATGGTCGTGCATATCTGCCGCACCGGCGCGATGAATGTCGCCGTGACCCGGCAACACCCACTCGAATTCGTAATTCAAAAGCTTCTCCATCGAACGTGTCTGCTCAGGCCACGAATACCACGCGACGCTGCGAAACGCCGTCAGCGTTTGCCGCGCGGGTGACCAGGCGAGGTGATCGCCGGTGAACAGAAACTTGTTCCGGTAAAGATAGACGACGTGACCGCGAGTGTGTCCCGGCACCGGAATGACCAGCAAATCGTCGTCGAGTTGCACAGGTTCGCTGCCGTGAATTACCTGCTCGAGACCGAGACGTGCAGCTCCATCATCGGCATGCATCAGTCGTTCGCAGCCGAACCGCTGGTGAAACAGCTCGTGATCCGCGACGTCGTCTTTGTGAGTAAGCAGCATTCGGCTGACGCCGCCCAGCGCTTCGATTCGTTTCAGCAGTTGACTTGCGAACCGGGGCGAGTCGATCAGAATGTTGCCTTCGGGTTGAGTGATCAAATAACTCCACGCGCCAAAACTCGATTCTGCCGTGAAGCCACAGAAGTAAACGTTTTCGTCGAGTAGCAGGGGAAAGGCATCAATGCCGATGTGTGCGTCGTGTCGTTCAACGGCGCCGATCGATCCGGTCGGGCACGACACCAGCGCCATCATTGCGAGCCGCGTTTCGTCGGACGTTTCAGGTTGGTGATGAACGCTGCACTGGTCGCCGTGATCGCGAAAGATGCCGGGCGCGAGTTGGCTGCAAGTCTCGCAGTCGATACAGGTGGAATCTACAAAGAAATCACCCGGGACATTCTCCGGTAAGCGCTGTTGCAAGTTGGCCATTAAGTATAGGGCTAATTATTAAAGATCGAACTCGTTGATCAGACGATGCAGGTAAGATCGGCTGATCCCCAGCTTCTTCGCGGCTGCAACTTTGTTCCCTTCAGACTGCAAAGCACTCACGATCATGCGGCGCTTCACTGCTTCAACCGCTCCTTCCAGAGTGCTTTCGTCGCCCGGCGTGTTTCCCGGGAGCACGCGCAGCATCTTCTCCGGCACAAACTCGAGCCCGAGTGTTGAAGTGTTACTCAGCACCACTAACCGTTCGATCAAGTTTTCCAACTCGCGCACGTTCCCCGGCCAGTTGTACTCCAACAACACTTCAACGAGCGCCGGTTCCAGCTCCGGCGTCGGCTGCCCGTACTTCTGCGCCGACTTCGCCGCGAAATGTGCCGCGAGGATCGGAATGTCGTCCAGTCGCTCGCGCAACGGCGGCAGCACGAGAGGAACGACGTTAAGCCGGAAGAACAAGTCCTGCCGAAATCTTCCCTGTGCAACTTCTTTTTCGAGATCGCGATTCGTCGCCGCGATCAAACGGATGTCTACGGTTAAAGTCTTGGTACCGCCGACGCGTTCAAACTCGCGCTCCTGCAACACGCGCAACAGTTTCACCTGCACCGCCGCACTCAGATCTCCGATCTCGTCGAGGAAAAGCGTGCCGCCATTCGCGAGTTCGAAACGACCTTTATGGGTTTGCGTAGCTGACGTGAATGCGCCCTTCTCATGGCCGAATAATTCCGACTCAATCAGCGCCTCAGGAAGCGCCGCACAACTCACCGCGACAAACGGTCCACTCGCGCGCGGACTCTCCTGATGAATCGCACGCGCAAGCATCTCTTTACCGGTGCCATTCTCGCCTCCCAACAACACAGTCACACTCGTCGCCGCGACTGACCTCGCCTGTTTGAGCACTCGTTCCAAAGCCTGGCTTGTTCCCATCAAGTGTAAAAAGCCGGGCGGGCGCGACAACTCCTGGCGCAGTAGGCGATTTTCGATCTCGAGCTGCCGCATGCGCGCAGCTTGAGTCACGATGTGCAAAAGTTCGGCGGAATCGAGTGGCTTTTCAAAGAAACCATAAGCGCCGCGCTTCACCGCTTCGAGCGCCGCGCGTTTTGAATCACTGCCGGTGATGACGACCACTTGAAGCGGCGGATCCTGTGCGCGCGCCACGTCGATTAACGCCAGGCCTTCCGCGATGTCGTCGAGATTCGGTGGCAAGTGCAGATCGCTTACGACCACTTCAATCTCTTCGTTGTTGATAAGCCCGCACGCCTCTTCGCGAGAGCCGGCCTGCAGGACGTGATAGTCGGAAGCGAGGGCCCAATAAAGACCGCTGCGCACCGCGTCGTCATCGTCGACGACGAGTACAGTTCCTTTAGGCTGTGCTTGACTACTCATCTCTCGATCCGGTTTCCACACGAACACATTGAGCCGCACACGTGCGCCTGGAAAAGCCTGGGCAGGTACTGCTAAGAGGAACCGGCGTAACGGGTATGTATGAAACCGGGGCTTGCCGCGCCCTTGTCAGTTGGCTTAATTACGCCTGTCGTGTGAAATGGATGGTAGCACGACGCGAAAAGTCGTTCCAGCGCCTTCGACTGAGTCTACTTCGATCGATCCGCCACTCGCCTTTATCACTTCGCGACAAGTGTAGAGTCCCAGACCAATCCCGGTCTTTTTGGTCGTGGAAAACGGGCGAAAGAGGCGATTCTCCACAAAGGTGCGACTCATTCCGCGCCCTGTGTCGCCGATGGAAAACATCGGCGCGCCGGTGGATGTTTCGCCGGCTTCAATCGTGAGCGTGCCGCCTTTGTCTGTCATGGCTTCAAGAGCATTGAGCACGAGGTTCTCGATGACTTCTTCAACGCGCGCCGCATCGACGAGGGCAAACAGACTCGGCGGCAGTCGCGTAACAATCGTGTGTTTACTTCGCACCGGTTCAGCAGTCATCGCCACTACGCGCTTTAATATTGGAACGAGATCGACGTTGGTGGGCCGCTTGTGTTCGCCGCTCAAGCTGCTCACCGGCTTTGCGAGACGCGCGACGAGGGCCTTCAGTTTGTCAGTCGCGGTGTTGAGACCTTTCAGCGCGTCAGCGCGAAACTGCGGATTGTCAAAATGGCGCTCCATGTTGCTGACGGTCAACGACAGCGCCTCGATCGCATTCTTCAGATCGTGCGTCAACATGGCAGACAAGCGGACGAACGATTCGAATTGGCGCGACTCTTCCTCACGCGCGATCTGAGCGCGCAAGCGTTCGGTGACGACGTTGATGTTGTCGGCGAGGCCGCGTGCGTCGTCACTCGATTCCAGAATGATGCGACGGTCCAGTTCGCCTTTCGCGATTGCCGACAGGTCTTCCGTTACGCGCTCCATGCCCGCGGATCGCCCGCGCACGTGGCGTTCTAAAACAAACGCGGCGATGAGACTGATGAACAATGCGACCAGCAGGTTGGTGATTCCCGAGCGATGAGCCGCAGACACGAACTCTGAGCGACTGCGCGCGACCGCAACCGCGGCATTTAATCGTGGCAACGGCGAGTAGGCGGCCATGTAAGAACCGGAAGGGGAGTTGAACTGGCCCACGCCGCTCTCGTTCGTCGTCATGGCCTTTGAGATCGTTTCAAAGCCCGGTATTGGCCCAGACTTGAGTGCGCGATCCGAGTGATAGACGACTTTGCCTGTGCGGTCCAAAACAACCACGACCGACTTTTTGCTCGATTCCAATCCGCGCGCCGCGCTTGCGAACACGGAATCCAGATCGAGCACGCCGACAAGTGCGCCCACGTTGCTCGTGCCGTTTGCATCGTGGATCGGCGCAGTGTATTCGACGGTCGCAGGCGAGCTGCCGGGGTTGTCGAGTAAGACGTTTCCCTGAAGTTCCCACACGCGCTGGTCGGGTTTTGGTTCGGCGGGCCGGCTGTTGGCGATGCGAAAGAGTAAGGCGTGCCGATCACGGTCGAACAATGTCAGACTCTTGAAGTACTCGCTGAGATCTAAAACAGAGTTTAGCCGGCCCGCATCAGCTTCGTTTTTACTGGCGACGATCTGCTGCACTTCGGGCGTCATCGCGAGTCGCAACATCGCGCTCTCCTGCTCGCGAATTACGTGGTCCACGGCGACGTTGAGGGAGTTGAGATCGTTTTGGACGATTGTGCCGATGGTGGAATCGACAGTCCGCAGTCCGTTCCAATAGTTAAGGCCCGCCAACAGCAGCAGCGGTATCGCGCAGATGACGAGATAAGTGAGAAAGGGCTTCGGGCGGATCATCGGGTTAATCCGTGTTCATCCGTGAAAATCCGTGGCTGGTTTTCGGCCAAACTCTTCCAATAGCGGCGCCAGCGTTGCAATGATCTGTTCGTGCGCCACGCCATTGCTGGCGACGAGGCCGTTGCGGTTTTGCACGTCAGGAACGTTGTAGTTCAGTGGATAGCCGAACAGATCGCTGACACGCCCTCCGGCTTCCGTCAAAACGACCTCCGGCGCGCACGTGTCCCACTGCTTCGTTCGCGGCGACAGATGGATGTACACGTCACACTGCTGCTCGACCAGCAAGCCGACTTTGATTCCCACCGAGCCGCGCTGCACCTCTTCGCGAAAACCAAAACGCGTGACGACCTTGTTCATGCGTGAACTGCGATGCGAACGGCTTGCGGCGAGGCGCATGCTCGACAAATCTGTCTGATTAGAGACGTGCGCCCGTTCGGGTTCAAACTGCGGGCGTTCGATCCACGTTCCTTCGCCACGCACCGCGCGATATAAAACTCCAGTCAGCGGTTGATAAACAACTCCGACCACGCATTCGCCTTCTTCAGCGAGTCCGATCTGCACGGCGAAGTCGCCGTTGCCGTCGATGAAACCGTTGGTGCCGTCGAGTGGGTCAACCATCCACACACGCGACTTTCCGAGCCGGCGTTTCGTGTCGACAGACTCTTCCGCGAGGATTCCGTCGTCGGGAAACTGGCGTTTCAAGCCGTTGACGATCATTTCGTTCGCGATTCTGTCAGCCTGCGTTACGGGCTCAGCGTCGTCCGCGGACTGCTTTTGTTCGACGCGGATCGGCCCATCGTAGTGTTCGAGAATCGCGGCCCCCGCCGCGCGTGCCAACTCGCAGGCGACGCGCAGGTCGCGATCGTAAAGATTTTTCGTCATGCGATCCTTGCGGCGTCGCGTATCGCTGCGACTGTCTCATCGATATCTCGCTGCGTTGTTCGAAAGTTCGTGATGCACGCGCGCAACGCAAAGCGCCCGTTCACCGTTGCATTCGAGACGTAAGCGCGCCCGCCTTTCTGCACCAACCCCATGATGCGCTCGTTTAGCTGATCCAATTCAGCATCCGACCTCATGCCTTCCGGCACATAACGGAAACAGCAGATGCTCAACTCGACGGGCGCGAGCAGTTCAAAGTCTTCTGCCTTCGACACAACTTCGCCGAGATATGCGGCCAACGAAATGTCCTCGCTGATCGTTTCCGCGATCCGGCGCGTTCCGTAATACTGTAACGTCAGCCACACCTTCAACGCCCGGAACCGGCGCGATAGTTCGACACCGTAATCCCAGAACGCGAACGCTTCCTCATCGCTGTACCCATGCGTTTTGATGTAGTCGGCGTCTTCCGTGTTGAAGGCCGCCATCGCCGCCGCCGGGTCACGAAACAGAAGACAGCCGGCGTCAACCGGAACGTACAGCCACTTGTGCGGATCGAGCGACACCGAATCGGCGCGTTCCAGCCCTGCGAAGAGATACTGCTTACGTTGATCCAAAACACCGGGCGCGCCGTAAGCGCCATCGACGTGAAACCAGAGATCAAACTCACGCGCGACGCTCGCGATCTCACCAAGTGGATCGACGACTCCGGTGTTGACGGTGCCCGCGCTGGCGACCACGCAGCAAGGTCTCAAACCCTCGCGCAGGTCTGCCTCGATCGTTTTGCGCAGCGAGTCGACACGCATTCGCTGCCGTTCATCACAAGCGATCACACGCACGTGATCGCGTCCGAGGCCGAGAATGTCCGCCGCTTTCGCGACCGACATGTGAACTTCTTCCGAAGCGTAAATCGTCATCGGCGGGCCGGTATTCCAAAGCCCTCGCCGTGAGATTTCGGCGCCAGCCTTGCGGCGGCTCGCGATCAGCAACGCGATCATGTTCGCCATCGATCCGCCACTCGTCAACAGACCTTTCGCGTGCTCGTCGTAACGAATCAACGACCCGAGCCACTGCACAACCATGCGCTCGATCTCGGTTCCGGCCGGCCCGGAACGCCAGCACGTGATATTTGCGTTGAGCGCTGAAGCGATCAGATCGGCGTAAGCGCCTATCGGAGTGGATGGTGACGCGACGTAACCAAAGAACCGCGGATGACCGTTGTGCCGGCTGAGATCCATCACCCGGCGACACTCAGCGATCAGCTTGTCGAGCGGGACGCCATCGACAGATAGTTCCGCATCCATGGACTCAATCGTCTTGCCGGCGTAGTTCTCGGCGCGAACGGGGCGCTCTGCGATCGTCGTGAGATACTCGAAAACCAGTTGCGTGGCCTGCGCAGATATTTCGTTCAGTGCTTCCTCGGTGACGTCGAGCGAGGATTGTGTCCGCAAAGTGAATTTCATAATCGATCAGGATTTACATGTATATCATGTCTAATCATGTAAATCCTGTAACCGTGGTAACATTCGTCTTCAAGTATGTCAGCCAATTGCGCTACCCCGGAAGGTACTGCCCGCTATCGCGACCGCTTCGCCGAAAAACATTTTCGCGAGCAACAGGACCTCGTCCTCTCAGCGATCGGAATCGGGACGTATCTCGGAGAGGCGGACGAACGGACGGATTCAAACTACGCGGATGCTGTCGTGCGAGCAGTGCAGCTCGGTTGCAACGTCATCGATACCGCCGCGAACTACCGATTCCAACGAAGCGAACGCTCCATCGGCCACGCGTTGAAAACACTCACAACCGAGCACGGCTTCGCGCGCGAGGAACTCGTCATCTGCACGAAGGGCGGGTATCTCCCTTTCGACGGCGCGCCGCCGCGAAACGTGCGCGAGTATGTGAACGAGACTTTCGTTAAGCCGGGCATCGCTTCATTCGACGACATCGTTGGCGGCATGCATTGCATGACGCCCGCTTACCTGCAAAATCAACTCGACCAGTCGCTGCGAAATATGGGTATCGAGTGCGTCGACGTCTATTACATTCACAATCCGGAATCGCAGTTAGGACACGTCTCGGAGCAGGAGTTTTATTCGCGACTTGGCCGCGCGTTTGAACGTCTCGAGCAAAACCGGCGTGAAGGGAAACTGGCGCATTACGGTGTCGCGACGTGGAACGGGTTTCGTGTCCCCGCCGGGTCACGCGGGCATCATTCGCTGCAACGGATGATTGACGCAGCACGCGAGGCCGGCGGCGATGATCATGGGTTTCGTTTCATTCAACTGCCGTTCAACCTCGCGATGACTGAAGGGATTTCGGTAATCGAGGAAGCGCAGCGGTTGGGCGTGACGGTAATGACGAGCGCGTCCATGCTGCAAGGCCGCATCGACCCGCAAACTGCGCTTCGCTTCAATCTTTCAACACCGGGAATCACGACGGCGCTGATCGGCATGAGCCGCGTCGAGCACGTCGAGGAAAACCTGGCCACAGATCTTCGCGGATGAATGACGGATGATCCGTCTTTATCCGTACAATCCGTGGTTAAAATTAACGATGGGCGAAGAGCGCTACAAATCATTCACTGAGTTCTGGCCGTTCTACGTCGCGGAACACAGCCGCCCCGGCACTCGTCTGCTGCACCTGATCGGCACGACCGCCGGCGTCGCGTTGCTCATCTATTTCATCGCGATAGGCAGGTGGTGGTTGTTTCCGCTGGCCTTGATCCCTGGTTACGGTTGCGCGTGGTTCGCACATTTCCTGATCGAGAAAAACAAACCGGCGACATTCAAATACCCGCTCTGGTCATTCATCGGCGATTACAAAATGATTGCGTGGATGCTCATGGGGCGAAAGTTCAAATAGATCTTGAGAGGCAACATCCCCATCCCCGAAATTCCCCACGGCGAAGACCTGTGGCTGATCGTCTTCGTGACCTCGGTGCGAGAACGCCGCACGCAGCAGGGCCGCCTCTTCTGCGACGCGTCCGCGCGCAACGCCAGCGGCACCCTCCCGCTCAAGATCTGGGGTGAAATCCTCGAGACTCAGAAAGAGATCAAGCCCGGCCTCTGGGGCATCACCGGCAAACTCGAAACTTTCCAGGACCGCTCGCAGTTTGTTGTCGCCGAGTATCGACCAATCACGATCGAGCAGTATCGCGAACATCAAAAAGCCGATCCGCGGCTGCCGCGCGCGTACACGTTCGACATCGAAACGATCACGCTGCCGGACTTTCGCGAACGAGTCGGTCCGCAGCTAGAGCGCTCGATGCGACTCGGCAACATGCGCGTCGAACAACAGCAGCGCTACCTCGAAGACATCGCCGCGGAGGAAGAACGTTGTTACGCGCTCGGCGCGTTGAGCGCGACTTCCGGACGCGTGTTGTCGATTGCGCTTCACGTCGGTCCGATTCCGGGTGTGGAGTTTCCCGGACTGGGTCCGGACAGCAGCGAACACGTGTTCGGCATCGATCAGGAAGGTTACGAGCAGGATGAGAAGCGAGCACTGCAGGATTTCGTGTGCTTCATGAAAGATTTCGACCCTGACTGCGACGAGCTCGTCGGGCATAACATCATCGGGTTCGATCTGCCGTTTGTTTTCCAGCGCTGCCTGGCGCACTCGATCAAGGTGCGGCCGTTCGTGAACCTTGCTGATTACAACGTTCGTGGCGTGTTCGACACGATGCATCGCTGGTGGTTGGGGGCGAGGCGTCATGTCAGTCTCGACGATCTCGCGTGGGCGCTTGGGATCGAGTCCAGCAAGACGTCGGAGATCGAAGGGAGCAAGGTGTTTGACCTGTACCAGGCCGGCAAGCTGGATTTGATTCGCGAATACAACCTCAACGACGTGCGTGTGACCCGGAAGGTCTACGAACGGATGGTCGCCAGCTTCGGAAGATAGTTTCACTCAGAATTGACCGCAGCTAATTGCGGTTCGCGACCGCCCGCAAACAATATAATGGATACTGTGCCTAAACCAGTGTTAGAATCCGGCGCATGGAAATCGTCTTCCCCGTGTCGATGCTGGCCGTGGGCCTACTCGTCGGCACTGTCTCCCTCTGGTTCATCACCCGGACGAAGCTGAAATACGAATTCGATCGTGGCCGCGCTGACGGTGAAACTGAACGCGCCACCCTCACCGAGCGCCTCGCTCGCAAGGAAGATCAACTGCGCGAACTACGCGACGCGCTTGATCGTGAAATCGATCAGGGCAACCAGTTGCGAGCAGAAGCCTCGCGCACGATGGCAAACTTTTCCGCCCTGCAAACGCGGCTCGAAGAAGAACGAAAAGCCAGCCAGGAGAAACTCGCTCTCCTGAGCAACGCCGAAGAGAAGCTCACGCACGCGTTCAAGGCGATCTCGGCGGACGCTTTGCGAAACAACAACCGTTCGTTTCTCGATCTCGCAAAGCAAAATCTCGCCACGTTTCAACAGAACGCGAAAGGCGAACTCGAACGCCGCCAGAACGCGATTGGCGATTTAATCAAGCCGCTGAAGGAGTCGCTCGATAAAGTCGACTGTAAGATCGGTGAGCTGGAAAAGACGCGGGCGGGGGCGTATTCGGAGTTGCGCGAACAAGTGAAGGTGCTGGCCCAGTCGCATTTACAACTTCAATCCGAGACCGGCAATCTCGTCAAAGCCTTGCGCGTGCCGCACGTGCGCGGCCGCTGGGGTGAGATTCAGTTGCGGCGCGTCGTCGAGCTGGCGGGCATGCTTCAGTATTGCGACTTCACGGAGCAGGAAACAGTCGCGACGGAAGACAGTCGCATTCGTCCCGACATGATCGTGCGACTGCCCGGCAACCGCACGATCGTGGTTGACTCAAAAGTTCCGTTCGACGCTTTCTACGAGTCGATCTCGACCACCGATGAGGAAATCCGCATTGCGAGACTCAAAGATCATGCGCGACTCGTCAGAACGCACATCACTTCGCTGAGCCGCAAGTCATACTGGGAAACAGTGCAACCCACTCCGGAGTTTGTGCTGTTGTTTCTGCCGGGCGAAAACTTCTACAGCGCCGCGCTCGAAAACGATCCGAAGTTGATCGAAGACGGCGTGAGTCAGGGCGTGATCATCGCCACGCCGACGACGCTGATTGCTTTGTTGAAAGCGGTGTCGTACGGTTGGCGCCAGGAACAGATGGCGGAAAATGCGCAGGAGGTGAGCGACCTCGCGAAGACGCTTTACGATCGCCTGCGTGTTTTCACCGGCCACTTCGACGACATCGGCCGCAACCTCGATCGCTCCCTCGAGGCTTACAACAAAGGCGTGCGCTCCCTCGAAAGTCGCGTGCTCGTGACGGCGAGACGTTTCAAAGAACGCGGCGCAATCGCGGGCGAAGAGATCGAGATACTCGAACCCGTCGACAAGGCTGCCCGGCCGCTCGCCTTTGACGACGGTGGACTGTTCCCTGAAGAAGACAGGCCGCTTCTGAAAGCGCATACCGCAAGAAGCGGTAAAAGATAAAACCATCCACAGATTACGCAGATCGGACAGATCTGCATTACAATCCGCGCATCTGTGTAATGGGTGGATAAGTGTTTCGTGAACGAAATCTGGTTAGGTCCGCTGCTCAACGACAACCGCGCGCTACTCATCGAGCGCTGCGCTAAACTCGTAGCCAACAATCAGACCGACTCCTTTATATATCTCGCCGCGTCGTATCCCCTCCTCGAACACGTTACGCAAAGTATTCTCGACGGCAATCGCAATCGCGGGGTTTGGGGTGAGCTTCCGGTCTATCTGTTTCGCGGACTCGTGCGGCACGTTTTGTATTCGGCTGTCGACGAGAAGGACGAGCGACTCCAGCCGCGTATCCCGATCGATCGCGACGAGTTGCCACTGAAGCGCAGCCTGATCTCACAAGTGCTGCTTCACTTACTCGCCACGAACCAGTTGAAAGCGTTTGCGCCGCTCGCCACGCGCGAAGGTTGCGTGAATAGCATCGCCACACTCCTCGGCGAGATCCAGCGCGCCGCGCGCACGCCTGCTGAGCTCATCGACATCCTCACAACGCGCGCGCGCGACATCGAAAAGAGCGGTGAAGCCCGCGGTATCACGCAACTCGATTTCGATCGCGAAGTCGCACTTATCTACTCCACTTACGACGAGCTACTCAACCGGAACCAGTTTACAGAAGACGACTCGGAGCAGTTGCGCGCGCTCTGGGTGTTGCGCGGGATGATCGACGAACGCTTCGTCCGCGTGCCGTGGCTGTCGAAGGTGCAGCTTTTCATCATCGATGGGTTCTTCGATTTCACCCCCGTGCAGGGCGAGATCCTGCGCCAGTTGCTGCCGCGTTTTCCGGAGACCATCGTCAATTTGAATCACGACGACAGCAATCCCGAAATCTTTGTTCCGTTTCAGGAGACGATTGGCCAACTGCAAGGCATGGCGACGTTCGACACCGTCCACAGCCCTGATTACACGGTCACGGGCGGCGTGCTGTCGTCGCTCCGCGAGAATCTTTTTAATCCTTTGAAGTCTGACGTGGTGTCTGAAGAGCCGGAGTTTGTTGCAAGCGAGATCCGGCATCTCGAGTGCGGCGATCGCGACACCGAAATCCGCACGATTGCGCGTGAAGTGAAACGTCTCGTCCTCACAGAAAACTACAAGCTCGCCGACATGGCGCTCGTCGTTCGCAAACACGAGACGTATGCTTCGACAATTTCGCGCGTCATGGTCGAGGAATCGATTCCATGCAACATCGAGCTGCGGGTCGACGCTGCCGACGTGCCCGCCAGCCGCGCGGCGCTCAAGCTGCTGACGCTGCTCGAAGGACTCTCCACCGAAGAGAACCAGGGAACGCGGATCGCGGAGATTGCGGACCTTATCAAGTCTGAATACTTCCGTCTCAGCGACGAGGAGTTGCGCACGCTGTCAGCGCGCTTCGACGAGCGCCACCTGGACTTGTTGCGCAATGACGCGCAGACGCTCACGCCTGAAACCGTGCACCGTTTGAAAAGTCGCTATCGGATCGGGTTGTGGGATGCTGACGCGCTCGAGAATGCATTTGCTTACGTCGGCAGCGACTTGAGCGTGAGCGCCTGGTTGACTCGCGCTCACAAACTGTTCACCGATCTTCCGGGCGCCGCCGCCACGAAAGAGATCCTGAACATCGATCCCGGCGCGCACGATCGCGATACCGACATCGCCGACAACGTCGAGAATGCTGAGACCGCGAAACTCGACGAGAAAGGTGTCGAGAAAAAGCGCCGCCCGTCGCGCGACATTCATCCGTCAGCGCTGGCGTGGACCGCGCTCGTGGTCCAACGTTTTGCGGAACTGCTTCACGCGGTGCCGCGCCAGGGCAAACCCGCCGACTTGCGCACCGAGTTGATGCGACTGCTCGATCGTTTCGGGTTTCGCGATCAGATCGCGGAGCCGGTGAGGACGACAACTGACGAAGAAGAGTTGCCGCAAGTGATGCTCAACTTCAACGCGCTCGAAGCGTTGCGCCGCGCGTTTGTCGCCGCGATCAAGAGCATCGAGATTGCTGCAAACACGGTCGCGTCCACGCGTCTCTCGAACTTTCTCCAGGAAGTTCGTCGCTCGCTCGGGTTTCAGTCGCAACTTTTCGGCGCGCCCGATCGAAACGGCCTGCGCGTGCTTGAAGCGACCGACGTGCGCGGCCTCCGCTTTCGCGCGATCTTCCTCGCCGGACTAACCGAAGGTGGTTTTCCGTTGAGTGCGTCTCGCGATTGGATCTACCCGCACGAAGAACGCGATCGCCTGCGCGAGTATGGCCTCACGCTCGAGGACATCTCGCCAAACACGCTGCTGAAGGAAGAACACTATTTTTATCAGGTGGCTTGCCGCGCGACTGAGCGTCTTTACCTGACGCGCCCGCTGTTGCTCGGAGACGATTCGGAAACGGTCGCTTCTTACTACATCGACGAACTGCGCCGCGCGATTGCGCCGTTCAGAATCGAGACCGAGATCGTGCGTCGCGATTACGACGGCAAGCACCTCGGCGAGGTATCGAGTTCCACTGAAATGAAAGTCGCGCTCGTGCGACAGCAGGAACGGCATCTGCATCGCGGTCACAGGGAAGGTCTGTTGCCGCAGTCGCGCATCACGCGCCTGCTCACACTCGCGCGCAACGACGGCTTCCTCAGCGATGCCGCGTTACGACGCATCGAGATCGAGCGTGAACGATCGAGCCCGCGATGGGGACCGTACGACGGCGAGATTACGAATCCCGATCTGCTGCAGTTACTGCACGACAAGTTCGGACCTGATTTTGTACACAGCGCGAGCGGTCTCAGCGTCTACGGCAATTGTCCTTATCGTTTCTATGCGCAACGCGTGTTGCGCTTCGAGCCGCGTGGTGAAGCCGCGCTCGATTTGCAGGCGATCGATGCGGGAAAACTGCTGCACGATATTCTGCGCCGGTTTTTCGAACGGCACCGTCGCCAGTCGCTACACACCTTGAATAGAAAGCAGTTGCAAACGGAGCTCGCGCAGATCGCCGACAGCGTGTTTGACGAACACGAACGCGTCGTGCCGCCGCTCAACAAACAGATCTGGAAGATCGATCGCGAGATTCGCAAGATTCTCCTGGACCAGGTGCTGCTGTACGAGTTGGAGATTCAGGAGGAATCGGAAGCGCAGCAAATGCGTCCGGCTTACTTCGAAGTCGCGTTTGGCGGCACGAGATCGTCGGCAAAGGATCCCGATTCGAAAGAGGAGCCGCTCGAGCTGAGTCGCGAAACGTTTGTCGGCGAAGAGAAGATCAAGATCAGCGGGCAGATCGATCGCGTGGACGTTGCGCGCGACGACACGCTCGTTGCTTACGACTACAAGTTATCGACCGGCGCGAGCAGAAGCGACATCACCTCGGGTAGGAGTTTGCAACTGCCGATCTATCTCGAAGCGCTCGAAAAATTAATTCTCCCGGACCAGCCGATTGCAGGCGGCGGATACTACGTGATTCGCGGCGCGCAGGACCGGCGTAACAAAGGTCTGTATCGTGCAAGCCAGTTGGAATACCTGCGGCTGCGCGCGAAGAACTCCGTCTTCACCGACGAGGACTGGCAAAAAATTCGCGCACAGGTGGTGGCGAGAATCTGGGAATTTCTCGACGGCATGCGCGCCGGAAAGTTCATCGTCGATCCGTCAGAGAAGCAGAAGACGTGCCGGTTTTGCGATTACGGCGCAGTGTGTCGCTACGACCGCGATCGAATCGAGGGGAAGAAGTAACACGGATAAACACGGAAAAGATCCGGATTTGATCCGTGTCATCCGTGGTTAGTGTATGTCTGAGGAACGCGTACTCTTAGCAGAACAGGCGGCCGCCGCATACGAGATCAACAAGCACATCTCGGTGACGGCAGGGCCGGGGTCCGGGAAGACGACCGTCCTCGTCGAGCGCTATGTTCACATTCTCCGCGAACGCAATCTCGCTATCGATCAGATCGTAGCGATCACTTTTACCAATCGCGCTGCCAACGAAATGCGCGAGCGCCTGCGCACCGAACTCAACCTGATGCTGCGTATCGCCGACGACGCCGAGCGCCGCCGCTGGCTCAACTACAAGCGCACGCTCGACGGAGCAGTGATCACGACGATTCACGGCTTCTGCGCGCGTCTGCTGCGCGAGTTTCCAATCGAAGCACGCGTCGATCCGCAGTTCCTGCTGCTCGACGAGCATCGCGCGGCGATGATGCTCGAACTGATCGTCGAGGAAGTTCTTTCAGAGTTTATTAGCAACGGTCACGTCGAGATCTCTCGACTCACGCTGGGCGTTGGACGCAGCCGGCTCGCGGCCGCGCTGACACAACTTTACCGCGAAGCACGCGGCCAGGGTTTGTCGCTCGAAGAGCTCGCCTTCGCTACCGCTCGCGTGCACGCGACCGAAGAAGATCACGCGCGCGCGCTTGAAGAACTCGAGCGCGCTCTCGCCGATTTTCTTGGCGTGCGTCGCACGACGTTAGCCGCCAAGACGAACCAGGCCGACGTGGTTTCCGCGTGGGCTGAAGCGCAGAAGTTATTGAAGTCGATTCCCGGGCACGAGAACCTTGCCGACTACTGCCGTCTCGTTGAGAATTTCCGCGCTCATCGTCCCGCCGCGCGCGCGCCCGTGGCCGAGCACGTGAGAACGCTCGACACGCTCGTTTGGGAAAAGAACCTTCAGGGCCGCGTGCCGCAAGTTTGTCTCGATCTGTTTGCGCGCCAATACGCGCTCGAGATGGTGAACGTGCTGACGCGTGTGGACCAGCGGCTCAACGAAGAGAAGCAAAAGATCTCGGCGCTCGACTTCGACGATCTCGAATTGCGCACGCTCTCGTTGTTGGAACGTCCGGAAGTCATCGCGCGCCTGTCCGAGCGCTACAGGTTTTTTCTCGTCGACGAATTTCAGGACACGAACAACGTGCAGCGCGTGTTGCTCGAACGTCTCGCTCTGAGCAAAGGCCGCAGACCCGCGAACCTTTTCATCGTCGGCGATCGCAAGCAGTCGATCTACGGCTTCAGAGGCGCGGACGTCGACGTGTTTCGGCAGATGACGGCGACGTTGCTTGCGGCGGGCGGAGAAGAGAAGCCGCTCCAGTTGAACTTCCGCAGCCAGCCGCCGCTGATCGCTTTCTTCAACTACCTCTTTCCGCGACTGTTTGAAGTGCCTGCCGACGTTCCGTCCAGCGAAACGAAAAACCTGGACCAGCTAGGCTACGTGAAGCATGAAAAGAGCGACGCGAAACGCGAGTTGCGTGACGAAGGTCCCCTCGTCGAGCTGCTGGTCAGCACGAAACCGTCGCTCGAAGACGATCCGCGCGCGGAGCAGGATTCGCGCGTGCTCGACGCACAACAAATCGCGCGTCGCATCATCGCGCTCAAACGCGCCACTCCCGAGCTCAAGTACGGCGACATCGCACTCCTGTTTCGCGCGATGACGCAGGTGCAGATTTACGAATCGGTATTTCGTCGCGCCAACATTCCGTATCAAACAGTGCTCGGCCGTGGTTTTTACGAACGCGAAGAGATCACCGATCTGATTCAACTGCTGCGCTTTCTCGACAACAAGACCGACGAAATCGCGCTCGCCGCCGTGCTTCGTTCGCCGCTTTGCGGAATCTCCGACAATGCTTTGCTCGCGTTGCGTTGTGCGCCGTGGCTGGAAGAAGTTGGCACGGTCGATCCGTTGCGCGGCTTCTCACTGACGCGCCCGCTTTACCTCGCCTTGCGCCGCCATCGTGAGATTGCCTACATCAGCGACGACGAACACGAGCTGCTCGATCGCGCCGCGAAGCTGATCAGCCATCTTGTGGATCGACGGCATCACTACGCGATTCAGGATCTGCTTCGTTTCGCCGTCGCAGAATCGGAATTCATGACTGTAGTCGCCGCAAACTTTGACGGCGCACAGCGGCTTGCGAACGTCGAACGACTGTTCACACTCGCGGCTCGCTTCGAGAGTTCGGGCACGCACCTGATTCGCGACTTCGTGCGGTACGTCCAGGAGTTTGAAGCGATTGGCAGTCGCGAAAGTGAAGGGCAAATAGATCAGGCCGCAGATGCGGTTCGGTTGATGACGATTCACCAGGCGAAAGGGTTGGAGTTTCCAGTCGTCATCATTCCCGATCTGCAACGACTCTCGCGCGTCGCCACCGACACGTGGGTGCTGCTCGATCGTCATCAAGGTTTGACGTTGAAAGTGCCGGATGGGCGCGGCAATCTCGTCGCCGGCTGCACGTTTTCCAATTTCGAAAAGCGGCACGCGTGGCGCGAGCAGTTTGAGAGCATGCGTTTGCTTTACGTCGCGGCGTCGCGTGCTGAAGATCGTTTGATCATGTCGGGCGTGACGGAAGACATCGCGGCGTTAAGCAGAGGCAACGAGTGCTGGCTGAAATGGATCTGGCAGTCGTTGGAACTCAACGAGCGGCGCGCGAGCGGTGTCGTCGAACTCGCCAAAGATGTCGAGTTGCAACTGACGGTCAACCTCGCCGACGAGCCGGTTGAAGAAGTTGCAGTTGCAGAGGAGCCGTTAGCGAGCACGCAGCCGGCTGACTCGTTGCATGAGTTCTTTCCGCTCGTCAGGCCTGTCGATCCGCAGAGTGGCAAGGCGATTCATCGATTCAGCGTTACGCAACTGATCAATTACCGCCGCTGCCCCCGGCAGTACTACTTTGATCGCGTGCTGCGCGTGCCTGGCGCGGATGAGTTGTCGGTCTGGAACAACGCGGATGCGCCGGAGCCGTTTACGAATCTCACCGCGAGTTTGAAGGGAGCGGTGATTCATCGTTTCTGCGAGCTGTACACGCCCGACCAAAACGTGGACGAGTGTTTGCGCCGCAGTTTTGATGATGTTGTGCGACGGCGCCAGGTGCAACTTGCGGATCGTCTGGTGGAGATCAATCCTGAAATCGCGATCAAAGACCTGCGTCCGCTTGCGAGAAATTATCTGGCGAGCGACGTATTCAAGCGAGTCGAGGCCGTGCCGAAACATTCTGCTGAGAAGCCTACCGGCGAAGCTGGTTTGTGGAGTGAGATCGGCTTTCGTTTGCGGAGGCCTCTCGGCATTCTCTTCGGCATCATCGACAAGCTCTTGATCGCGCGTTCACCCGACGGTGCTCTCGAGATCGAAATCGTCGACTTCAAAACACACCGCATCATGGCCGCGAAATCATCTGCTCCACCCGAGCCGCGGCCCACTCGCGTGTCGCCTAAAAATAGGCAGATCGCGTTCAGCTTCGAAGATCCTGCGAGGGCCAAGGCCGCTCACACAGCCGCCGAAGACTACGAACTCCAAATGCAAGGCTACGCGCTCGCGGTGCGAGAACTCCTCCCATCGCTTGCCGCCAGTAAGCTCCGTGTCACGCTTCACTTCCTCGAGCCAAACGTCGAGGTCCATCTCGCTGACGAGCTACTCGATCCCGCACGTTGCGCACACGCGATCGATGAAGCGATGCAGCGCTCGATTTACTCTTCCGACCCCGCGGACTTTCCCGTCAAGACAGCGCCACACTGCCGCATGTGCAACTTCCTGCGCGTCTGCGCCGCCGGCAAGGAATGGGTCCGGGATAACTAGCCACGGGCTCACACTGATTGACACGGATTAATCAGTGTTCATCCGTGTCATCTGTGGCTATTATAGATTTATGATCAAACTCAACTCATTCGATGGTGGCGAATTCGACGCGTACCTCTCCGTGCCCGCGAGCGGTTATGGACCAGGCATCGTCGTGCTTCAGGAGATCTTCGGCGTCAATGACTACATGCGCAGCGTGGCTGATTGGTACGCAGCGCACGGCTTCGTCGCTCTTTGTCCAGACCTCTTCTGGCGAATTGAGCGCGGCGTCCAACTCACCGACAAAGGCGACGATTGGAGCAAAGCGATCGAGTTCTATCAAAAACTCGACGAAGCGAAGGCTGTGGAAGACGCGGCCGCGGCGCTCGAGTTTTTGCGACGTCACCCGTCGTGTAGCGGCCGTGCCGGCGCGGTTGGTTTTTGCATGGGCGGTAATCTCGCGTATCTCTTGTCAGTGCGGTTCAAGCCCGATTCCGCGGTCGGGTATTACGGCGTCAGTATCGAGAAGAGTTTGGACGAGGCAAAGAACCTCACGAGTCCACTGCTCTTGCACATCGCCGAGCACGACAAGTTCTGTCCACCGGAAGCACAGGCTCAGATTCACGCCACGCTCGATTCAAATCCGCTCGTGACCATTTACGACTATCCCGGGCTGGGCCACGCTTTTGGACGAACGGGCGGTGAGCATTACGACGCGGCCGCCGCCGAGCTTGCCAACCTTCGCAGTCTCGAGTTCTTCGTCAGCAACCTCGCCGGCACCGGTCTCGCAAGCGCTCAACAGACTCTCTCCGCGCGCTGGGACGATCACGTGAAGTTTGAATTCGCGACGCGCAACACTGAGCACACGCTCGAGACGATGGTGGCTGATTCATACGTCAATCACGTGCCGGTGATGACCGGCGGCGTGGGTCACGAAGAGCTGCGTGAGTTTTATTCGAAGCGTTTCATTCCGCAGATGCCGCCCGACACTGCAATGACGCCGGTCTCGCGCACGATCGGTGTGGATCGAGTCGTTGACGAGATGGTTTTTGAGTTTACTCACACGAGCAAGATGGATTGGATGTTGCCGGGTGTTGAGCCGACCGGCAAACACGTGAAGGTAGGGCTCGTCGTGATCGTTCACTTTCGCGAGGGCAAGCTCGCCCACGAACATATTTACTGGGACCAGGCGTCCGTCCTGGCCCAACTCGGATTGATCGATCCGGCGAAGCTTCCGGTCGCGGGGGTCGAGAGCGCCGAGAAAGTTCTCAATCCACGATTGCCCTCCAACGAGCTTATGGACAGGATCACATGAAACTCAGCTTTGCCCTAAAAGCATTCAGCCACAAAGAAGCACAAAAAGCACAAAAGGATTTCCTTGATTTTTGTCCCTCGTATGCTTCTTTGTGGCGAATCATTCTGGAGGCAAAGCCATGAAACCCGTGTCTCGCCTGCGACGCGATCTTGGCACGCTCGAATCGTACGCCACGCTGATCGGCATCCTCATCGGCGCCGGAATTTTTCGGGTCACCAGCGACGCATGGGCGCTCACTGGTCCAAGCGTTATTCTCGGCTACCTCGTCTTGACACCTGCGATTCTCGCGACCTCGATCCCTTACGCCGCTTACCTGTCAACGCCACTCGGTCGCGAGCCCGGCGGCGAGTATCTTCATATTTCGAGAACCTTGAACGGCTTTCGTCTGGCTTACGTCGGCGCGTGGCTCAAGATCATCTCTTACATCGGCGCGGGCGCGTATCTTGCCAACGCGCTGGCGGGATACCTGATCGCACTGAGCGGCAACCGCATCGACGCGCAAAGATTTCGCCTTCCACTCGCACTGTCTGCGCTCGTGGTGTTCTGGGCGATTCACGTCATCGGCATTCGCTGGTTCGGACGCATGCAAGTCGTCATGTCTGCGCTGAAGCTCCTGGCGCTGCTCGTGCTGATCGTTCCCGGACTGTTCGTGGTCCAGGGTTCCAACTACACACCCTTTTTCACGCACGGTCCGAGTGGCTTTGCTGCGAGCCTGTTGCCGTTGTTTTTTGCTTACGCCGGTTTTGAATCGATCGCGCAAACGGCCGGTGAAGTGAAAGACAGCACGCATCGCCTGCCGCCGATCCTTTTAAAGGGAATCACTTTCACCGCGCTGTTCTACGTCTTCACTTCGATCGTTTCGTTTGGCGTGTTGCCGGGCGGAGAACTGAAAGCGAGCAGCGCGCCGATGGCGGAAGTGGCATCGAAATATCTCCCGGCGGGCGCCGCGATGTTTGTGACCATTGGCGCGATTGCCGCGATCATGACCGCACTCAACGGCACCATCTTCGTTCCTTCACGCCTCGCGATCACTTTTGTAGAAGACGGCCTCGCGCCGCGGTGGCTCGGCTTCATCAATAAAAAGACCGCGACGCCGATACGCGGGCTGACGTTAACAATGCTTTGTTGTGCGCTGTTGCTGATCAGCGGGCAGCTTTCACTCGCGCTGAACGTTGCAGTATTTGCCCTCGTCGTGCTTTATTTCATTCACAGCTTAATTTTTTTGTTCCTGCCACGACTGAACCCGGCCCTTGCGAGCGAGGTCAAGAGTACGCTGCCACGCCGAGTGCAACAGGCGGCCGCGATTCTCTCGGTGCTGGCGATGGGGTTGATGATCGTGATTCAGGTGCGACAGGATGCACAAGTTTTGAGTTCGCAAACACTCAGTCAACGGATCAACGGGCAGTCGTTGACGAGCATTGAACTGATCTTTGTGTGGGGCATCATCGGCGCGGGCCTCTATCGACTCGCGCGCATGCAACGCCGAAGCCAGGTCTCGAAAGTCCATGGAGATTGAAGGCAAACGAGTACTGATTACCGGCGCCGGTCGAGGGCTCGGCCGCGCGCTTGTCTCCGCGTTTGTTGATGCAGGCGCGGGCGAGGTGATTGCCGGCATTCGCAACCGCGCAGATCGACTGGCCTTGAAGGCGGACCGTGTGACTCCGGTGCAGTTGGACGTTACGAGCGAGCGTGACATTGAAGCGGTCACGCGACTTGGCGCGATAGACATCCTGATCAATAACGCCGGCGTGGCAGGATTTGGAAACCCACTGACGATGAGTTTCGCGAGCATTCAAGAGGAGTTGGCGGTCAATTATCTTGGTGTGTTGCGTGTGACGCGAGCGATTGCGCCTGCGATGATCGCAAAACGCGACGGCATGATCATCAACGTCGCCACGGCTTTTGCAAAAGTAAATCTGCCGATTGTCGGCACGTACTGCGCGACGAAGGCGGCGCTGCTGTCGTTGGGCCAGGCGATGCGCGCTTACCTTGCGGAGCATGGCGTTCGGGTCATCACTGTGATGCCGACGACGATCGATACAGACATGAGCCGTGGCGCGAACGTTCCGAAGATGACGAAAGAGTTTGTGGCCGCGGAGATCCTGGATGTGATTCGCGAGGAGCGACACGATCCGCCGATCGGCGACGAGGCGAAGGGCTTGCTCGACGGCCTTTCAAAAGATCCGCTGGGCCTTGAGAAAAGGTTACAGGGTTACAAGGCGTAACAAGATTTACATGATCGCAAATCGCTACCGTACTGAATTTCCCACCCTGGCCTCGGGCATTCATCTGCTCAGTCACAGCCTTGGGCCAGTGCCTCGTGCCGCGCGCGAATCGATGCTCGAGTACATCGACGCGTGGGAACACCACACCAGCGAAGATGCGTGGGCGACAAGCTGGTGGCAGCTGTCGCGAAAGGTCGGCGATCGGATCGCGCGGATTCTTGGCGCGGCCCCCACTTCAGTCCAGATCCAGCCAAACGCGTCAATCGCGCTCGCGACCGTCGCGTCCTGTTTTGACTTCGCCAGCGGCAAAAACAAGGTGGTCACGACCGAGCTCGATTTCCCATCGATGGAATACTTCTGGGACGCGCAGAAACACACCGGCGCGAAGGTTGAAGTCGTTCCCTCAAACGACGGAATCTCAGTTCCCCTGGAGCGACTCCTCGAGGCGATTGACAGTGAAACATGCCTCGTCGCCTTGTCGCACACTTCCTACTGCAGCTCATATCGCATCGACGCGCCCGCGATCGTGAAACGCGCGCATGAGAAGGGCGCCCGCGTGCTGCTCGACGTTTACCAGTCTGCCGGTGCGGTCCAACTGAACGCCGCTGACTGGGATGTCGACTTCCTCATCGGCGGCTCGATCAAGTGGCTCTGCGGTGGTCCGTCGTGCGGCTACTTGTACGTCCATCCTGACTTGCAAAGAGATCTACAGCCGCGGCTGACGGGCTGGGTCGCTCATGACTCGCCGTTTGACTTTTCGCACGCGCCGATGCGTTATGCGCGATCGGTGCGACGGTTTGCGCAGGGCACGCCCAGCATCCCCGCGCTCTACTCCGCAATGCCGGGGCTCGAGATCATCGAAGCAGTCGGCGTTGCGGCAATCGCCGCCGAGTCGCAACGAAGAACTCAGTTGATGCTGGACTTCGCGCTCGAGCGAGACTGGACCATCAACACGCCGCTCGACAAGAACCAGCGCGGCGGCTCGGTGATGATCGGCGTCGATAACGGGCCGGGCATGGTTGAACAGTTAGCCGAGCAACGAGTGTTTGTCGATTGTCGCCCACGCGTTGGATTGCGCCTGTCGCCGCATTTCTTCAACACCGATGAAGAGATTGGGGAAGCGTTGCACGTGCTCGCAAAACTGATGAAGCGATGAAAGTAGCCGCCGGTTCACCTGCACCTGATTTCACGCTCAGGGACGGAAACGGCGACGAGTGGCGCCTCGCCGATCATCGCGGAAAAGTCGTCGTGCTGCTGTTCTATCCGGGCGACGAAACGCCGATCTGTACGCGCCAGATGTGTTCACTGCGCGATCGTTGGACCGATTACTTAGCGACCGGTGCGGAGATCGCGGGCATCTCTTCAGACTCGATCGAGTCACACCGGAAGTTTGCTGCACATCACCATCTTCCTCTGCGACTCTTGTCTGATTCGGATGGCACTGTTTCAAAGCTTTATGGCGCGCGCTCGTGGATTCCCGGAAAGGTGGCGCGGTCTGTTTTTGTGATCGACGCGCAGGGCATTGTGCGCCACGCCGACGTGCGGCCGCTGGGCTTATTGAAGCCTAAGGATGATGCTACTATTGCAGCCATCAGAGCGGCGCAACAGGGAGGTTAGACATGGCTGAGAACATCAAGTGCACACACTGCGGCGAGAAGCGTCCCGGGCTTGGTTTCGCACCGTTTCCAAATGCGCTCGGACAGCGTATTGCGGCAGAAATTTGCCAACCCTGCTGGAGCGGCTGGCTGCAAAAGCAAACACAAATCATCAACCACTACGGCCTCGATCTAACCAATCCCGACGCACAGAATTTTCTGTTCGACAACATCAAGGGTTTTCTGTTCGGCGAAGTCCCTCAAAGCGCCGAAATCGATACAACTAAAGAGGGCACCGTCAAGTGGTGAAGTTCTGTTAATTCTGTAATCCCCCTTTCCCGCATTCTGCCTTATGGCCCACAGTTTGCTACCCCCGATCGTTAACGTATGTTTTCCGAACTCAGTTTGTGGTCAGTGTAAGGAGGAGGAATTCCAAATGAGACGAATCACAGGACTCATAGTCTTGGGTGTGCTTTCAGTGGTCCTACCGGGTTGCGACAATACAGCGAACACGAATAGGACCGCCAATGCCAATGCCAACGCGACGGCGACAGCCACCGCGACGCCTGCGGCCGTGGCCAACACCAACGCCAATCGAAGAGCGCCGACTCGCGAGGAGTATGAACGCGACAAAGAAAGATACTCGCGGGAAGCGAAAGAGTCAGGCCGGACCGTCGGCTCGGGTTTGAACGACGGCTGGCTTTGGGTGAAGACGCGTTTTGACCTCGCGGCCGCCGACGACCTGCGCGATTCGACGATCAACGTCGACGTCAATAACGCTGTCGTGACGCTGTCGGGGACTGTTGCCACCGCGGCTCAGAAAGCGAAAGCTGAACAGGTGGCCAAAGCTGTCGCAGATGTTAAGAGCGTCAGGAACAATTTGACGGTGGCGGCTGGTAACGCGAATGCTAACGCCAACGCGAACCGCGCCGCCAACGCGAATGCGAATCGCGCGGCACGCAATGCCAATCGCTCACCCTCACCACATTAAGCGCGTCAGCCGCGGATCTCACGGATCTGTGCAAATCGATTTACACAGATCAGTGTAATCCGCGGCTAAAATCTTTTCCCCCACTTCCCCTTCCGCCCATTCTTACGCTAAGCTCTCGCTCTCTTTTCCTATTCTGCTCGCAATCCAATTGATGGGGATTTGGTTTATGCCAAACGTCCGCCTTATCGTCACTCTCTCCGCGCTCTCTCTCGCGGCGATCTTTTTGCTCCCAAACACGAGCGCACAACGCAGCGCGATCGACACTTACGCGATCACAAACGCTCGCATTGCGACTGTCTCCGGGGCCACGATCGAGCGAGGGACACTTGTCGTTCGTAACGGATTGATCGCGGCTGTCGGCGCGAATGTCACCCCGCCGCCTGACGCGCGCATCATCGACGGCAATGGTTTGACCGTCTATCCGGGACTGATCGATTCCTATACCAACCTGGCGTTGCCCGAGCCCGCGCCGTCGCCATCGCCCGGTGGAGGCGGTGGTGGAGGTTTTTTCGCAGCGCCGCCGCCGCGTCCGGCAGGTGGTCCAAACTCGACTCAGCTTCCGGGCCTGCAACCGGAAGTCATGGTCGAAGACGTCATCAGGCCTGGCGGGACCGAGATCGAATCGTCGCGCAACGTTGGAATCACAACTGCGCTCACGTTGCCGCGTACGGGTATCTGGATGGGCCAGTCAGCGTTGATCAATCTCGCAGGCGACACGCCGCAGCAGATGATTGTGCGTTCACCGGTTGCCATGCACATCGGCTTCACGCCCTTGCGTGGCAGTTATCCCGGATCGCTCATGGGCGTTTTCGCGACGCTGCGACAGATGATGCTCGACGCGCAACGCTATCGCGATTCGATGCAGATCTACGAGCGATCTCCGCGCGGCACGCGCCGGCCGGAAGTCGATCGATCTTTAGCGGCGCTGGTTCCGGTCATCGAAGGCCGCATGCCGGTAGTGATGTTCGCCAACACTGAACGCGAAATCAGTCGCGCGCTGGATCTCGCGGCCGAATTCAAACTTCGATTGATTATCGCGGGCGGCCGCGAATCGGAGCGACTCACCGACCGTTTAGTGAAACAGAACGTACCGGTGCTGCTCTCGCTCAACCTGCCCAAGCGCACTACGGCTGCGATTCCGGAAGCCGATCCGGAGCCGCTGCGCGTACTGCGCGAACGAGTGGCAGCCCAACAAACAGCCGGCAAACTCGCCAAAGCCGGCGTGCGCTTCGGATTTCAATCCGGTTCGTTGACGAACATGTCTGACCTTTTGGCGAATGCCGCGCGCACGATCGAAAACGGGCTTCCCGCGACAGATGCTCTGCGCGCTTTTACCATTTGGCCCGCCCAGATTCTTGGAGTGGAGAATCAACTCGGATCGATCGAGCCCGGCAAGATCGCAAACCTGACGGTAATGCGTGGCGATCTGTTTGACCGTAACAGTCGCATCGCGCATGTGTTCATCGATGGCCGTCCAGTCGATCTCAGACCGCCGGAAAGAGCTGCTCCCGGTCGAAATGTCTTGAGCGGCCAGTGGTCAGTTGCCCTGAACCTGGGCCAGGATGAACGGACCATCACGTTGACTTTGCAGCAGGAAGGAGATCGTCTGACCGGATCGATCTCGGGACCACTTGGCGCAGGCGAGATTTCAAATGCTTCGACGACGAGCACCGGTGACGTTCGCTTCACTGTGACTCTGAATGTCGAAGGGCTGACTAAAGAAGCGACGTTTACCGGTCGTTTCGAGAACAACCAGATACGTGGAAGCGTAGCGATTGTCGGCTCCGCGCCGGGTACGTTCACGGCCACACGCTCTGGTCAACCAAACTAGATTCAACTGTAAGGGCGGACCGATGTGGCCGCCCGTTTTGATGCATTCACAGAAGGAGCAACATGAAACGATTCATCGCCAGACTCCTCTTCTTCGCAATTGCCTGCTCGCTGCCGCTCGGCACGGCGCGCGCGCAAAGACAAACGTCGCCCGAAACGCTCATCCGCAACGCGACCGTGCTCACCATCACACACGGCACGCTTCAGAACACGGATGTGCTCTTGCGCAACGGCAAGATCGCGGGCGTCGGTAAAAACCTCAACGCTTCCGCGAACGCGCGCATCATCGACGGCACCGGCAAATACGTCATGCCGGGCATCATCGATTGTCACTCCCACTCGATGCTCGATACGATCAACGAAGGCACGCTTGCCGTCACGTCAATGGTGCGAACCGAAGACGTGCTCAATCCCACCGACGCGGATCTTTATCGTGAGCTGGCAGGTGGTGTCACTACGCTGAATCTTCTTCACGGCTCTGCCAATCCAATTGGCGGATTGAACACCGTGGTGAAGATCAAGTATGGCCGTCCGGCGAGCGAGTTTCTTTTTCCCGGCGCGATGCCGGGGATCAAGTTTGCGCTTGGTGAAAACGTAAAGCAGTCCAGCAGGCCCAACCTGCCGGGCGCTCCGCGTCGCTATCCAAACACGCGGATGGGCGTTGAAGAAGTCATTCGCGACGCGTTTACGCGCGCGCGTGACTACAAGCGTGCGTGGGACGAGTATCGCGCGGCGACGAAGAACGATAAAGACGTGATGCCGCCGCGCCGCGATCTGCAACTCGAGCCGCTCGTAGAGGTCCTCGAAGGCAAACGCTACGTCCACGCGCACTCCTACATCGCGAGCGAGATCCTGATGCTGATCAGTCTTGCCGATGAGTTTGGATTCAAGATCAAAACGTTCCAGCACGCACTCGAAGGTTACAAGGTGGCAAAAGAGATCGCGGCGCATGGCGCAGGCGCTTCGATCTTTGCCGATTCGTGGGGTTACAAGATCGAAGCTTACGACGCTATCCCTTACAACGCGGCGATCATGACTCGCGCGGGAGTGGTTGTTTCGATGAACTCCGATTCGGACGAACGCGCGCGCCGGTTGAATATCGAAGCCGCCAAGGCGATGCACTGGGGCGATCTAACTGAAGAACAGGCGCTCAAACTCGTCACGCTCAATCCGGCGATTCAACTTGGCATTCAGGAGCGAGTTGGGTCGATTGAAGTCGGGAAGGATGCAGACGTTGCGATCTGGAATGGACATCCGTTCAGCGTCTATTCCCGCGTCGATACGACGTTCATCGACGGCGTCGTTTACTTCGATCGTCAACAGGACCTCGCGCGGAGACCTGAGCTGGCGAAGGAACGCGCGGCGTTGGAACAG
>DASSEB010000076.1:0-2633 GCA_035696765.1 Pyrinomonadaceae bacterium | reverse complement strand
CGCGTTCAGTGATGCGCACTCGAATGCCATCAGGCAGCACACGAGTGACGATCGCCGTGCGCACCCACGGCAGCCGTTCGAGATGCTTGCTGAGCTCCGGAAGATCAGCTTGCCAAACTCCGGTCTGGCTTACGTCGCGACGCACCACGGTTTGAATCTCGTCAATCGAAGCGCGTGCAGTTCCCTTCGTCTCGATGCGGCGAATCTGGAAGAAACTAGCCGAGGCAGCCGCGCGATACCCGACAAAGCCAATCAACAAGACGATCGCGATCACGCCGATGCGAAGCGCGAGCGGAACATAAGCCAGCAGTGATTTAAGCCGCGCGCCAATCGACTCCGCAGGCGCGCGCCGCGCCGGATGCTGACCCACGGCGGAGCGACCTTTACCGATCCCACTGCGATTCCCGACTTTTTGCGGCACGATCTGCTCTCTCATCGTTGACCCTCCTTCCCACTCTGATCCGCGTTCATCTCTTTCGGTTCATCCGCGTCCATCCCGGCCTCACTGTTCGCGCGCCAAAGCTCAACCTCGTATTCCAGCTCAATCCCCTGTTCGCGTCGCACGCGTTCTCGAATCTCTTCCGCGAGTGCAAGCGCATCTTCCGCACGCGCGTTCTCACCTTCAGTGACGATGAAGTTTGCGTGCACCGGTGAAACCACCGCGCTGCCTCGCCGCTGACCTTTCATGCCCATCTCGTCGATGATCTTGCCGGTGCCGACAGTGCTCGCGGGCGGGTTCTTGAAGAAGCAACCTGCGGAACGCGCTCCGTGCGGCTGTGTTGCGAGCCGCTTGCTCTTGGCATCGTCCATTCGCTCCTTGATCCGCTCCGGTTCGTCATGCTGAAGACGCAAGGTCGCGCCGAGCAGTAGCTCGCCCTCTTTAAATGAAGTGTGGCGGTAGTTCCACTGAATGCTGTCGCCCGGAATCTCGACGACTTTTCCTTCGCGTGCAACGCGCACTGTTTCAGTGACAGTTCCGATCTCGTGACCATAAGCGCCGGCGTTCATCCAGAGCGCCCCGCCGACTGTGCCGGGAATGCCGCCAAGCCCTTCGATCCCGGAGAGTCCGGCACGCGCAACGTCGATGCAGAGTCGCGGCAGCGAATATCCAGCGCTGACTGAAACGCGTTCGCCGTCGATATGGACCTCGCCTTTCATGTTGCTCAAACTCAACACGACGTAATGATGATCGGCATCGTCAGCCAGGACGTTGCTGCCGGAACCGAGTGGCCGCCAACCGATGCCGGCTTTCTCCAGCTCGTGAACGATCGCTGCGGCTTGCTCTTCAGTGTCGGGCGTGATTACCCAATCGATGGCTCCGCCGACGCGCAGACTCGTCAACTCCGCGAAACGTCGCCCGCGCTCCGCACGCACTCCCACTCTTGCTGCAATCTCTTCGATCATCTTCCGTTCGATCCGTGCCCTGCCTGTTCACGCAGTAAAAACAACAATTGATCGCTGACGCGATTCACGGTGCCGGCGCCAAGCGTCAACACGAGGTCACCCGGCTGAACGTGCTCGCGCAATGTCGCCGCAGCGCTGTCGAGCGCGCCGACATAGTTGACGTCCTTATGTCCGAAACGTTTGATTGCCGCCGTCAATGCCTCAGCCGTAACACCTTCGATCGGATCTTCGCTCGCCGCGTAAATGTCGGTGATGAAGAGCACGTCGGCGTTGTTGAAAGAACGCGCAAACTCCTGCATCAGATCGTGAGTGCGCGAGTATCGATGCGGCTGAAACAGCACCACGATGCGCCTCCCGCCGGACCCGAGCTTGGCCGCCGCCAGCGTGGCCCTGATCTCTGTTGGGTGGTGGCCGTAATCGTCAACCACCAGCACGCCGTCAACTTCACCCTTGGGCTGAAACCTGCGGCCCGCACCGGTGAAACTGTGAAGCCCTTCGGCGATCTTTTCGAACGAGACTTCCAACTCGAACCCGACGGCAATCGCTGCGAGCGCGTTGTAAACGTTGTGCACTCCCGGCACGCGCAAGATCATTTCGCCAACGACATCCGTTCCGCGCCACACGGTAAACGATGAACCGAAGTTGTTGTCGTGGCGAATGCCGTGAGCAGAGACGTCAGCCTGCGCGCTCAGTCCATACGTCATGCGACGGCGCTCGAGCAGCGGGATGATCGCCTGCACGTTCGGATCGTCGAGACACAGGACGGACGAACCGTAGAACGGCACCTTGTTGACGAAGTTCGCGAAGCATTCGCGCACGTCGTCCATGTCGTGGTAGTAGTCCATGTGCTCGCGATCGATGTTTGTGACGACGGCGATCGTGGGCGTCAACATCAAAAACGAGCGATCGCTTTCGTCGGCTTCGACGACCATCAGGTCGCTCGTGCCCAGGTGCGCGTTCGATCCGAATGCTCCGACAACGCCGCCGACGACCATCGTCGGATCCAGACCGGCGTGGCCCAACACGGTGGCGACCATCGAAGTCGTAGTTGTCTTTCCGTGCGAACCGGCCACGGCGACCGTGTGCGGTTTGAGTCGCATCAACTCGGCGAGCATCTCGGCGCGCGGGATGACGGGAATCGAGCGCCGAGTCGCTTCGACGATCTCGGGATTGTCATCACGCACGGCTGTCGAACGGACGACGACGTGCGGGTGTCCGACATTTTCCGC
>DASSEB010000075.1:0-32228 GCA_035696765.1 Pyrinomonadaceae bacterium | reverse complement strand
CGTCCGGCAACTTTCGGACGGACCCACGACTCAGGTACTCGAACCGGTTCGTCGTTCTTCAGCAACGACGAAAACGGTTTGCGAGTGCTGGACCAGTTCCGCAGGTAACGCATCGCGGCGAAGTCCGGCTTCTGCCTGCCTGATGGTTTGAAAGCGAGGTCGTTGGTGAGCAGAAAACAGTCGACGTGCCTGCGCGCTTCGGCCCTCTTTTCGATCTGAAGCGACAGTCGCACTGCGCCTTTTTTCAAAGTTGCGGTCGCACCATCCCAGGCAAAGGCCCACTGCCAGTACATGGTGACTTCATCGTGTGGATCGACGACGTCCTTCGTACCAAACTCGTGACGAAAAACTTCGACGCCGTCTTGCGCAATCGTCACGGTGAAGTTCTCAGTTTTCCCTGCCCAGTCGGCATAACGGATCCAGATCGCATACTGACCGCCGCGCGGTATTTCAAAGTCCTGGTAGAGAGTCGCGCGGTCCTCATCAGCGCTTGCGGCCGCGGAGTTCCACTCACTCTCGCCACCCTGCGACCACTCCGCTGACACACCCGGCCCGTTGATGCCCCAGCCGGGCGCCTTTGCGCGCGAGAGATTCAGGTACGACGGGTTGAGCAGCGGCTCGCCGAGTTTACCGGTCGTAAACCCGCGCATGTTCTCCGCTTCGTACCAGAGATACTCCGTTTGCGAATAAACAGGGGTGGTAAGGATCAGAACAATCCACAGACTACGCAGAAATCTGTGTAACCTGTGTAATCTGTGGACCAACTTTTAGCCGAGGGCCTCGAGACACTCAGCCAGCGTTCGCTGCCGGCAAGTAAACATCGGCGTGTCGCGCAGTGTGTAAGAACTGGCTTTGGTTTCCCTGAGCTCCTGGACCAGGTCGAGAAAGTCAGCCGGGTAATCGGTCTCAAACGCCACGACGAATTCCTGATCGTCGAGTCCGAAGGAGTAGGTCGTGTGAAGTTTTACTGAGCGGTATTTCGAGCCTATGCGGATGTGCTCATCCATCATCTCCTGTCGCTGCTCCGCGGGACGCGAGTACCACTCTCGCGTTTTCACGAATGGATAAACAAAGAGATACTGCGATTTGCCGGGAACGATGTGCAGTCGATCTTCGACGTGCTCGGGATTGTCCTTGTCGATATACATCGATCGCTTTGTCATCGAGAGAAACGATTGCGAGGGTTCGATGTACTTGCCCATCTCGGTCTTGTTGAGTCGCGCCGTCATTTCCTGAATCGGTTCGAGCTCATAACCGATGCGCCAGATCATAAAATCAACATTCGTGCGAAGTCCGATGGTCGAGTAAGAATGGATAAGTAATGAACGGCGGAATTCGTCGACAGTCTTAACAAACTCATCGCGGCAACGTTTTTTGTCGTCAGCAGAAAGCAACCGCCATTCGGGTCGCGCGTGATAGAAGGTAAAGTTAACGAACTGCCGGGGAAGTTTTGCTTTTTCTACTTCCACCTCGGAACAGGTGGGCGCGAGACGAAGAGAAGAACCGCGTGCGGAATTGCCTGGATCCTTATCGCTGCTCATGTTGTTTAACCTCTGTTCGGGTAAAGATTGACTGACCTTGGAAGATTCAACGATGCAAAGTTATTCTGCCCAGTCTTCGGGCTGAATGCAACCGGGGAAGAAAACGGGACGCTCGAGCGTCTATTAAAAAGATTGATTCGGGCCACAATTTCTCGTTACTTCTCTGCTGTGTGTAATCTGTGTACTCTGTGGACCGAAAAAGATACTGGAGAGACCGTCTAATGAAACTAATCTCGCTTGCTCTAACCTGCGTCGCTATCGCGTTGATTGCGATAGCGTGCACTGAAACTGCAACGCCGACGAACACATCGACACCGGCTGCCGCCGCGTCACCCGCCGCATCTGGTCCAGCAGCCGATCAGTTCGCGACCGCTCGCGCCAACTACACCAAGAACTGCGAGCCGTGCCACGGCCCGAACGCCGAAGGCGGACTCGTCAAAGTAGACAACAAACAGATCAAGGTCCCATCTTTGAAGGCGGAACACGCCATCAGGCATAGAGACGAGGTCCTTATGAAGACTATCACTGGCGGCGAAGAAGACATGCCGGCCTTCAAAGACAAACTGAGCCAGCAAGAGATTGCCGAAATGGTGCGGTTTATCCGAACGAACTTTCAGGGGAAATGAGTTAAGACGTCTGTAACACGAAGCATTTTTCACACGATTTCCAGGATTGGACAAGATTTACAAGTCCAATCCTGATGATCCCTTTACGATTCGCGGCGAACCATTTACCATTCCCGTCGTGCACTCGTAGCTCAGTTGGATAGAGCGTCTGACTTCGAATCAGAAGGTCGCAGGTTCGAGCCCTGCCGGGTGCACCACTGATTTCATTCCTTGTTTTTGCTCCTCCTGTAGTATTCGCTCGGGCTGCTTTCGTTACCGAACATGACTAAACTCGCACTCATCGGCATCCGTTACGACGAAAACTCGTCGTTCACAAAAGGCGCCGCCGATGCGCCGCCGCAGATTCGCGCTGCGCTGCGTTCCGATGCCTGGAACCTGACCAGCGAGAATGGAACCGACCTCGGAGACGATTCAACGTTCTTCGACGCCGGTGATATCGAGCCGGTTGTGGGCAGCGAGATGTCTGCGCTGATTGAGAACTCGATTCACACGCTGATCGCCGATGGTCTGGCGCCAATCTCGCTCGGCGGCGACCACTCGATAACGTATCCAATCGTCAGGGCCTTTGCGCGAAAGTTCAACAATCTCAGTGTGCTTCACTTCGACGCGCACCCGGATATTTATGACAGCTACCAGGGGAACCGGAATTCTCATGCGTCGCCGTTTGCGCGCATCATGGAGCAGAAACTGGTTAAGCGGCTGGTGCAGGTTGGTATCAGGACGTTTACCGCGGACCAGCGGGAACAGGTGAGAAAGTTTGGCGTTGAGTCGATCGAGATGCGCCACTTAACGCCCGATCTGCGACTCGAGTTTGATTCGCCGGTGTACATCTCCTTCGATGTTGACGCGCTCGATCCGGCGTTCGCGCCCGGCGTCTCGCACCGTGAGCCGGGCGGTTTGTCAACGCGGCAGGCAATCGAGTTGATTCAGAAGTTGAAAGGGCAAGTAGTCGGTGCGGACATCGTCGAGTTCAATCCAAGAATGGATCCACTGCATATCACCGGCACTGTCTGCGGGAAGATCCTGAAAGAGATCGCCGCGCGCATGCTCAACGGATAACAGCCACAAAAAGGCACAGAAAGCACAAAATTAGTTGCCGGGCCTCTTGTCAATTGCGACGTAATTACGAGTTCTGTGGCCGAGGTAGATCTGCCGCGGCCGCGCAATCTTTTGCTCGGGATCTTCGAGTAGCTCCACCCACTGCGCCAGCCAGCCCGACGTTCGTGGAATCGCAAACATCACCGGAAACATGTCTACCGGGAAACGCATCGCCTGGTAAATGATGCCGGAGTAGAAGTCGACGTTCGGATACAGCCGGCGTTTGACGAAGTAGTCGTCTTCCAGCGCGATCCGTTCGAGCTCGAGCGCGATATCCAGGAGGGGATCCTTGCCCGTCACTTCAAACACTTCATACGCAACTTGCTTGATGATCCGCGCGCGCGGATCGTAGTTCTTGTAAACGCGATGGCCAAAACCCATCAAACGAAACTCGCCCGCCTTCACTCGCTTGATGTAATCCGGCACGTTCGCCACTGACCCAATCTCCTTCAACATCCGCAACACCATCTCGTTCGCGCCGCCGTGCAATGGCCCATAAAGCGCCGCCGCTGCCCCCGCTAACGACGAGAACGGATCGGTGTGCGCACTTCCAATACTCCTCATCGCGTTCGTGCTGCAATTCTGTTCGTGATCGGCGTGCAGTATGTAAAGCACCGTCAGCGCCTTTTCGAGCACGGGATTCGGCTGGTACTTCAACTCCGTCGTCTTGAACATCATGTTGAGAAAGTTGCCCTCGTAACTCAGATCGTTGTCCGGATACGAGTACTGCATTCCGATGCGATGTCGAAAAGCAAACGCCGCGATCGTCGGTACTTTCGCAATCAAGCGATAGATCTGTTTCCAACGGCATTCGACGTTGAAGATGTCTTTTGCATCCGGGTAGAACGTCGAAAGCGCGCCGAGCGTCGCTTCGAACATGCCCATCGGATGTGCGTTGTAGTGAAAGCCGTCGATCACCTTCTTGATGCTTTCGTTGATGAAGGTGTGATAGGTGATATTCCTGGTCCACTCGGCGAGTTGTGACGACGTCGGCAGTTCGCCGTACAACAGCAGGTAAGCCACTTCGAGATACGTGCTCTTCTCGGCAAGCTGATCGATCGGATAACCGCGATACTCGAGAATTCCCTTGTCACCGTCGATGAAAGTAATGCGGCTCTTGCAAGACGCCGTGTTCATGAACGCCGGATCGTAAGTCATGAGCCCGAAGTCGTCGTCAGAAAGTTTGATCTGACGCAAATCCATGGCTTTGATTGTGCCGTCCTGGATCGGCAACTCATACTGTTTTCCGGTGCGGTTATCAGTGATCGTCAGCGTGTCTTCGCTCATGCTAAGGAGTCTCCCACAAAAAAGTCTTAACCACAAAGACAATCCACAGGTTACACAGAATATCTGCGTAAACTGTGGACTGCTTCGTGGTTGAAGTTCTTTTAGTGGTTCTTCCGCGCTGCTTTGATGTCGGCGTCGGCGCGTTTCCGCGCGTCCTTCGCTTCGCGCTCGCTCAAACCGAGATCCTGCAACGTCTGGCCTAAACTTCTGCCCGAGGCCAAGCCGCTGAGAATCGCATCGCGGGTGATGTTGGGAAACCGTGAACCCAGATTCTGACTCAACCTCGTGGCTGCTACGTAGTTACCAAACGTCAGATCCGGATTCGTCGCCAGTGCAGCTTGATAACCGCTACGCAGATCGTTGGCGTTCGTGTGTAACGCGCGCGGAACGCCGGGATGATCTTCCAGGTCTTCATCTGCTCGACGCAAGTTTGAACTCGCGTGGCGGGCCCGTTCGAGCCCCGCATCGGAACGGCCGTTCGACCTTGACGACGCATTACCCAAACCATCATCGGATCGACCACCTGAACGCTCAGAAGCATTCCCAAGTCCGCGATCCACTCCGATACCCGCCGGTGGACCACCACCATGACCGCTACCTCCTCCGCTACCGCGTCCGCCACCACCTCCGTGGCTTCCGCCTCTGCCCTGCGCGAGAGCGCCTGTGGCCAACACCAGCACGAGCAAACATAAAAATCCTACATAAGTACCCTTTTGCACTAACTTGCTCATTTTGTGCACGCCTCCTTAGATGAATTCCATTTTGAGGGATGGAACAAGAGGAGAGGTCAATAATCTACTACAGCCGGATGATGGAAGGCGACGGAATAGCTAAAACGCAAGAAGACTGCAATAAACGGCGGTTACTTGATGCCGAGTAGCTCGATCTCGAAGGTCAGTGTTTCATTCGGAGGAATGGAGACTTTTGGAGGAGGAGCGGGCTTGCCGCGTGGGCCGTAAGCGAGATTGCCTGGAATGATGAGTTTGCGCTTGCCGCCTACTTTCATCGTCATCAGACCCTCGTCCCAGCCTTTGATAAGACCACCCACGCCGACCGGAAACTCTGCTGGAGTGTTCGTCTTGTACGAACTTTCAAACTCTTTTCCATTCGACAACCAACCGGTGTAATGGACCCTGACCGTTTGTCCGGGCTTTGGGCTTGGTCCATCGCCGACGCGCAGGTCTTGAATCTTCAATCCGGAAGGAGTTGTGATTTCAGAACCGGCTTGCGTGCCGCGACGGCTAACGACGTAGACGATCGCACCCAAAGCGATAACGGCGACGAGGATCATCGCGCCGGTTCTCAGAGTTCGGTTACCTGACAACGCAGCGGGCTTCGACTGAGTGCTTACAGTTGAAGGCGCAACTCTCGGTCTCTTCCTCGCTCTGTTTATTTTTCGATGTCGGCTTTCAGGCACGAGACGCTTTATACAGCATCCTCACGCAAAGGCGCAAAGGCGAACACGCAAAAACGCCGGAGAAGAATGTCGCATTCCTCCTTTGCGCCTTTGCGTGAGAAGACTCTATTCTTCCGCCATGCCACTCGTCGCCGTAATCCCTAAGCCAAACGCGCCCGTTGAAGTCCGCGAAGTCGCCGAGCCAGAGCTTGAATCGAATTCGGCACTACTCGAAATTGAGCTCTCGGAAGTTTGCGGCACTGACGTTCACTTGCAGCAGGGCCGGCTCGCCGGCGTGCCTTATCCGTTGGTTCCCGGACATGTTTCCGTCGGGCGTTTGCAGAAGATTCGCGGCGAGTTATTCGATGTCGAAGGCAAGCGGTTTAGCGAAGGCGAACGCGTCACATTTCTCGACGTCCATCGCACCTGCAATGCGTGCTGGTACTGCCTTGTCGCCAAAGCCGGAACGCGATGCCCGCAGCGCAAGGTTTACGGAATAACTTACGGTCTCGACGACGGACTCTCGGGCGGTTGGGCCACGCATGTTTACTTGAAACCCGGCACTCGGTGCATCAGGCTCGACGCGCAGCCCGAAACGTTCATGGCCGGTGGTTGCGCATTGCCCACTTCACTTCACGCAGTGGAACGAGGAGACATAAAAATCGGCGACACAGTTCTCGTACTCGGCTCCGGGCCTGTAGGAATCAATGCCGTCGTTTTGGCACAGATGCGCGGCGCGATGCGCGTGCTCTGCATCGGCGCGCCGCAGACGAGACTCGACGCCGCGATCGACGCCGGCGCCACGGCCGCGCTCAACATCGAAACGCACGATGAAACTCAACGCTTAAGCTGGGTTTTGGAAAATACTGCGGGACGCGGCGCGGATGTCACGATCGAAGCGACAGGCGCGCCGGAAGCTGTGGTGCAAGCGATGCGCTTTACTCGCGATGCGGGAACAGTGGTCGTCGTCGGGCAATACACCGACCACGGTCTTACTTCATTCAATCCTCATCTCGATCTGAATAAGAAACACCTCGACGTACGCGGCTGCTGGGGATCTGAGTTCACTCACTTCTATCGCAGCGCTCAGCTCATGTCACACAAACCGGAAGTGTGGTCGCGGATGACGCTGAATTCATACGGATTGACAGAAGCCAACGAGGCGCTCGCAGATGTTGCGGATGGACGCGTGCTAAAAGCACTTATCCGTCCTTGATCCGTGTCATCCGTGGTTACCGGTCTGGGCCATGTGGACCACCGCGCCCCCCGCGCCGTTGTCTCTCATCTCGAATCTTCTGAAACTGTTGCCACTGCTCAGGCGTCAACACCGTTTGCAAACGTCCATCCGCCTGCCGGCGAATTTCCTCAACTTTCGGCTCCGACTCCCGGTGCAACGCTCGCAACTGTTCACGCGTGTCGCTGAAAATCTCCTGCACCTTCGTCTTCTGTTCGGGCGTGAGTCGCAGTCGATCCGATAACTCCTCGAATCGATTGCCTGGTCCACCGTTGCGAGCCAAACCTCGATAGATATTCAGCGCGAGGATACCGGCGGCAAATCCGAGCACGAAGATGATCGCAGCCGCCAGGCGCACTTGCCATTTGTTTTTAGCAAAATTGTTCATGACTATCTTGCCTCGTCGTCATCGGCGTAAATTGTGCTCAGCACCTGCTCGTACGTCATTTGCTCGTCATTACTCTTATCCATGATTACCGACTCAGCCGAATAAACAGACGCTGTTTGATCGACCACAGGAGTTGCGGGCGCCGGAAGCACGAAGCTCAACACCGCGAGTGCAGCGGTCGTGACAGCCATGGCGGAGACGAGGGCTTTCGCCGAACCCCAAAGCCGCCTCATGGCCGGCACGCTTTCCACCGCTTGCTGCTCTCGCAACGCCGCCATCACGCGCGTCTGAAAGAAAGGCGATGGCTCAATCGAAGCCTGTGCACGATTTCTGAGGACAACAGCCGAAACCCTCGCAGCCTCGTAAGCACCGCGACACGACACGCAATCCTTCGCGTGCGCGCGAATCTCGTTCAGCTCGTTGTCTGAAAGATTCGCGACGGATGCGTTGTCCAGCATTTCAGTGATGCACTTGTCCTTCATAATTCAGCCCGCTTTCCGTCTTTCGACTTCAACAACTTCTCCATCGCTTCACGAAGTTTGCGACGCGCTCGAAACGCTCTTACTTTGACTTTCGACTCCGACCATCCCGTCGCTTCTGCCACTTCCTTGATCGACGCGTCTTCACCATCGATCATCAACAACGCCTGTTGATCTTCCGGTGGTAAAACTGCGAGCAATCGATCCGCAAGGTCGTGGGCTACCAAACTGTTCTCGACTGAACGTTGCTCACTTCCATCGCTCGCCGATTGCTGCTCGAGCCAGCCGTGCTCATCGTCAGAAAGATCCGAAACCGAAAGCTCCGGCCTTCGTTTCGCGCCACGAATCATATTCAAACACGTGTTGGTCGCGATTCGTGTCAACCAGCCTTCAATGGAGCCGCGGCCTTCAAAGCTCCCGAGCTGCGTATACGCTTTCAAAAAAACTTCCTGCGCTGCTTCTTCAACCAAACTTCGTTGCCGGAAAAACCGGCTTGCCACACTGAACACTCGCGGGCTGTAACGTCTCACTATCTCTGCGAAGGCAGACTCATCGCCCGCCTGCGCTTGACGCGCCAGGTCCAGGTCCAAGGCCTGTTCGAGCCCACTCGTCGCCAGTTGCCGTCCTCATCGATTTAACGGATGGCGGACTCTTCATAAAAACCTCGAATCCGCCAAGTCCGTGGGGGAAACACTTACTGATGGTCGTGATTGCGCATTTCGCCACGTCGCGTTTTGAACTGCGCTCTCGACTGTTCAAGCTGGGCTTTCTGCTCAGCAGTTAGGACGGAAAGCATTTCCTGATGCAGCTTGGCACGCTCGCCCATCAGCTTCGCTTCGAGGCTCGCCATTTCCGTCAGTTTCTGAGTAGCCAGCGCTTCGTTGAACGTACCGCCTTCGTTCGCCTGGCGCAACTCCTGGCGCTTGGCTCGAAGCTGTTCATGCAGCGGTTTGTTCCGCTCGGCAAAGCTTTCGCGGATCTGCTTCAACTTGGCCTGCTGGTCCTCAGTTAAATTAAGCTGTTTGAAGAATCCACCTTCGCGCATTCCTCCCCAGCCACGTCCTTTGTGATCACCTCGATGGCCACGCCGTTCAGTGCGCGTACCTTGAGCGTTGCCCTGATCGGGTGTACCCGACTGTGCAACGGCGATCGAGGCAGCCAAAGCAATCGCCGAGAGAGTAGCTATTGCCAATGTCTTAAACCGTCCTAATTTGTTCATCTCTGTTCTCTTACTCCTAATGTTCCTTGATTATCCAGGGGAGCCTTTCCAAAGCGATAGACACCCTCGACGTTCAGACGGTTACAAATTTTGTGTTTTTGTGCCTCTTTGTGGCTGCCATCCGCAATTAGGCACGGTGGTTGTAACGAAAGTTCGTCACCGGGTGTCTATCAAAACGAGGAAAATCAGAGATGTCGACCGAAACCATCAAACATCCACCACTTGTCACAGGAATCAGAACCGGACGCAATTTCGGCTGGCTGCAACAATTTTGGACAAAGCTGCTGGCAGGGAAAAAGAAATTACTGATTGGCGGCGGCTTCATGGCCGCGATTGTGCTCGCCGGTTTTTATTTTTGGAACAATGAGTCGAGCACTCCGCAATACATGACTGCCCGCGTCGAGCGAGGCAATCTGCGTAACACCGTCACTGCAACTGGAGCACTCCAGGCCGTGACGACGGTGCAGGTCGGCAGCCAGGCTTCGGGAACGATTTCCGCACTCTATGCTGACTTCAATTCAGTCGTTAAGAAAGGCCAGGTCATAGCCCAGCTCGATCCGTCCACTGCGAAAGCACAGGTGGACCAGGCACGCGCGAATCTTCAAAACGCACGCGCCAGTCTGGCGCAAGCTCGTGCGGCAGTCGTTAATTCACGCGCGGGTGTAACTGACGCGCAGGCTAAAAGTATGGCGGCCAGGTCAACGGTGCAGAACAATCAGGCCGGCGTTTCAGGCGCGGAAGCGAACGTCGCCGTGCTAAAGGCGCAACAGGACGACGCGCTGAGTCTACTGAAACAGCAGGAGTCGTTACTCAAAGCGGGGGTGATTGCGCAAAGAGATTACGAAGTGGCGCAGACCGCTTACAAAACCGCGGAAGCACGTTACAACCAGGCGGTGGCGCAGTTGAACCAGGCGAAGTTGACTGAGCAGTCGGCGTCGAGTGCCGGCATTGCGCAGTCGCAGGCTGCGGTTGAACAGTCGCAGGCGCAGGTGCAGCAATCGCAGGCACAGGTGCAGCAAGCTGCCGCTCAAGTGCAACAAGCAGAAGCTGCGCTGAGTCTCGCGCAGGTAAATCTGAGTCACACGACGATCACTTCGCCGATTGACGGCATCGTGGTTTCTCGCGACGTGAACGTTGGACAGACGGTAGCGGCGAGCTTGTCCGCGCCGACGCTTTTCACGATCGCGAACGACCTGACGCAGATGCAGGTGATTGCGAATATCGACCAGGCTGACATTGGTTTAGTCGAGCAGGCGAAGGCGGTGAAGTTTACGGTCGATGCGTTTCCGGGCAAGGAGTTTGAAGGCAAGATCGAGCAGATGCGTTTGAATCCCGTGAACGTGCAGAACGTCGTCACTTACAACGTCGTCATTGACGTGAACAATCCCGAACAGAAATTGAAACCGGGGATGACGGCGAATTTGACGATCACGATCGACGAGCGCAACAACGTGTTGAAGGTGCCGAACTCAGCGCTTCGCTTCACCCCGCAGGATCGACAGCGGACGGGTGCAAGTGGACAAGGTCAAGGCCAGGGCCAGGGCCAGGGACGGAGGCGACAGCAAGGTGACAACGCCGATGGTGGCGAGAACAGGTTTGCACCGGCATCAGCGCCAGTGCTGCCGGGTCAGATCCGCGTCGTGTGGGTGTTGGGCCAGGACGGCAAGCCCGAGCGCCGCAGGATCACCGTTGGCCTGAGTGATGGCGCCTCGACGGAAGTTGTCGAAGGTGATTTGCGAGAGGGCGATATGGTCATCACGGGTCAAACTGTATCCGGCTCGTCGACGACCGCGAACACGCAGTCGCGACCGCCAGGATTCGGCAACGCGCCGCGAACAGGCGGCCCCGGCGGCGGTGGCGGAAGGCGGTAAAACTTAACCGCGGATTACACGGATTTGAAATCAGGATTTTTATCCGTGTCATCCGAGGTTAAATGATTCAGGAGAAGCGATGGCAACCACGTTTGCAGTTGAGCCACAGGAGTTACAGCCGGGAGTCGCCCTAGCGACGCCGATGCCCGAAGCTCGACCCATAATCCAGTTGGACCACATTCACAAGGTCTACACGATGGGCGACGTCGAAGTTCACGCATTGCGCGGCGTCTCCCTGACGATCACGCAAGGTGAGTTCGTAGCAATCATGGGTGCTTCGGGTTCGGGAAAATCGACGATGATGAACATCATTGGCTGTTTGGATCGCCCGACGCGTGGCACATACATTCTCGACGGCGAGGACGTTTCGCAGATGTCGAAAGACGAACGCGCCGACATTCGTTGCCAGAAGATCGGCTTCGTATTTCAGGGTTTCAATCTGCTGGCACGCACGTCGGCGTTGGAGAACGTTGAGCTGCCGATGCTTTACCTCGGCGTTGACTCGGCCCAGCGACACCAGCGCGCGATGGAAGCACTCGCCGCGGTCGGGCTGTCAGGCCGCGAGCAGAATCATCCGAACCAGTTGTCGGGTGGACAACAGCAGCGTGTCGCGGTGGCGCGTTCACTCGTAAACAACCCGGCTTTGATTCTCGCCGACGAACCGACAGGTAATCTCGATTCACGCACCTCGGTCGAAGTGATGGAGATATTTCAGCGTTTGAATCGCGAGCGAGGAATCACGCTCGTGCTGGTCACGCACGAGCCGGACATCGCGGAGTACGCGGACCGCGTGATCGTTTTCAAGGATGGAAAGATCAAGTCAGACCATCCAGTTGAGCGTCGACGCGATGCAGCGGAAGAACTGAAGAACCTTCCTGTTATCGTCGACGACGATGACGACGAGGAGGAGTAACCGCGGATTACACGGATTGGTTACGGATAGATACGGATCGGAAACATGACTCTCTTAATGATCATTCGCGTCGCCTTTCGCGCTCTTGTTCGGAACAAGATGCGCGCGGCTTTGACCATGCTCGGCATCATCATCGGCGTTTCCGCCGTGATCGCGATGGTGAGCATCGGGCAGGGCGCGTCGGCTTCCGTGCAAGCGCAGATCGAAAGTATCGGCACGAATTTGCTTTTCGTGAGCGCGGGCGCGCAGAACGTCGGCGGCGTGCGCAGCGGCACCGGCGACACCGGCACGAACACGTTGACGGTCGACGATCTCGACGCAATCAAACGCGAAGTGCCGAGCGTTTCGATGGTCACTCCGTCCGTGAACGCGAGGTCTCAACTCGTCGCCGGCAACATGAACTGGAACACTGGCGTTACGGGTGTGAGCGAACAGTATCCCGAGATTCGCAAGTGGCCGGTTGCGACTGGCTCGTTTTTTACTGACGCCGACGTGCGCACTGCCGCTCGCGTCATCGTGATCGGGCAAACCCTGGTCGACAATCTGTTTCAGGGCACTGATCCAATCGGACAGGATGTCCGTGTAGCGAGCCTCCCGTTTCGAGTGGTCGGTGTGATGGCGAGAAAAGGTCAGGACCCGCAGGGCCGCGATCAGGACGACGTTGCTTTCGCGCCTTTCACGACTGTGCAAAAGAAGGTGCTGGGACGAGACCGCGTTCAGATCGCTTACGTCTCTGCGATCTCGCAAGACGCAACTTACACGGCCCAGGAGCAGATCACTGAATTGCTACGGCAGCGTCACAAGCTCACGGCGAACGAGCCAAACGATTTTACGGTTCGCAATATGACTGATGTCGCGGAAGCCGCGAATGAGACCAGCAAGACGATGACTATCCTGTTGGCCTGTATCGCCGGGGTGTCCTTGCTCGTGGGCGGCATCGGGATCATGAACATCATGCTGGTGTCGGTCACTGAGCGTACGCGCGAGATTGGTATTCGCATGGCGATTGGCGCGCGTTCATCGGCGGTGCGTACCCAGTTTTTAATCGAGTCGATCGTTTTGAGTCTGACGGGTGGAACGATCGGCATCATTCTCGGCGTTGGACTCTCGTTGGCGATTCCAGCATTTCTGGGCTGGCCCACCCTCGTCTCGATGATGGCCATCGTCGGGTCAGTTCTCTTCTCCGCAGCCGTCGGAATTTTCTTTGGCTACTACCCCGCGCGCAAAGCCGCGTCACTCGATCCAATCGAAGCGCTCCGCTACGAGTAAAAGGCCACGGATGGCAATTCAGTGTTACTATGCGCCGCATGCGTCGCACTCCGCTGGCTCTTTCGCTAACCGTCACACTCCTCTTTACCTCCGTTGCCTTCGGTCAAAGAACGAGACGCCCGCGGCTCGTGCTATTTATCGTGGTCGATCAGTTTCGCTACGACTACCTCGACCGCTTCGGGGACCTTTTTGCCCCGAACGGTTTGCGACGGCTCTTGCGCGATGGCGCGTCGTGGACGCAATCGAACTACGATCACACCCCGACCTACACCGCGCCGGGTCACGCCACCATGATGACCGGCGCTTACCCTGCTGAAACCGGAATCATCGGCAATGAATGGCTCGACCGCGCTACCGGTAAAAGGATCACGAGCGTTTCCGACGATTCAGTGAAACTGCTCGGTGGTCTCCCGAACGACCCTGCTTCGAGTCCGTCACGCTTGATGTGTTCGACAGTCGGCGACGAACTGCGACTCGCAACGAACGATCGCGCAAAAGTGATCGGCGTCTCTGCTAAAGACCGCTCCGCTATTTTGCCCGCCGGGCGACACGCGAATGCCGCGTATTGGTTTAACTGGACCTCCGGGACGATGGTCTCGTCCACTTACTACTTCAACCAGTTGCCGGCGTGGGTGAACACCTTCAACGCTGCGAAGCCCGCAGACAAATACTTCCGCGCAAAATGGGAGCGCCTGTTGCCGGAAGACGAATACGTCAAACGGGCGGGCCCGGATAATCCTGCGTGGGAGAACGTCACTGCGGCCGGCGACACCAACGCATTTCCACACACGATCACCGGCGGCGCGACGACGCCCGACCGAAGTTTCTACACCGCGCTCGACTACTCGCCCTTCATCAACGATCTGGTTCTCTCGTTTGCTCAACAGGCAATCGTCAACGAGCAACTGGGCCAGGACGACGATACCGACGTGTTGACGGTCAGCTTTTCAGGGAATGATTACGTGGGCCATCGCTTTGGGCCGTACAGCCAGGAAGCGATGGACGCAACCTTGAGAGTGGACCGCGACATTGCCAGTTTGCTGGACTTCGTCGAGACTCGAGTGGGGCTGTCGAACACGCTGATAGCATTCACCGCCGATCACGGTGTCTCTCCGATTCCCGAACACGCCGCGGCACTTGGCCTGGGTGGAGGACGCGTGAAGTTTGCGGACGTGATGGGAAAAATTGAGGCGGCGATCAGCGCGCGTTACAACCCGCAGGGCAAGTCGCCCGATCCGACGGCCGATTACCTGCTGAAGTTGAACGAGGCGGGAACGTGGCGCGAGTGGTTCATCAACAGCGCGATCTATTTCAACTACGACGCGCTGAAACGCGATCATGTAAGTGTGGAGGAGTTTTCGCCGGCTGTGTGCGCGGCGGCACTGACTGTTCCTGGAATCGCGCGGTGCTTTACTCGCGTGCAACTGTTACGCGGCGCGACCTCAATCAGCGATCCGATCGAACGACGCGTGCTGCACGGTTTCCATCCCGCGCGTAGTGGCGATGTGATCCTCGTGGCCGAGCCTTACAAGTACCTGGCGGAAACGCTCACCGCAACTCACGGCTCGCCTTATTCATACGACACGCACGTGCCGACGATCATCATGGGCGCAGGCATCACACCCGGTCGATACCTCGAACCGGCATCCCCTGCCGATATCGCGCCGACACTCGCCGCCCTCTTACGAATAACCCCACCGACGAACGTGACTGGGCGTGTCCTCATAGAGGCGATGAAAAGTAATCGTGTAAATCCTGTCAAAAACTAGCGTTTGTATTCACGCGCGTATCGAGGAACTTCAATACCATCGGGCAACCGCGGATCCTTGATCGGCTCACCGGCTTCGAGTCTCAACGGAACAACTCCCGCCCAAACCGGCAACGCATAATCTTCCTCATCATCCAACGGTGGACCAGTACGAATCTTCGCGGACGCTTCCACGAGCGGCAAAGAAAGCACTGTCGTCGCTTTCATCTCCTGCTCAGTCGGCTCACGCACGTCCGCCCAACGCCCGCGGATGATGTGCTCCGACAACGCGAACAGCGCCGCACTTTTCTCCTCGCGATCTTCAACCAAGGTCGCGCGGCCGAATATAACTACCGACCGGTAATTCATCGAGTGATGAAACGCAGAGCGCGCGAGCACGAGCCCATCGATAATCGTCACGGTCACACACGCATCAACACCACCGGAAAGTGTTTTCAGCATCCGGCTCGCCTGAGATCCGTGAATGTAAAGTTTGTCGCCGGCGCGTGCATAGCCGGTGGGAATGACGAAAGGCTGGCCCTCGGGCGCAAAACCGACGTGGCAAATGAATCCCTCGTCGAGAATCGCGTAAACAGTTTCGCGATCGAAATGCCCGCGCTTCGGTAATCGTTTCAGCTTCGTGCGATCGGTTTGAGTAAACGTCATAGGTTGTAAATATGCCACAGATCGGTATGATCCGCGGTAATCTGCGGCTCGATCTTGATTAGTCTCAAGGAGAAAACATGCGCCTGCGAATGCCCCTGCTCGTTATTTGTCTGCTCGCTGCAACTACTTTTGGACAGAATGGCGGTACCGCGAAGTCGCCATTCGAGGAAGCCTTTTCGCGCCTGGAATATCGCAGCATCGGTCCGGCGATCATGGGCGGACGCGTAGCCGACGTCGAAGGCGTACCGGGCGATCCAAACGTGGTCTACGTGGCAAGCGCATCCGGAGGTCTTTGGAAGACGACGAACGGCGGCGTCACCTGGAAACCGATCTTCGAGCGGCAAGGAACGCTTTCACTCGGCGACATCGCACTCGCGCCAAGTAATCCCGAAGTAATCTGGGTAGGCACTGGTGAATCAAACGTGCGCAACAGCGTTTCGTTCGGCGACGGTGTGTATAAGTCGACTGACGGCGGCAAGACATGGCAGCACATGGGACTCAAAGACAGCGAACGAATCTCGGCGATCGTCATCAATCCGCAGAACCCCGACATCGTTTATATCGGCGCGCTCGGACACGCCTTTGGTCCAAACGAGGAACGCGGCGTGTTCATGACCACCGACGGCGGCAAGACGTGGACCAAGACGCTCTACATCGACAATCAACACGGCGTGTCAGATCTCGAGATCGATCCGACGAACCCGAACATTCTCTACGCCGGAATGTGGAGTTTTGAGCGCAAGCCCTGGACGCATCGGAGCGGCAGTGAGAAGGGCGGCGTCTACAAATCAATTGACGCCGGCCGCACCTGGACCAAGTTAACAAACGGTTTGCCAAAACTGATCGGGCGCATCGGCGTTCGCGTGGCGCCCAGTAATCCAAACGTCGTCTACGCAATCATGGAGTCCAAGGAGGGAACACTGTATCGCTCCGACGATCGCGGCGAAACGTTCAAGATGGTCTCGAAGAACACCGACATCGTCTCACGCGGCTTCTACTACACACGCGTGCGCGTCGATCCAACCAACGAGAACCATATCTTTGCAGTAGCGTCGACTCTGTTCACTTCGGTTGACGGCGGCAAGACGTTTCGATCGATCACCGGCCGCACACACATCGACTACCACGCGCTCTGGCTCGATCCCAAAAACCCGAAGCGAATGTGGCACGGGCAGGATGGCGGGATCGCCGTGAGCTACGACGGCGGCGAATCGTGGGAAGCTGTTTACAACATTCCCCTGGGCCAGTTCTATCAGGTTCATGCCGACAATCGTCTTCCCTTCTATTACGTGATGGGAGGTTTGCAGGACAACGGCTCGTGGGCGGGGCCGAGCCGCACCCGCGAACCCGCCGGCATCATGAATGACGACTGGCGCATGGTCAGCTTTGGCGACGGCTTTTACGTCGTCAATCATCCGGACATTCCGGACCTGTATCTTTCAGAATCGCAGGGCGGCGCCATTGCGTGGACTGATTTTCGCAGTCGCGAACAGCAGTCGGTAAATCCCTGGGGACGCGGCAGTGGCGGTGGTCCAGCGGCCGGGCAGAAGTTTCGCTTCAACTGGAACTCGCCGATCGTTTTGTCACAGCACGATAAGGCCACCGTGTTCCTCGCTGGGAACGTTGTTTTCAAGTCTCCCGATTTCGGTAAAACGTGGGAACAGATCAGTCCCGATCTGACCACCAACGATCCGGAGAAACTGAAAGATGCTGGTGGTCCGATAGCGATTGAGAATTCGACTGCCGAGTATCACTCGACGATTATCAGTATCGCCGAATCGCCGGTTCAGAAAGGACAGATCTGGGTTGGCACTGACGACGGCAACCTGCAACTCACCACCGACGGCGGCAAGAACTGGCGCAATCTAGTCAAAAACGTGTCGGGAGTTGGCGCGAACTCTCCCGTGTCGCACGTCGAACCATCGCGTACGAACGCGAACACCGCTTACATCGCATTCGATCGTCACATGCTCGACGACTTCCGGCCTTACATTTTCAAGACCACGGATTCCGGCGCAAACTGGACCAACATCTCCGGCAACCTGCCCGCAAAAGCTTACGTGCAGATCATTCGTGAAGATCCGAAGAACACAAATCTGCTTTACGCCGGGACCGAGCTCGGGCTCTTTGCTTCTTACGACGGCGGCAAAAACTGGATGGCGTTGAACCTGAAGAACCTGCCGAACGTTGCTGTCCACGATATCCTGATTCATCCGCGTGAGAACGATCTCATACTCGCAACTCACGGCCGCAGCATCTGGATCTTCGACGACGCGACTGCGATTCAACAGATGACGCCGCAGATACTGAATAGTAGCGCGCACCTGTTTTCCGTGCGTCCGGCGCTGCGCTACACGAGTCGCTTTACGCGCTACGGCATCGGCGACAAACAGTTCACTGGACCAAACCCACCGGCGGGCGCATTGATCACTTACTACCTGAAAGAGAAACTCGACGAGAAAGCCACGCTCAAAGTCCAGATCTTCGATCGCGACGGAAAGCTCGTGCAGGACCTCGAGCGTCCATCGCGTGAGAAGGGTTTGAACCGGATCGCGTGGAACCTCAGACTCGGTGGACCGGAAGTGCGCCGCCCGCCGTCAGAGGAGCAGATCGCGTTTGGCGGCGGCGCGCGTGGTCCGCAAGTGTTGCCGGGCACCTACACAGTGAAGCTGACGGTCAACGACAAGACCTTCGAAGAGCGAGTGGAAGTGAAGTTGGATCCAAACATCAGCACGTCTCTCGCTGAGCTTCAGGAAACTCTCGACATGCAGGTCAAGCTGCGCGACATGCAGTCGACTATCAATACTTCGTTGCGCTTTTTGGACAGTCTCAAGGAGCAACTCAAGCAAGCGCAAACGACGATGAAGACCTTGAACAAAGAGCCGGACAAGGATCTGATGAAGGCGCTTGACGACTACATCAAAGAGATCGACACACTCGTGGACCGGCTGTCGTCGCGTAACGAAGGACTCGGCTTAGGCGGGAAGGATCAGGTGGTGGACGAGATCGGAAGCCTGTTCTTTGCGCTTGATACAAACTTTGGGCCAACGGCCGGACAGCGGCAGTACTTCGACGAGATTCAACCCGTGTATCGCGCTCGAGTTGAAGAAGTGAATAAGTTTTTGCGTGAGACGCTGCCGCAGTGGAATGAGAAGCTGCGTGCGTGGAATGCCCCAACGCTGACGACGCGCAAGCCGTTCTAGTTGAGCCGCGGATTTACACGGATGAACGCGGATCTGATCCGTGCTTTTTCCGTGAAAATCCGTGGTCCAATAATCTCAATTTTGACCCGCTAACGTCGTCTCCTGGACCGCGTCAGCGCTGGTCAGGCGAATGTTTCCGTTAATTCCCTTCGCACTGATCGCGCTCCCGCCACTTCCAATGCGCGCCGAGTAGCTGCCTCGCCTGCTCTTGTCAATCGATACGTTCGGTAAGTCAGAGACGACTCGTCCGTTCATCCCTTTAGTTTCAAGATCGGCGTTCACATCGGCGCCAAACCGCAGTTCGATGTTGCCATTGATCCCGCTCAACGTCACACCTTCCAGATCGAGCTTCTTCAAACCAACGACCACGCTTCCATTGATGCCCTTGAAACTCGCTCTTCCCGTCGCGCTCGCGATCTGTACCCTGCCGTTCACGCCCGAGATTTCCACCGCGCCATCAATGTCGCTCGTCACAAACGCGCCGTTCACACCTTTCGCATTGAGTGAAATCCGGCGCGGCAGTTTCAACGTAACGCGTTCTTTCGCTCCCGAATCAAAGAACCGCGAAAAGAAACCGCTGTCTCCTCTTTCGGCGTGAATACGCAAACTGTTGGCGTCCGCCTCGACAAGAACCTTGCGGCGCTCGAGCGCTTCCTGCGATGGGGCACTGCGCTCGATGAAAACCTCCGCGGTCGTCGTGTCGGAGGTTTCGATCTTGACCGGGCCGTTTAAGCCTGACAACTCGACGCGTGCGCCGGGTGAAAGCTCGAATTTTCGTCCTATGTCAGCGCGCACATCGCTCACATTCTGGTGAGAAACGAGCCCGCGAAGCTCTGCCACACCTCCGTGCGACGCAGACCGGACCACGACGCCGGCAACACCCGCAAGAACCACCAGGACGATCAGTATCAATATGCGTTTCATGTTACCTGCCTCAAAAAGGGTGAAATTGACAGTCTGGTTGTTTAACGACTCCCGCCGGAAATTTGTTTCGCTCGAATTTTAGAAACGTCTTGACATGAGTTTGGCCGAGACATAGAGTCCCCGAACCATGCCACAGCGCGATTCGAAGGATTTGAAAGTACTTTTGGTCGAAGACTTTGAGGACACGCGCCTTTTCATGCGCCTCGAACTCGAAGACCAGGGCTTCATAGTTTTTGAAGCTGAGGACGGCAAAGTCGCGGTGGACACGGCCATTCGCGAGCACCCGGACGTCATCCTGATGGATCTCACGCTGCCCCTCATGGACGGCTTTGCGGCGACGAAATTGATTCGCCAGAATGAACAGCTTAGAAACGTTCCCATCATCGCGGTTACAGCGCACCACGAAGACGACTTTCGTTCCGACGCGAAAGCGTCAGGCTTTGACGCGTACGTCACCAAACCTATCGACGTGAATTGGCTCAAGGAATTGATCGCGGGTCTATTGATCTGAGCCGCGGATTTACGCGGCTAAAAACGCGCTTCGATCAGACCATCGTAGAGCTTCCCGTGCTTCCTCGTGAGTTGCGGATACGTGGCGTGCTCGGCCTTCAATCCTTTCAAACCGAGCTTTCGCTCCACTGCCTTGATCTCGTTCACTCTTCCCTCGATCTCCATAAACAATCCAAACGGCAGCACGTCGATCACGATCTCCGTGTTGCCCAGCCGCCAGGTCTGACGGCGTTTCTCGTACACGAGCGCGGGAGTAAAACCGAGCGCCTCGAGAATCGCCTCCATCGCTTCCGGATCTGCAACCGCGGTTTCCTCTTCGCGTTGTTGCTTGATTGCGGATGAACTGGGAATGCGTTTCTTGTACGTTAGCGTCGCGTTTTTCCCAACGCGCCTGAGTCGCAACACGCAGATATCGCGTTGCAAAACATCGCCATCGTAAAGCGTGTTCTCCTCAAACTCTTCGCCTTCGAGACTCGCGCCCATTTCGGGTAAACGCTTGAGCACCGCATCGCGCTGCCGCTTCGTCAAGCGAAACTTTTTCTCGACTTCGATCATGACTTATTCAACGGTTTTGTATTGCCACAAGGCGCAAGTCTGATACATAGTTACACCACGTCACCCCACACTTTCTGGCATGCGAAAACCTTCGAGCTACTTTGCGTCGTTACTCCTCTTGATCGCGTGGTCGGCGACACAAGCTCAGACTCCGACACCCACGCCGCCAAAATCACCGGATGAAGTCGTACGTGTCTACACCGAACTCGTCCAGACGGACGTGATGGTCCTCGACAAGCACGGAAAATTCGTCAACGGACTTACCAAAGACAACTTCGAGCTACGCATCGACGGCAAACCACGCGAGATCCAGGCCTTCGATCAGATTACCGCGGGCAGCGACGAGGAAACCCAGTTAGCCGCCGCGCGCGGCGCCACTACGGTGAATGTCAAACGTCCGGCCCCGCTCGATCGCGGTCGCATCGTCTTCTTCTACGTCGACGACTTCCACCTGGACCACGCCGGCCTTGTCGCCGCGAAAAAAGTCATCACAGCTTTCATCGATAAGGAGATGGGCCAAAACGATCAGGCTGCAATCGCGTCAGCGACCGGTCAGATCGGTTTTCTACAACAACTGACAGACGACCGCATGATACTACGGATGGCGTTGGACCGGCTCACACCAAAATCGTATTCAGTGCGAGACTCAGATCGGCCTCCGATGACTGAGTACAACGCGATGTTGATTGACCGGCTCGATCGCGAGGTCTTTGAGTTCTTTGTAAGTGAAACTATCCGACTCAACCCCGGTCTGAGCCGCGATCAGGCCGCTTCGATCGTGCATGGACGCGCTCAGGCGATACAGTCACAAGCCGCCCGCTTCACCCAGAATACGATGACGGGTCTCGAGCGATTGGTGCAATCGGCCCGCAATCTTCCTGGACGAAAAGTCCTTTTCTTCCTTTCCGGCGGGTTCCTGATCGAGAACCGGCGCGGAGATTTTTTCAATAAACTTCGCGACATCACCAACGCCGCGGCGAAAAGCGGCGTGGTGATCTACTCGATGGACACTCGTGGGCTCGTGGCGTCGCTCGACGACGCAAGTACCGACAGGCCCTTCGATCCCGCCGGCGCTTTGAGTCTTTCGAGTCACGGCGAACTCGCGGCAACACAGGACGGCATGAACGCGCTCGCAGTAGACACTGGTGGTAAAGCAGTCTTCAACACGAACGATCTTAGACAGGGATTGGCGCCGGCGATCAAAGAAACATCCACTTATTACCTGCTCGCGTGGAAGCCCGACGCCGAATCGCAAAAGCAGGGGCGCTTCAGAAATCTCGAGGTGAAGCTGGTCGGGCGGCCCGATCTGATCGTCAGAGTTCGGAAGGGCTATTTCGATCTCGATCCTCCGGCTCCGGTTACCGCCAAAGAATCGTCAAAGCCGCCAAAGACCACCACGACTCCGGCGAAGCTTCGCGAAGCGATTGTTGCGCCGTATCCCGAGCGTGGACTGCCGATACTGATCAGTGCTGATTATTATGACGTCGCCGAAAAAGGACCAACGCTGTCGACCTCCATTCAAATGCCCGGTGAATTTTTGGTGTTTGGCGAACAGCCGGACGGCAAGATACAAGCGGTGATCGATCTCACTGCTGCTTTCTACGACGGCAAAGGCGCTTTCAAATCGAGTTTTATCGAGAGGATCGTGACGACGGCCCCAAACGCCGAAGCTGCTAAAAATAACCGTAGCGACATCACGTTCACCTATCCGGCGAAATTGCCGCCCGGACTTTACCAGGTAAGAGTAGCAGCGCGTGATGACAAGAGCGGCAAGATCGGAAGTGCTCACGCGTGGATCGAGATACCCGATCTATCAACACGGAAGTTGACCATCAGTAGTCTGCTTTTGGGCGAACGCACGCAGGCGATGCTAACGAATGTGTCGAATACGGGCGTCGGCGTGAATCCGATCGCACTCAGCGCGAGTCATCGTTTTAGACGCGAATCTACTTTGCGGTTTCTACTCTTCGCGTACAACACAACGCCTGCACCAACGGATCAAAAGCCCGATGCAGCGGTGCAGGTCCAGGTCATACGCGACGACCAACCTGTCATCACCACTGCTTTGAGAAAAATCAATATCGAGGGAGTTACGGATCTTGCAAGACTTCCTTACGCAGCGGAGATCCCACTGAGTGAGCTGCTGCCGGGCCGTTATCTGCTGCGGGTGACGGTGATCGATCGGGTGTCAAAACAGAGTACTTCACGCCAGACTCATTTCGACGTCTATTAGCCTCACTCGTGACCAAACCCTGGAAACCGACAAAGGAGCAACTTCTCGCCGCGACCGAAAAGACGGTTCGTGATGTGATCGCTCCGGACCTGCGCGTGCTCTTTTGCGGAATCAATCCCGGCCTTTACACTGCGGCCGTGGGCCATCATTTCGCGCGTCCGGGGAATCGCTTTTGGCCCGCGCTCTACGCCGCCGGATTTACGGATCGACTGTTGTCGCCGTTTGAAGAACGTGAGCTGTTGAAGAATGGTTACGGAATTACGAATGTCGTGATGCGCGCGAGTGCGTCGGCAGACTCGTTAACGAAAGAGGAGATCGTAGCGGGCGGAGCGCGTTTGCGAGCGAAGGTGCTGCGGTATCGTCCGCAGGTTTTGGCGGTGCTTGGAGTCGGCGCCTATCGCACGGCTTTCAATCAACCGAAGGCAACCGTGGGCCGGCAAGAGGGACGCATCGGCGACACTACTCTCTGGGTATTACCAAACCCGAGCGGCTTGAACGCGAACTACCAGGCCGCCGATCTTGCGCGTCTGTTTCGGGAATTAAGAAATGCTTTGCCGCAGACAATCCGCGGCTACAAATAGGACAACCACCAATCCCTGCGTCGCTGCTTCACATCAGCAAACCATTTACACAGCGGATACAGAAGCAACACGCCCGCAATCCACGAGAGATAGACGATGCCGAGGTTAAAACCTGTTCCCTGCGGCGGTCCGTTGGTAAAAAGTTCCACCGGCGACTTGAACAGCCAGCCCGCTGGTTTTCCGAAGGCGAGGTGCAGCAGGATAGAAATGATGTGTGCCGTGAACCATTGCAGCAAATAGAAGAACAGCGGCACGCGCCCGAACGTCACGAAGAAATTTCGTATTGCACCTGTCGAAGGTGCAGCTTCAAACCAAAGTAGCGCGAGGATCGAAGGACCGAGAGTCATCAGCAGAAACAGCAACGACGGCGGATACTTCGACGTGTTCACAAACGACAGCACAGTGAAGAGAGCGTTCTTCTGTTCGGACCATTTCGCCGGATCGCCATAGACGTTGATTGCGCGAATGATGATGAAGAGCGCAGTTGTTTCGGCTCCGATGATCAGCAGCCAGCGCCGGCGGCGTCGTGCCTCCCACTGGTAAAGCGCGCCGAACGCGTAACCAACAGCCATCACACCGATCCACGGCACCAAAGGGTAGATCACAAAAGCCACCGGCCCGGATGAAGTCGGAAACGGAAGACCTTCGAACGCCTGGTGCAGCAGTATCCAAATCGTCGCGCCAAAGCCTGGCACAGGTGTTCCCGGTCGCCAACTGGTCACGCGAAAATCGTCGAACAGGTTGTGAACAGCAATCATCACGAGCCCAAAGCCGGCGATGACTTTCAACGGCAAGTGAATCAACGCCGCAAGAATGATCATCGACACACCAATCACCCAGATCACTTGCAGGAATGCGAGGAAGCGATAGTCCAAACTAAACGAGATACCTAACCGCACAACGGTCAGTTCGAGAATGATCAGCCACAATCCGCGAGTGACGAGGAAACGCGATAGCTCCGCCTTGCTCTTGCCTCGGGCGAACTGAAGATAAGCACCCGTGCCGGCGAGGAACACGAAGACAGGCGCGCAGAAATGTGTTATCCAGCGCGTGAAAAACAACGCGACATTCGTCCGCGATAGATCCTCAGGTGGAAATTGATAGACTGCGTTGTGAACGAAGTCGCGCGTGTGGTCCAGCATCATGATGACCATGACAATGCCGCGCAACAAGTCAATTGAGTCTACTCGGCCACCGGATGACTCGATGGAGTTCGGGAAGCGATCTGCCGCCGTGAGCGGAACGTCGTATCGGGGGTGGGGAGTTGCTGACAAATCCTTTTGTGCTTTTTGTGCTTTTTCGTGGCTGCCTGTCTCAAAGCTCGATAGGTTGAGCGGAGATAACTTGTTCGAGCGAACGCAGGGATTGCAGTGTTTCTTTACTCAACGGCGCGTCGACTTCGATCACCGCCATCGCTTCGCCGCCTCGTTCGCGGCGGCCGAGATGAAACCGGCTGATATTCACGCCGCCTTGACCCAGGATCGTGCCGATGCCCCCAATCACGCCGGGAACATCATGATTGCGGGTGACCAGCATGTGGCCGTGTGGTGTTGCCTCGATATGAAAACCGTCGATCTCAGTTATACGCCCTTCGCGTCTCTGTCCGCCATAGCCAAAGAGCGTTCCGGCTAAACTTCGCCGCGAGTCTCCGGCGCGTATTTCGGTGCGAATGGCGGGCGCGAGTTCGCCGCCCTTGCGGACGTAAGTGGTAGTGACCTTGATGCCTCTCTCTTCTGCGATCAGAAAAGCGTTGACGACGTTTACACGCGCGCTCACGTCTCTCAAAAGGCCGGCGAGAAACGCGCGCGTAACCGGCGCCGCATCCACGTCGACTACCTCGCCCGCAAATTCAATTCTGACTTCACTGACAGGTTGATTGACGAGTTGCGCCTGGAACCTACCCAATGAATCCGCGAGCTCGATGTAAGGGTGAAGCACGTTGAACTCTTTGATTCCGATTGCCGGTACATTCACTGCTCCGTGCAACGCGCCCGTCAACAGAAAATCACGCATCTGCTCAGCGACTGTGAAGGCGACACCCTCCTGCGCTTCTTTAGTCGAAGCACCGAGGTGTGGCGTTGCGATCACCTGCTCGAGTTGTAATAACTGATGTCCGGCAGGTGGCGGCTCTTCAGTAAAAACATCCAGGGCAGCGCCGGCGATTGAACCGTTTGTGATCGCCTCGTACAGTGCTTGCTCGTCGACGAGTCCGCCGCGAGCACAGTTGATGATGCGCGCGCCTCGCTTCATCTTCGCAATGGCCTCGCGGTCAATCAGGCCACGCGTTTCCGGAGTCAAAGGAGTATGGACCGTGAGAAAGTCAGCACGCGCGTAAACCTCGTCGAGCGACGCGAGCTCAATCTCGAGATCGCGCGCGTGCTCGGGTGCGATAAAAGGATCGTAAGCCACGATCAGCATACCCATTGCGCGCGCGCGTGAAGCGACGACACGGCCGATGCGCCCGAGACCCACGATGCCGAGTGTCTTTCCCTGGAGTTCAACGCCAATGAATTTCTTGCGGTCCCAACGTCCTGCTTTCAGGCTACTGCTTGCTTGCGGAATCGAACGCGCGAGCGAGATGAGTAATGCAATGGTGTGTTCGGCGGTGGTGATCGTGTTGCCGTCGGGCGCGTTCATCACGACGATACCGCGAATGGTCGCAGCGGAAACGTCGATGTTGTCGACGCCGACTCCCGCGCGTCCAATCACGCGCAAGCTGTTCGCGGCATCGAGAAGATCCGCCGTGACCTTCGTCTCGCTACGAACAATCAGCCCTTCGCAGCCCTTCAAGGCTTCGCGCAACTCGGCCGGTGCGAGTCCGGGCCGCTTCTCAACAGTCAAACCCGCCGAGCGCAACGGCCCTAACCCGCTGTCGCTCACATCATCGGCCACAAAGATTCTTGTCGTCATAGTCTTGCCACTGGAAACGCCGTATGGTAACAGTGGGCCACGAAGAGGCACAAATAAGACTCGCCACAAAAATGCGCCAAAGGCACAAAATATGAGCTGAACTCCATCGGTTTTTTATTTTGTGTCTTTTGTGCCTTTTTGTGGCAAATTTAGGAGTGGCAAATGGAGATTCTCGTTTATCGCAAAGGCAATCCAAAAATTCAAGAAGGCTTCACCGCGGCCGATCTGCCTGAGCTGTTGAAGGACATGTCCGCCGTGATCTGGGTCGACATGGAAGCGCCGACGGAAGCGGATGAGCAAGTGCTGCTCGATGTCTTTCACTTTCACCCGTTGACGGTCGAGGATTGCCGCGAGAATCGTCACTATCCCAAAGTCGAAGAGTTCGAGGATTATCTTTACTTCATCGTGCATGGCGTGCGTGCCGACATCAGTCCCGAACGATTCAATACCATCGAGTTGGATGGCTTCCTCGGGCCGAACTACGTGATCACTTATCACCACGACATGTTTCGCAGCATCAATAACGTGAAGCAACTGCTACACACGACGCCCGTTATTTGCCACCGCGGCGCTGGTTTCCTGTTACACCAGATCCTGGACCAGGTTGTCGATTACTACTCGCCTGTGCTTGACGACTTTGACGATCGCATCGATCGTCTCGAAGACGACATCTTCACGTTGAAGCGGCCCAACGATCAGATCCTGTCGGAGATCATGGATCTAAAGCGCAGTGTGCTGCGCTTGCGGCGCATCTCGGGAAAACAGATGGACATTCTCCATCGCATGAGTCGGGGTGAGTTTGCGCTCATATCGGAAGAGATGCGCCCGTTTTATCGTGATGTTTACGATCACCTCGTGCGCGTGGTTGATCTGGCTGAGAGCTACCGCGATTTGATCAGTGGATCGCTGGAAGCGTATTTGTCGGTAGTTTCCAACCGGCTGAATGAGATCATGAAAGTACTGACGATCTTCTCGGCGATCATGCTGCCGTTGACGTTCATCGCCGGAGTTTACGGTATGAACTTCGAGAACATGCCCGAGTTGCACTCGCGGTACGGGTATTATGCAGTTTGGGCGATCATGATCGTCGTCGCGATAGGGATGTTGCTGTTCTTCAGGCGGCGTGGATGGATTGGTCGCAAGAGCAACGAGGAAAGTAAACAAGCCGCAGATTGACGCGACTAACTTACAACGGATCGGCGTCTTTCAAATCATCCGAGTCGTCGAAGGCGCCGTCAGGGCTCGGTAACTCTGCGCCGTCAGACTCGTCCACATCGACTTCGTTCTCTTCCAAATCCTCGAGCGTCTTTTTGCTGGTCGCTTCCTTGCCAATCGATTCTTTACGTTCCATACGTTTGTCCTCTAAACGAATCTTAGAATTACCGACGCGATCGCGGCCGCATACACTCCGGCCACGAGGTCGTCACACATTATTCCGAAGCCGCCCTTAAGTCCTTCAAGCCTGCCAGCAGGGTAAGGCTTAACGATGTCGAAAAAGCGGAAAAGCATAAACGAAATCATGACTGCCAGAGGAGTGACGGCGTAAGTTGTTAACGGCAACAGCGCAATCATTTGACCGGCAACTTCATCGACGACGACTTTGCCGGGATCCTTTCTACCCGATAACTCCTCAGTCCTCGAAGCCGCCCAAATTCCCGCAATGGTAATCACCGCAATCAAAACAACTAAAACCACGAGACTCATTCGCTGGACCAGCAGCAAAAAGATCACGACACCAACCACAGATCCAAACGTCCCCGGCATCAGCGGCAAATACCCAACGCCACAAGTGGCAATCGTCAACGCCAGGTAATCCCCCACCGTTCGCGGGGTCGCAGCTGAACCAGACCCACGTCCCGGCACCACCACCACCGGATTCAACTCATCACTCGACTCTTTAACAGCCATAATCCGCGTTTTCAATCCGCGTTCATCTGTGGTTAATAATCCTGCCAATCAAATCGTACTCATGCGCTTCCGTGAGCTCGACATTCACGATCTCTCCCGCCGCCGGAGCCATCCCCTCGGGCACATCGTTAATCAACACACACCCATCGATGTCCGGCGCCTGCGTTTCCATTCTTCCCTGCCACAGCAGTTCGCTCTCCTTCGACTCCCCTTCGAACAACACGTGGACCACGTCACCAACGCGCGCTTTATTCTTGCGACGCGAGATCTTCGCCTGCTCTTTCATCAGACTGGTGCGCCTGCGGGCCGCCGTTCGGTGTGGGACCTTATCAGGTAAGTCGAACGCGGGCGTGCCTTCTTCGTCCGAGTAAGTAAAAACGCCGACCCGATCGAACTCAACGTTTTTTATGAAACTCAGCAACTCCTCATGGTCAGCTTCAGTCTCACCCGGAAAGCCGGAGATAAACGTCGTGCGCACGCCAATGCCGGGAACTCGCTGCCGCACGCGTTCGATCAAGCGTTCGAGACTTTTCCGATTGCCGCCGCGCTTCATCAGTTTCAGAACGTTCTGCGACGCGTGCTGCAAAGGCATGTCGAGATACTTGACGGCTTTCGGTTCTTCGGCGAGTACGTCGAGAAAACCGTCGCTGATGTGCGTGGGATACGTGTACATCACGCGCACCCACTCGATGCCGTCGACGTGAGCAAGCTCGCGCAGGAGGCGCGCGAGGGCGTCCGGTTTGCCGAGATCTTCACCGTAGCGAGAAGAGTCCTGGGCCACGAGAATGATCTCTTTGACGCCTTCTTCCGCGAGTTGGTGGGCTTCGGCAATGATCGATCCGAAGCGCCGACTGCGGAAGTGCCCGCGCATCTGCGGAATGAAGCAGAACGCACACGGCCGGTCACAACCTTCTGCGATCTTCACAAACGCGTAATGCGACGGCGTCGCGAGCACGCGTGGAGTCGAATCGTCGTAGAGATAAGTCGCGCTCTGATTGCCGAGTTGTACGACAGGAAGCGAACGGGTGTTGGTTTTCGGATCGCAAACGGTGAGGATGTCGTTGATTTGACTCGTGCCGATGAAAGCATCGACTTCCGGAATCTCCGCTTTCAGTTCGTCTCGATAACGTTCCACGAGACAACCGGCGACGACGAGTCGCTGAGCGCGCCCATTTGTTTTGAGCTGGGCGGCTTCGAGAATCGTGTCGATCGATTCTTTTTTGGCTGAATCGATAAACCCGCAAGTGTTTACCACGACGGTATCCGCGTCCGCGGCATCGGACGTGATTTCATAACCCTGTTGCTTGAGATGGCCCATCATCACCTCGCTGTCGACGAGGTTCTTTGGACATCCCAGACTAATAAATCCAACTTTTTTCATACTTAACTAAATCCATCTCACATCTCTAACTGTTCGAGTGCAAACAACGCGCGCTCAACTTCCTTCTTCTCAGTCGCGGAGAGTCGCTCGCCTCCAAACCTCACGCGGTTGTACGCACGCGTCACGAGCACCGCTTCGTTTGATTTCAAGGTCTGCGCAAACTCGAGCGGCGTCAGATGTCGATCGCGCAACAGCCCACGCTGCTCCATCAAAGAAATAAGCCGCTCGTAAAATTGCACGCTCGAGTAAGTTCTTCCTTCCGCTTCCGCACCAAGACTGCGCGCCCGCACCAAGCGCCAAAATCGTTTGCCAAACAGAAGCGAAAACACGATGAACCCGAGGGCGAGTATCGCAATCAGCAGCCGCAACACGTTGCCGGTGAGATAACTCTGAATCGTCGACAACATTTTCGAAGCCAGACGTCCATAGTCAAACACCTGATTGTGCAAAGATGTTGCGAGCGAGCGCTGCTCCTGTTTGTCGTACCCGATTACGTACTGAAACCAGATCAACTCCAGCGCTTCACCGTATTTCTGCAACTGCGCCGTGAAGCCGGTACGCACCGGTTCGACACGGCCCGCCGAGGGCGTCGGATCAAACGTCACCCACGAATTTGTCTCCGGGAAATAAACTTCAACCCACGAGTGCGCATCGCTTTGCCTGACGGTGTAAGCTCCGGCAGCTTCGTTGTACTCGCCCGGCAGAAAACCATTCACCACGCGCGCGGCGATACCGTGCGTTCTCAACAAAACCGCCATCGCGGTGGCGAAATACTCGCAGTGCCCTGCCTTCACGTTGAACAGAAAGTCGGCGAGCGGATCTGGTCCACTTGCTTTCATCTCGAGCGAGTAGCCGTAATCGCGCTGGAGGTGTGTTTCGATCGCTTTGGCTGCGTCGTAACGATTGTCGGCATTCGCGTGGAGGATCATCGTCGTCGCGAGCGGACCGATGCGGCGATCGAGCCTGTCAGGCAGTTGCAGGTAGCGATAAAAAGCCGGCGAGTACGGTCGCAGATCGTGGCGCAACTCGTCCATGCGCGGCTCATCAGTATCGGAGATCGCCTTGTACATGATCCGCTCGAAGTCGTGACGACGCGACTGGACCGATCCTTCTGAATCTACTCGCACAAACGGAAGGTCGCCCTGAATCGCGACCGGCCGCGGCGCCGCGAACAGCACTGCCGATTCAAGTGGTTCAACGAAAAACGTCTGCGTTGTGAGTCGATGGAGAGCTTCGGTCGTACCAAACTTGAAGAAGCCTCCAGCCTCGTTAACCGGCGCCGGTTGGCGTGCCTGCACCGACTTCTTCCAGCCGCTTCCGGTGAACTCGTCGAGGGCCACTCCGCGCCAGCGCAGTTCTCGCGCGCTGTCGTTTTCTTCGACACGCACGCGCATGACGACATCATCAGTCTGCTTGAGTGTTCCGATCTGGCCGAGCGTTACGTTTTCAGAAAACCCGATGAAGTTCGACAACCCGCCGCCACTGCGCGTCAGTGCGGCAGCTCCGGAACGTGGTGCGATCAGAAACAACGGCAACGCGAGAGCGAAAATAAAAAGCAACAATGCGATGGCAACAAACGGGAGTCGTGCCGCTTCAGTAGTTCGCCAGGAGCGCCGCCCGTCCTTTTTGAAAACGCGAGAATCAGGTGGCACGAGTAAACGTGTTTCGGTGTATGCAAGCGAACGTCGCGCCTTCTGGATTTCGAATGCGGTGACCGCGCACAGGCCGCAGAGCAAATAGAGTGTTAACGTTCCAAGAAACACCGGACTGAAACTCAAGCCCGCGGCTAACAGAACTTCAAAGAACGAAATCAGGTAGAGAAAAACCCAATCGCGGTCTTTCTTCACTTGCAGAAGTTTGACTGCGGACAGAAAAACGATCAGGTGGGCCAGCGCGGTCACTCCTAATCGCTCAGCCGGTTCGCCCATCGCTTTCTGATAGTGCCAATCGAGATAGAAGAGCGGAATCGACAGCAGCACAATTGCTAAACCGTAACGTTCCGGCAATTGCCACTTCGTGTTTTCGAGCATCCAGCTTCCGATCATCACGATGAGAAACAGCAACGCCAGGGCCGTGCTGAGCCCGCCGGCCAACACGAGCGCGAGCATCGCCACTGCGATCATGGCGTATGAAAAAGCTCGAAAGTAAGTTAAGAAATTCATTACCGCTTGATGTTTATCGTTTCAACTTGATCTCAAACAATCTTGGCCAGAGCTTGCCCGTGACGAGGAGCTTGTCGTTTTTCTGGTCGTAGGCGATGCCATTCAACACCGCTTCCTCGTCGTGCAG
>DASSEB010000074.1:0-9894 GCA_035696765.1 Pyrinomonadaceae bacterium | reverse complement strand
CGCTATCGACGGTTACCAGGACACGTTCTACGTTTTTCCTTACGACTGGCGACAGGACAACGTCACGAATGCACGAGCGCTGGTCAGGCGTCTGGAACGTTTGAAGAGCAAGCTGCAACGTCCCGATCTGAAATTCAATGTGATCGCACATTCGATGGGCGGCCTGATCGCGCGCTACGCCGCGATGTACGGCGACGTCGATTTACCCGAAGGCGACAGTCCGATTCAACCGACGTGGATTGGCGCCGCGCATATCAGCAAGATCGTGATGATTGGAGTGCCGAACGAAGGATCGGCAGACGCGTTCGCGACGCTCGCCGAGGGCTACTCGATTACGGAAGGCTTGCGGCGACGCATTCCGCTGCTCAACAAGCTCACCGCCGAAGACGCGGTGAGAACGCCTTCGGTGTTTCAACTCATGCCTCATCGCGAGGCGGTGAGATTTCTCGATGAGAACCTGAAACCCATTGAGATTGATCTCTATGACCCGGAGGTTTGGAAACGATATGGATGGAGCGCGATCTATTCTCCGGAGTTCCGGCGGCACTTTGTCGCAGCCATGGGAACGGACGGACAGGTCGAGGAGCTTGACGCGTATCTCGCTGCAACTCTGAAACGCGCGCGTCGATTCCATCAGGCGCTGGATGCTGTCGACAATACCAACTCGCCGGTGACGCTCCTGGCGATTGGCGGTGATTGTGAAGAGACGTTGAACTCGCCGTTGATTCTACGCGATGAAAAACGGAATCGCTGGTTAACGCTGATCAGGCCGCGTGAATACCGCACTGCCGGCGGATTAAAAATTTCAAAGAAACAGGCGACCGATGCGATGTACGCGCCCGGTGACGGCCGGGTCACACGCGCTTCACTGCTGGGCGAGGACCTTTCAAAGTCGCGCGACAATCAAACCGGGTTCAGTCTCTCTCGTTATGCGGTGTTTGGTTGCGATCTTCACGCGCAGTTACAACGCAACAAAACTCTACAGGACAATGCGCTGACTGCGATCGTCGGCGAGGTGATGAACTAAACCTCTCTTATCCGTGCAATCTGTAGTTAAAAAATCCGTGAACTCTGTGGTTACGGATTGATAATCGCATTCAACTTCTCGGCCCAATCCGGATCGATGTTCGTGAGGATCGTGTACTGCTCGAGAGCGGCGTCGCGATTGCCCGTTGCGAGCAGACACTTGCCGAGGTTGTAGTACGCCTTGCCGTAATCAGGCTTCAAACGAATCGATTGCCGAAACGCTTCGCACGCATCCGGGAAACGATTCAACTCGAAATACGCTTCGCCCATGTTGTTGGGCGCGACCGCGTCGCCGGGCTTCAACACCGACAGTTGTCGAAACACTTCCACTGCCTCATTGAACTTCTTCGACCGCAGGTAACGCGATCCGAGTCGCTCATAAGCAACCGTGTAATCCGGCCGCAGTTTGATGGCTTGCTTATATGCCTGGATCTCTTCGTCAGCCTTCCCCCAATCGCGATAGACAAGCCCGAGCGCGTAATAAGCGTCGGCCGAGTTGTAAGGGTCGAGTTTGATCGACTGGCGATATGCGTCTGCTGCCTCCTTATACTGCTTGAGATAAAAATTCGCGAGACCGATGTTGAAATAAGATTCAGCCGACGGGCGCAGGGTCACTGCTTTCTTCGAAGCTTCGAGCGCCTCCGCATGTCTGCCGAGTTTCTCATTGCAGAAACCACTCTGCGCCCACGCTTCGGCATAGTTGCCGTCTGACTCGACCGCCTTTTCAAAGTAAGGCAAAGCCTTCTCGCAATCGTCCTTCGAGAGAAAACTCAGACCGTCGCGAAAGAACTGCACCGCCTTCGCGCGTTTATTTCGCCCGGCACTCGCAACCAGATCCGCAAGGGACATCACGGACGCGACCTGGAGTTGTGAGATGCGTTCGGAAGGAATCGCAAAGTTCACACTCTGCCCACCGGTTATCTGCAACGTCGCGATCCCGATCACCTGGCCCTGCATGTTTACCACTGGACTGCCGCTCGATCCCGAAGATATCGGCGCAGTGATTTGAATGATGCGGCCGAACGTTGGAATGTCGCGCACTGCTGACACGATTCCATTCGTTACGCTGCCTTCCAAACCCAGCGGGTTGCCGATCACGACGATGCTTTCACCCTCCTGCGGTGAAGTCTTGTCGAGCGGCAACGGCCGGATCGGAGTTGTTGGCGGATCGATTTTGAGTAGCGCGATGTCGCCTTCGGCATCTACTGCGAGCACGCCTTTGACCGGAAACACCGCGCCGGTGGACGAATGGACCTCCGCGCGATATGCGCCTTCGAGTACGTGCCGGTTAGTGACGACGCGATCTTCCTCGACGAAGAAGCCGCTGCCGCGCGACAACTTTTCACCATGCGCGTCAAAAGTTTCAATCGCGACGGCGGAGGGTTTGATACGGCGAACGAGTTCGGGAAGAAGGTCCTGCGACGCCTCAATACGAAGGGGGGTTAGCAGGAGCAATAAGAGCCAGACAGACTTCATCTCAAAATCGATTTTACAATCCTGTGCCAGCTAGAGTGTGCACGCGGGTCACAACGTCGCTAATTTTAACATCCTCGGTTTGTTTTGTGCGGCGATCGAACAGTTCCACGATGCCATCCGCAACTTTTTTTCCAATCGTGATCCGGTACGGTATGCCGATCAGATCCGCATCTTTGAACTTCACGCCCGCTCGCTCGTCGCGATCGTCCAATAAAACTTCGAGACCAGCTCTTTCCAATTCCTGATAAAGCTTTTCGCCTGCTTCACGCAGTTCGTCCTGCTTCATGTTTGTGATCGTGACTACGACATCAAAAGGCGTCAGCGACTTTGGCCAGATAATGCCGTCGGCGTCGTGTTGTTGCTCGACCGCGGCACTGATTATGCGTTCGACGCCAATGCCGTAACTACCCATGACGATCGGCACCTCTTTCCCGTCCTGGTTCAGCACGGTTGCGCCCATCGATTCGGAGTACTTCGTGCCGAGTTTGAAGATGTGACCAATCTCCATCCCCTTGAACACTTCAAGCGTGCCGGTGTCACACCGCGGACACCCTTCCCCTGATTCCACCGTGCGCAGATCGAACCACTGGTCCACCTGAATGTCTCGCGCGATGTCTACTCCTCTGAGATGGTGCTCGTCTTTGTTTGCACCGGTCGTCATGTTGCGGCGATTTTTCAACGCTGAATCGGCGACGATGTACAGGTCGCGCGATCTCGTTTTCGCACCGACACCGCCAAGACTTCCCGCACCTGCGCCAAGTAGATCTCGTATCTCTTCGGGACGCGCGGGACGCACGGCGGTAGAGCCCAGGCTGTCGGCGAGTTTGATTTCATGCAGTTGATGATCGCCGCGAAGTAAAACGAGTACCGGACGCTGCTCGCCGCCGCTCGTCGCGAAGAACACGAGCGACTTGATCTGGCGTGATGCTTCCGCGCCGCCGGGGAACGAGATCAGATCCTCGATCGTGCGAACGCCGGGAGTCGGAAACTCTTCGGGCGCTGCTGGTCCATCTTCGTCGACGATGTCTTCCACTCGCGAAGTTGCCTTTTCGAGGTTCGCGGAGTAGCCGCAGTTCGCGCAATGAACGATCAGATCCTCGCCGGCCGGAGTCCGCGCCATGAATTCATTCGACTCCGATCCTCCCATCGCGCCCGATGAAGCCTCGACGATCAAATACTCCAGACCGCAACGCGTGAAAATTTTCTTGTACGCTTCACGTTGATCGAGAAACGCTTTGTCGAGCCCGGCACGATCCACGTCAAACGTGTACGCGTCCTTCATGATGAAACTGCGCACGCGCATGAGTCCGGATTTTGGCCGCGCCTCGTCGCGAAACTTGATCTGAATCTGGTACCAGACCTGCGGCAGTTGTTTGTAAGAGCGAATCTCGCTGCGTGCGATCATCGTGAACACTTCTTCATGCGTCATCCCGAGACACATGTCGGTGCCTTTGCGATCTTTGAGGCGGAACATCTCTTCGCCAATCGCGTACCAACGGCCGGACTCCTGCCAGATTTCGGCCGGATGAAGCGCAGGCAGGTAAAATTCCTGACCGCCGATGGCGTTCATCTCTTCACGCAAAATCTGCATGACTTTGAGTGCGATTCGCTGGCCCAACGGTAAAAGGGAATAGATTCCGGCCGATAACTGGCGGATGACACCAGCGCGTAGAAGAAGCTTGTGCGAAATGACTTCGGCATCAGCCGGGTCTTCGCGGAGAGTGGGGATAAAGTATCGTGACCAGCGCATAGGTTTCGCATTCTCGCTTAGCCACTGCGGCTAAGGCAAACCGAAGGCACGGATAAAACCGATAACCGGGGATACCTTTGCTGCGCGACGACGCCTGAGTTACCATCACGCTTCTTTCTAAACATCACTCCACGAAGGTTTCGGAAACATGCGAATTGCACTCGCAAGCGATCATGCTGGTTACGCTGAAAAGGAGCGCTTGAAGGCGCTCCTTGCAGATCTCGGCGTTGACTTTGAAGATCTCGGCACCGGATCTGAAGAGTCAGTGGATTATCCTGACTACGCGCGGAAAGTTGCGGAGCAGGTGGCGCAGGGCCGAGTTGAACAGGGTGTTTTAGTTTGCGGTTCCGGCACGGGCATGGCGATCACTGCCAACAAAGTGCCCGGCGTTCGCGCGGCTGTCGCATGGTCGGAAGAGACTGCGCGACTCGCGCGCCAACATAACGATGCGAACGTGCTGGCGATCGGCGCACGTACGACGCCGCCTGCCGATATTCCCAAAATCGTGCGCGCATGGTTCGCGACGGATTTTGAAGGCGGCCGCCACGCCGCGCGCGTTGAAAAAATTTCTGAGGTGGAAAGAAAAGCTAAATGAACAGAAACTCATCACTCGCGGAAGTCGATCCAATCATCGCCGGCGCTATCGACAACGAAGTGGCGCGCCAGGCGAATGGACTTGAACTCATCGCTTCGGAAAACTTCGTCAGCGAGGCCGTGCTCGAAGCTGCGGGATCGGTGTTCACCAACAAGTACGCCGAAGGCTATCCGGGTAAACGTTATTACGGCGGGTGTGAGTGGACTGACGTCGTCGAGCAGACGGCGATCGATCGCGCGAAGGAGTTGTTTGGCGCCGACCACGCGAACGTGCAACCGCACAGCGGTGCACAGGCAAACATGTCGGTCTATCTCGCGGCTATCCAGTATGGCGATCAGATCCTGGGAATGAATCTTTCTCACGGCGGCCATCTCACGCATGGCCATCCGTTGAATTTTTCCGGACTCAGTTACAAGGTGGCTGATTACGGCGTCTCGCGAGAGACGGAACAGATCGATTACGACGAGTTGCAGCAGATCGCAGAAACACACCGGCCGAAACTGCTCGTGTGTGGCGCTTCGGCTTACCCGCGCATCATCGACTTCGAACGCATCGGCCAGATCGCGCGCAGTGTCGGCGCACGCATGTTTGCCGACATTGCTCACATCGCCGGACCGATTGCCGCAGGGCTTCATCCGTCGCCGGTGCCGCACGCCGATTACGTAACGACGACCACACACAAAACGCTGCGTGGCCCACGCGGCGGCCTCGTCCTTTGCCGCGAAGAGCATGCAAAAGAGGTCGATCGCAGGGTCTTTCCGGGTGTGCAGGGTGGCCCACTCGTTCACATCATCGCTGCGAAGGCGGTCGCGTTCGGCGAGGCGTTGCGTGAAGACTTCAAAGAGTACCAGCGCCAGATCCTGAAGAATGCGAAAGCACTCGCAGGCGAACTACAGGAACAGGGACTGCGACTCGTCTCGGGTGGCACTGACAACCACCTGATGCTGGTCGACGTTTGGATGGACGGTAAAGGCATAACCGGCAAAGACGCCGAGAAGGCGCTCGAAGCGGCGCTGATAACAGTCAACAAGAACACCATTCCGTTTGATCAGAACAAACCCTTCGTCGCCTCAGGATTGCGCATCGGCACACCGGCAGTCACCACCCGCGGCATGAAAGAAGCGGAGATGCGAGAGATTGGCCGCTTGATCGCGGAGATAATTCACGCACCGGAGTCGGAAGACGTTCGAGCTAAAGTAAAACGCGGTGTTGAGGAATTAGCGGCGAGATTTCCGTTGTACCCAAAGCGGCTGAAATCGGGGTTGGTATAGTTAGCCACAAAGAGGCACAAAAAGCACAAAATCAAAGCTGATAGTCAGAGTATTCTTTTGTGGTTTTTGTGCTTCTTTGTGGCCTTGTCAGCCGTGTTATCCTCAGTGTCCCATTATGCTCGAAGTGTTTGGCCCGGACGGTTTGATTGCGCGGGCGCATCCCGAATATGAATATAGGCCGGGCCAGGTTGAGATGGCGCGGGCGGTGATGCGCGCGTTTGAAGAGAAGCGCCATTTGATCGTTGAAGCGGGGACAGGCACAGGTAAGACGCTCGCGTATCTTGTCCCCGCAATTGCCGCCGCGCTTGGCGGCAATGGTCGCGTCATCGTCTCCACCGGCACGAAAAATTTGCAGGAACAGTTGATGGAGAAAGACATCCCTTTTCTCCAGAACGTCCTGCCCAAACCTTTCGCGGCGACCTACATGAAAGGCCGCAGCAATTACCTCTGTCTCAACCGCCTCGCGCGCGCGCAATCGATGCCGGTATTGGAGGGCCTCGACGAAGTCGATTACTTCGATGAGGTCTGCCATTGGTCGAAGGAGAGTGAGACGGGCGATCGAGCGGAACTCGCGAACTTGCCGGAGTCGCTGTCGTTCTGGCGTCACATCGACGCTCGCTCCGAATCCTGTTTGGGCCAGAAGTGTCCTGACTTCGATCCATGCTTCATCACGCGCATGCGCAACCGCGCGCAGGAGGCAGACATCGTCGTCGTCAATCACCATCTCTTCTTTGCCGACCTGAGTTTGCGCGGCAGCAACTACGGCTCGGTGCTTCCTGAGTACACCGCGGTGATTCTCGACGAGGCGCACCTCGTCGAAGAAGTTGCATCCGAATACTTCGGAGCGCAGGTTTCCAACTATCAGATCGACGACCTGGTGCGCGATCTCGGAAGACTGACAATCGAAGACGCCGAGGTCGATAAAGAACTGACGCATAGCGTCGCTCGTCTCTCGCATTTTTCTGACAACTTCTGGATGGGTTTTCGCGACGGGCGTGGCGAGGATGGCCGGTATCCCATCATCCCCGGAACCTTCGCGCGCAAAAACCGCGACGGTGAACTGGAAGCGACGCCGCTTGGCGAGCTCTACGTGGTCCTTGAAGGCGCCGTAACGCGCACGGAAACAACGCTCGACGCGATGAAAGAAAAACCGCCGGACGTCGAGAGCCTGATTCGGCGGCTGCGTGAGATTCGTTTTGCGCTCGAATTTATCGTCACCGGCACCGACAAGAAATTTGTTTACTGGCTTGAACGACGCAATCGCGGCGTGTTCTTACGCGCTTCGCCCATCGACGTTGCGGGACTGCTGCAAGACAAGTTGTTCGAAGAAGTGCCAACAGTGGTGCTGACGTCAGCAACCCTGTCGAGCGGTGGAAACTTCGCGTTTATTCGCGACCGCCTTGGTCTTGATACGGCCGACGACCTGATTGCCGAATCGAGTTTCGATTACCAGAGCCAGGCGATTCTTTACCTGCCGGCAAAGATGCCCGATCCGCGCGACCGCGAGTGGGCGCCGGCAGCGGCGGCTGAAGTCATCCGCATTCTCAACGCCACTGAAGGTCGAGCGTTTGTTTTGTCGACGAGCCTTGCCGGTATGCAGGCGCTTTACGAAAACGTGTGGGCGGAGATTGATTTTCCCTGTCTGGTCCAGGGCAGTGCTGCAAAGGGCCAACTGCTCAAGCGCTTTCGCGAGACGCCGAATGCGGTGCTGTTTGCGACGTCGAGTTTTTGGCAAGGCGTCGACGTGCGCGGCGAACAGTTATCGTGCGTGATTATCGACAAGCTGCCGTTTGCAGTGCCGACGGATCCAATCGTCGCCGCGCGGCAAAGGTACATTGAAGACACGGGTGGCTCGAGCTTTTACCAGTACAGCGTGCCGCAGGCGATCATCGCGTTGAAGCAGGGACTGGGGCGACTGATTCGCAGCACGACCGATCGCGGCGTGTTAGCGATACTCGATCCGCGTCTGCGAACAAAAGGATACGGGCGAACGTTCCTGCAAAGCCTGCCGCCGTGCCGTGTGACTTCGCGAATCGGTGACCTTGCGAGTATCTTATCTACAAATGGCGGGACAATTTGAAGTCATGATCGAGCGGAATTTCTCCAGCGCGCACCAACTGCGCGGCTACCGGGGCAAGTGTGAGAACCTGCATGGGCACAATTACAAGATCGAGATCTATGCACGCGGACGTGAGTTGGATAATGTCGGGCTGCTGGTTGATTTCGTGGAGTTAAAAGCAGCGGCGGACGAGGTCGTGGCCTATCTCGACCATCGAAACATCAACGAGCTGCCGCCGTTTGATGAATTGCAGCCGTCGGCTGAGAACCTTGCGAAGTACGTGTTGGAGCGAGTCGCGAGACGGGTCGGCGACGATCGTGTGCAGATCTACAAAGTGCGTTGCTTCGAAACACCGACGAGCGTGGCTACCTACCAACTTGATTAACGCGCCGATCTGTATTAACGATCCGTGTCATCTGTGGTCCAAACCGTCTGGGAGATCGGCGACCGTGTAAGCCATCACGGCCATCGTAGCGACGCAGAGCGCGAGTTCGCGCGGATTGACTTTGTCGAGTGTGTCGGCCTGGGTGTGGTGACTATCGAAGTAGTGTTCGCCGTCGACATCGAGACTCGCGCCAATCACACCCTCACGCATGAGTGGACCAATGTCAGAGCCGCCGCCGCTCTCGGCTATTCGATCAGCGCCGATGCCCGAGAGAAGTTTCGCGATCTCCTGAAGGTTGGACCGCACTTGCGGCGGCGCGGTCGCGGCCAGTCCAAAACCTTCCGGTCGATACACTCCTGAATCAGATTCGATAGCGAAGATGTGTTTCGGGATTTCTGCTCGATGCGCATCGCGGTACGCATTACCGCCGCGCGTTCCGTTCTCTTCATTCGTGTAAAGCACGGCACGGATGGTGCGACGCGGCCGCAGCCCGAGTTCTTTGAGCAGTCTCACCGTTTCCCACGCCACGATGCAACCCCCGCCATCGTCATGCGCGCCCTGGCCCACATCCCACGAATCAAAGTGGCCTCCGATAACGACGACTTCGTCCGGCTTCTCGGTCCCTTTAATCTCCGCCATCACGTTTGCCGACTCTGCATCAGGCAGGAACTTAGCTTCCATCTTGAGTCGCAACGTTGGGCGATCCCCGCGATCGTTCATGCGTTGTAAAAACTCGGCGGCTTCGATCGTGATCGCGGCGACGGGAATCTTTGGTTGATCGGCGTCGTACTGCATTGCGCCCGTGTGTGGTGTTTGCAGGCTCACAGGCGTAATCGACCGCACCAAAGCAGCCACGGCGCCGTAGCGCGCCGCATGTGAAGCGCCTTGCAAACGATAAAGGACGGTTGTTCCGTAGTTCGTAAAAGGGGCGTTGTAAACGACGATCTTTCCGCGCACCTGCTCGCCCAGACGATCCAGCTCAGCGAAGTTACGCACGACGACAGCTTCCGCTGAAACACCATCGGCCGGTGTGCCGATGCTGTTGCCCAGTCCCAGCATCTGAAGTTTTCTCGGCACGGGCGTTAACATCTCCAGGCTCTCTTCGCCACGGACCCAGTGCGGCACCATCACTTTTTCAGCGCGCACGTTGTCGAGACCATCGCGTTTCATTTCGGCAAGCGCCCACTCGATTGCGAGCTCGAGGTTTTTCGAGCCGCTGAGACGGTTACCGATATGATCGGTGAGGTGCGCGAGTCTTGAATAAGCCCGATCGCTGGTGAGCGCTGCACCGATGATGCGCGCGGCGGCAGTGCGATACGGATCTATTTTTAC
>DASSEB010000073.1:0-3493 GCA_035696765.1 Pyrinomonadaceae bacterium | reverse complement strand
CTCCCTGTACTGACTGTGTCCAAGGAATTTCGACTTTTGAGGCAAAGCTTCACATCATTGAAGAGAACAGTCGTCGCTGGGGTGGAATCTCAATGGGGACGAAAAGCTTCGCGGGATAGAGGTAGTCCTCTCCCGTCTCATCGATGACGCGAATGAACTGATCTTTGGCTGCGCGTTCATCCGGCAGAGTGACGTAGACCTTCCGCACTTCGAGCGAGACTCGATAGCCTCCATCATCGATACACAAAACATATGAACTTGCTGATTTGTGGTTTACCATCAAATTAATCAAGGCACTTGGCCCAACAATTTCGGTTTTGGCATCCCTTTCAACAAGTACCTACTCCCGAAATCTTAAAATCTTCGCTCATGTGAGGTTTTGGGGCGTGCGTCCCAGCGAATTGGTGAGTGAAATCTCGCCGTGAACGTCGTTCAGGTTAAAGTATTCACCGATCAAGAACAAGCCCGCAGGACGAGTCAAACTTGTCCTAATTCACGCTTAGCGTTACCTTAGCCAACGCACAATCCGCCAGTACGCCAACGCAAGAAAGGAACACCTGCATGAACCGCAATCGCTTTTCACTCCTCCTGATCGCTCTTTTCACACTCGCAATGTCGACCGCGGCTGTTGCCCAGACCAAGAAGCCGCAGCCAGTGAAGGAGTACACCATCGAACAGTTCATGAACACTGTTCGCATCGGTGGGAGTTCCTTCTCTTCGGATGAAAAGTCGATCCTGTTTCACAGTAACAAGTCGAGCATCTTTAATGTCTACTCCGTTTCGGTGACGGGTGGCGCGCCCACACAGTTGACCAACTCGACAAAAGAGAGCACGTTCGCAGTCTCTTATTTCCCGAACGACGCGCGCATCCTTTACACGTACGACCGCGGCGGCAACGAGAACAGCCATCTCTATCTCCGCGAGCTGGACGGTACCGAACGCGACCTGACGCCCGGCGACAAAGTCAAAGCAAACTTCGCCGGCTGGAGCCACGATCGCAAGTCGTTCTTCTTCAGGACTAACGAACGAGACCCACGCTTCTTCGATATCTATGAAATGCCGATCGACTCTTTCAAAGCGTCGCTGATCTACAAAGACGAAACCGGCTTCGACGTGGGCGACATTTCCAACGACAAGAAATACATCGCGTTTGAGAAGAGTGGCGGGTCGCAAGCCGACTCGGATGTTTACCTTTACAACACCGCCACCAAAGAGATGAAGAACATCACGGAGCACACCGGCGATGTTGCAAATAATCCCGAAACGTTCGATGTGGATTCCAAATATCTTTACTACCTCACCGACACCGGCAGCGAGTTCAAGTATGTTGCGCGTTACGATCTGGCCACCGGTAAAACTGAAGTTGTCGAGAAAGCGCCGTGGGACATCGCGTATACCTACTTCTCTAACAATGGAAAGTATCGGGTAACCGCGATCAATGAAGATGCGCGCACCAAGATCAAGATTTACGAGACAGCAACCGGCAAGCTCGTCTCGTTGCCCCAGCTTCCGAATGCCGACATCACGGGCGTGAACATCTCCCGTAGTGAGAAGTTGATGGCGTTTTACCTGAACGGCGATCGCAGCCCGAGCAATCTCTACGTTTACGATTTCGCGACGAAGAAGGCGACGAAGTTAACCGATAGTTTGAACCCGGAGATCAACCCGGCGGATCTCGTCGATTCGCAGGTCGTACGTTACAAGTCGTTCGACGGTGTCGAAATTCCTTCGATTCTGTACAAGCCCAAGCAAGCCAGCGCTCAGAACAAAGTTCCGGCGCTGCTGATGGTGCATGGTGGACCGGGCGGGCAAACTCGTGTGGGTTACAGCCCTCTGACGCAGTATCTCGTCAACCACGGTTACGTGATACTCGGGGTCAACAATCGCGGCTCGAGCGGTTACGGTAAGTCGTTCTTCGCCGCCGATGATGGTAAGCACGGCCGTGAGCCGCTGTGGGACTGCGTCGAGGCGAAGAAGTACCTGGCGTCGCTCGGATACGTCGATGAGAAGAAGATAGGAATCGCAGGCGGTTCATACGGCGGTTACATGGTCCTGGCCGCACTCGCTTTCAAGCCTGAGGAGTTTGCGGTCGGCGTCGATCTGTTCGGCGTGTCAAACTGGGTGCGGACACTGCAATCGATTCCGCCGTACTGGGAGTCGTTCCGCAAATCGCTGTACAAGGAGATTGGCGATCCCGGTAAGGATCTGGAAAACCTTCGCGCCGTCTCGCCCCTGTTCCACGCCGACAAGATCGTGAGGCCGTTAATCGTGTTGCAGGGCGCAAACGATCCGCGCGTGATCAAACCGGAGTCAGACGAGATCGTCGACAACATCAAGAAGCGAAACGGCGTGGTCGAATACGTCTTGTTTGATAACGAAGGACATGGGTTCACGAAGAAAGCGAACGAGATCCGCGCCTACAAAGCGATCCTCGACTTTCTCGATCGTTATCTAAAAGGTGAAGGACCACAGATTACACGGATTAATGAAAAAGATCAGCGCTGATCGGTAAACACTTTCGCGAGGCGAGCGGCTTCGGCAGTGAAGCGTGGCGATTGGCAGTCAGCGACGAGGGCCTGGTATTCGGTTAACTTCGCGGCTGCCTCGTCACGCTTTTGTGCAGCGAGCAGCACCTCGATATAAAGCGGACCCAGGCACAATTGGCTTACGCGCGAGTCAGTCGGCGCCACGAGTTCATCGGCCTGCTGGCAGAGGCGCTCGGCTTCTTCGAGTTCGTTGCGAATAAATCGCACCTGGGCGAAGGAGCGAAGCGCTTCGAAGTGAGAGTAGAGCAAACTCCCGGAGGAGTGCTCGAGATTTGTCGAAGCAGTTTCCAATGCTTCGTCATGACGGCCGCGCATCGCTTGCGCTACTGCGAGAGTTGACCGCTGCAAGCGCAACACACGGTTCTCTCCGATTGCTTCCGCCAGCGCGATCCCGTCAATGAACTCCTGCTCAGCACGTTCAACCTGCCCGAGAAGCAGCCGGCACTGACCTCCATACCAATGCACCCACGCCAGTCGTTCACGTGAGTGGAGCTTATTCGCAATCTCGATCTCACGTTCGGCGTATTCCAACCCGGCTTCATAGTTTCCTGTGAGCACGCAGTCTTCACCCAGAAACTCGAAACCCGTGGCCTGCGCAAAAAGGATCTTGTGCCTCCGACCGAATTCGAGCGCGCGTCGTGCCCAGCGATCTGCTTCGGTGTAGAGACCGTAGTGTTGATATGCGCCGGCCATGTATGAGTAAACCTGAGCAATCATTGGCGCGGCGAATGTGCTGACACTGTCGCTTTCGGCGGTGGGCGCCACCAACTCACCGGCACGCAGCAACAACTCGATCGCTTTTTTGTGACGGCCTGCAAGGTGGTGAAAGCGAGCTTCCACTGATAACGCGTTTGCTGTTTCGAGAGGATTTGCAACCGGGTCGAGCACCTGCAAAGCCTGGTGCAAGTACTCGCTGCCGCGCGGATCGCCGATGGTCACTAGCGATG
>DASSEB010000072.1:0-7344 GCA_035696765.1 Pyrinomonadaceae bacterium | reverse complement strand
CCGAAGCGCTGAATGATTGTTTCGCGAATGAGTTCGAGTTCAGCAGCGCCTACAACTTCCTTGTCCAGCGGCTTCCAGACGTCGATGATGAGTAGTTCCCTGGATCGCATTGCGGGAATCTATTTTTTTATCTGCTTGATGAGCCGCAGCGCGTGGTTGCGGGCAATCAGCGGCACGTGTTCGTCGGTGCTGAGATCGTCGAGCAGCTTGAGCAACTGCTTCGGATCGGAAAGCGCATCTCGCTTAAACAGCGATTCCATTGCCTCCATCAACTTCGGCATGTTCAAAGGCTGGTTCTGACGCGCGATCGAAATATCAAAAATCAGTATCGCCTGATCGGCCGCCTTGCGATACTCGTTAACTAAAGCCGAAGCGTTGGAATTGTTGGTCCAGTTAAACTCGGCCACTCGTTTGCGGTCGCCGCGCTCCATCGCGATCCGCATGGTCCCAAGATGAGGAAACTGTTTGCTCGCCTGGTAGTCGGCGTTGGAGTCGAGAAACTGGAGTGCCTGCCACGCTGAAGAGATGCGTGCCAGCGCTTCAGTCGAAAGCTGGAGCGGCTCGACTATCGGAACATCTTCGTTCAAGCGTTCAAAGGTGACTGTCCCGCGTCCATTCGAGTCGTGTTCGAGCACGATGTGTTTGACGTAAAACTTCGGCTGCGAAAACTCATACGAATACTTGACCGCCTCGGTCTTCGTTTCGCCAGTCACGCCGGAAGTGACTGCTTGCTGCGGGCGCGAGTTGTGCTTCACGTCCGGATCCTGCGCAGAAATGGAAATCGCCGCGCTTAAAACCATCAGCGCGGCGGGGAGGCCTTGCAGCAATGACTTTCGTTTACTCACTCAAACTTTACCGACACTAACTTCGAGACACCTGCTTCCTCCATCGTTACGCCGTAAAGGGCGCGGGCCATCTCCATCGTCCTCTTGTTGTGCGTGATCACAATGAATTGCGTGTCAGCGGACATCTGGACGACCTTATCAGTAAAGCGTCCCACGTTCGCTTCGTCAAGTGGCGCGTCGACTTCGTCGAGCAGACAGAACGGCGCCGGGCGGTAATGGAAAATGCCCAGCACGAGCGCAAGGGCCGCCATCGCCTTTTCGCCGCCTGACAACAGCAACACGTTCTGAAGACGTTTACCCGGTGGCTGTGCGACTACATCGATGCCTGATTCAAGCACGTCGTCAGCGTCGATCAAACTCATCTCGCCACGTCCGCCACCAAACAACTCCAAAAATAATGCACTGAAGTTTTTGTTGATCTGTTCGAACGCGTGACGGAAACGTTCGCGCGAGCGGCGCTTGATCTCTCGTAACGCTTCTTCAGTTGCTGAAATTCCTTCGACGATGTCCTGGCGCTGGACGCTCAGGAAGAGTAAACGCTGTTCCGCTTCGGCGAGTTCTTCGAGCGCCATCATGTTCACGCCGCCAAAGCCTTCGAGCCGCGCTCGCAGCTCTTCGACACGCGCGTGGCTGGCGTCGAGATCGAATTCATCCGGGACGGTGAGTTCACGAGCAAGATCTTCGAGTGACTGGCCGAGCTCGGTTTGGCAGTTCTCGTGAACAAACGTTTGTCGCGCCTGCGCCTCGGCCCGCTGGACTTCCAACGCACCGCGAGCATCACGCACTTCGCCGGCGCGCCGGTTGAGTTCGGACAACTCCGCGGAGAACTCGTCGGCCTGCCGGCGTGCTTCATGTAACCGGTGCGAGAGATCCGCGATCTGTTCCTCTTCGCGCGCGCGATCCGTTTCCACGGAACTGGCGGCGAGTTCTAGATCTGCGATCGAGAGTTTCAACTCTTCGCTGCGCCCGGCCATCTCGGCGAGGTCCATGCGATATCTATCGACACGCGCGGCGAAGTCGGCGAGTTCGCCTTCGGTGCGGCGCAGTTCTGCTGTTGTTCCGCGACGTCGCTCGGCCGCGGCTGCCGCCGTCGCGCGTTGTCCCGCGAGTGACTCGCTGTCGATCTCTGCTTCGCGTCTCAGATCCGTTAACAACGCCGACGCCTTGATTACGTTGTCCGCGGCGGCTTCTCTTGCTGTTTCCGCAGCTTCAGCTTCCAACAAAGCGCGCGCGCGCCGGTTTTCGACTTCCAGTCGCTCCTGATCCACGCGTGCGGAATCCTGGCCGACAACACGCATGTGGCGCTCGGCTCGTTCGAGTTCCTGCTGCAGGTTCGTCGTCGTATGTTCGCGCGCCAACGCATCGCGTTCTTCGCGACCAATCGCTTCGTTCAAGAGAACGACAATGTCCTCCAACTCGACGAGACGTGCCCGGGCATCCTTCGCCGCGCCGGCTGCCGCATCAACTTCGCGCGACAACGCCTCCGCGCGTGTTTCCAATTCTCGTAACTCGCGTTTGAACGCAAGCAGCCCTGCGCCTTCTTCGAGATCGCGCGCGTCTCCGGCGTTCACGAATTGTCCACTCGCGATCCAGTCGCCGTTTAGCGTGACGTACATCTCGCCGGTCGCAATCGATTTGGACATCGCGTCGTCGAGACTCGCCGCGAGTCGCGCGTTCATCTTTTGCGGCAGCGTTCGCTTGAGAACGGTGACGAGTTGCTGCGGCGCGCCGAGCAGATCGCAAATTCGCAGGCCGTCACTAAAGCTGCCGAGAAGACCGGGCGAGAGCGCCGGCCGCTCTTCCAGCCTGCACGCGAGCGCCGTAATCGTGTTTACCTCGTCACTGCCGCCATGCAGACCGGCGACGAGGAAACTTGCACGACCGCCGTTGTTCTCGCGCAGCCATTGCGCCGCGCGCACCGCGTCATCAGGCGTTGGCACAACGATCGACTGCAACGAAGATCCGAGCACGCCTTCAACCGCTCGTTCCCATTTTGCGTCGACATTCAACGCGTCGGCGAGAGTGCCGATGAAGTGGAAATCGCGCGGCGTTTCGGCCGGAGAGAAGATGAGCTGAACAGCCGGCGAATAGTACGCGCGTCGTTGGTCCAACTCCTTCAAACTTTCGAGTCGATGGCTGGCGCGTGAATACTCGTCGCGCACTCTCGTCAACTCTGCCTCGGTGTCGCTCACCGCTTCGTGTCCACGCACAACAGCATCGACGGCCGTTTCGCGTTCGGCCTGAAGCTTCGCTACACGCGCGCGGGCGTCGCCGAGTTCGCGAGCAAATCTCTCCGCTTCGAGCTTTCTTTCGGCGTGCTGGCTCGCGGCTCGATCGCCTTCGCGCGCCAGGCCTTCGGCTTGCTGGGACAAGCGATCGAGCGTGGCTTCGAGCTGTCGCGCAATCTCGCGGACTCTCTCCGCAATCGCGGTTTGAGAGAGAAGTTCAGCGCGCGCGTTCTCGATCTCGATCTCGGCAGCGTTCGCGGCCGCGAGTTTCCCGGCGTACGATTCTTCAGCGGTGCGTAGCTGTAGCGCGCTTTGGTCAAATTCTTCGCGCAGCCTTGCATCTTCCTGTTGCAAGCGGCGGCATTCGGCTTCAATCAGCACGAGACGCGAAGTCAACGCATCGATCTCGGCTGTCACTTCGCCTTTGCGTTTTTCGATCTCACTCAACTGCTCTTGCTGGTAGACGCATTCGCGCGCCTGTCGATCTCGTCTCAGCACCGCTTCCGCGGCAGAGGCACGAGCAGTTGACAACTCGTCTTCGAGGCTGCGCGCTTCCTGAGTTGCCGCGCGTGCAGCTTCTTCTCGTTTACTTAAGTCGTCTGCGATTCCGAGCTCGAGTTCTGTGATCTCGGCGAGCCGCACATTGGTGTCTTCCAGCACAGTCGCCAGCTTGCGATCTTCTGCGACGTAGACGTGACGCAGCAGTTCGCGCAGCTCTTCGCGCAGCACTCCGTAACGACGCGCCTTTGCTGCTTGCCGTCGCAGACTGTTTACCTGGCGATCGATCTCGGCGACGATGTCTGAGATGCGTGAGAGATTTGCACGGGCAGATTCGAGTCGCGCTTCCGTTGCTCGCTGGCGAACGCGAAACTTCGTGATGCCGGCCGCCTCTTCAATAATCGTGCGGCGATCCATCGGCTTCGCGGAAAGGATTTGTCCGATGCGTCCTTGTTCGATGATCGCGTAGTGACCGCCGGCTAAACCCGTGCCGGAAAAGAGATCCTGAATGTCGCGCAGACGGCAGAGCTTGTCGTTCAGCAAGTATTCGCTCTCGCCGGAACGATAGAGTCGTCGAGTAACAGACACGGCCTCGCCAGGCGCAAACTCAAGCGCGAGATTTCGGCGGCGCCAGTGTCGCTTATGCGTCGCTTTTTGTGCGGGCGCCGGTTCAGTCGGAGTTTGATCTTCGCTCGCTGTTGCTTCCGCAACGACAGGCTCGGGAGCTGCCTCCTGTGGCAAAGCCTCATCGATATTCACCAGCCGATCGTCGATCTGTTCGAGAGTTGAATCGATGTCTTCGATGTCCGGCTCAACCTCATCAACCTCGTCGCGCACCATGTGCATGACGACCTCGGCCATGCCGCTGGGGGGACGGTTGCGCGCGCCCTGGAAGATGACATCCTTCATCTCGCCGCCGCGCAGGTGTTTGACGCGCTGCTCGCCCAAAACCCAGGCAATCGCGTCGGCGACGTTGCTCTTACCGCAGCCGTTCGGGCCGACAATCGCGGTGATTCCGTCTCCTGTGAAGATTATTTCGGTGTAGTCGGCGAAGGATTTGAAGCCGGTGATTTCCAGGCGTTGGAGTTTGAACATTCCGGGAGGCCAATATAAGTGTGCGTCGCTTAGAATGTCAACCAAAACTTGAAGCTAGGTTTCGTTAATTGAAGTAAGAAGCAAAGTTAAGCGCCACACACGACTTCTGAACTCTAATCTTCTAATCCGTAAAAAAATCCGCGTTTATCTGCGTTCGCTCAGCCACCGAACTCAGGTCTGCGGACGTAGAGGAGTAGTTTTACACCAGGCCGCAGCTCAAAACTGCCCCCAGGTTGTTTGGACGACACTTGTTGATAGACCTCGCCGTAGCTCGAATCAACCTGGGCCTTCTGATTTTCGTTGGCAATGATTATCGGCTCAGTTGACGCCGCCATCTGGCCGTAGTAACCAACCCGGCTGTAGTCGCGCAGGTACCACGGCAACGGCCAGTAATCAGGACTGATGATCGTTATCCCAGTCTTCCCACCGTCTTTTTGTTTAGCGATCGCTTCAATCTCGTTCACCAGCTCGAGAGCGCCTCGCGTCGTATGCGCATAGACGTAGACATACCGGGGATTGTCGTTGTCGTAGTTGACGAAATTCAGGTCGATACACTGGTAAGCAGCGATGCTGATCGCTATCAGCAAGAACACCGCGACGACCCGTAGCTGACCTTTCTCCATTTCATAGACTGCTTGGATCCCGTAGCCGGCAATCAGCGCCAATGGCACGATGAAATTCAGCAATAGCCAAGGCGTCTTGTATGGAATCAGCGAATACGCCGCGATGAGGCCAAACGACCAAAGCGCGCAAAACAGCGCGAGCGAGTTTTTGGGGTTCAAAACTATGATCGCTGCGCCCATCGCACCCACAAAGAGCAAAGGCGACTCCTGCTTCACCAGCCACGCGATGTACATCGACGCTGGATGAACATGCGCGACGGTTCCCGTCCTGCTCCAGATAGCAAAAGTTTTCAGTGAATCGTAGATGCCTTTGTCGTTGGTGAAGAACGATGAGTAAAAGATAATGTAAAGCCCGAAAAATGCTGTGAGTGCCAGCCCGAGACTTCCGAAGAGCTTTGTCGTGCCGCCCATCTCATCAATTAATTGGTTCAGTCCTTTTCCTTTGGACCTTCCACGATTGAAAAGCATGTAGATAAGTGTCAACGCGAGGGCAATGATCAAAACACCCGCTGAGATCATCGCCGTTTCTTTCGTGGCAAAGAGAAGTGCTGCCGACGCGGCTGCGGGTATCAGGAATGAAGGATTACGTTTGTCATACAACCAAACTCCGGCGACGACAATTCCCAGCGTGAAGAAAACAAATAAGGTCTCGTGGATGAAGTAGCGCGAGAGATAAACAGCGCCGGGAGAGACAGCCAACATCAGAGCGGCCGTAAGTGTCGCCACAGTTCCCAATCGTCTCCGCAGTAAAAATACGAGACCAATTGTTGCGAGGCCGAACAGCGCGGGTATGAGTCGAATGGTGAAAGTAGTTAATCCGTAAGTATCGCGGGCCGAGTTACCGAAGAACAGTTTCGTAACCCAGGGGATGAACGCGGAAAAGTAGTATAGAGTTGGACCGTGATAGTTCTGCGGATCGTACTGGTAAACTCCCTCGCGCACGAGCCTGACGAGAAAGTTTCCGTTCACGCCTTCATCGTGATGCAGCGGCACGAGGTTTAGATCGTAAAGACGAAGAACAGCGGCGATCAGGAAGATCGCGATTACACCGATGCGCCAGTAACGTTCGGGGAAGGTATCGACAACCGCAGTCTCGGTTGCGCGACGCGCAGCCTCGGCTTCAGCGGCACGAGTTCGACGACGAGCCTTCTTGCTACGGCTTGATTTTGTAGAGCTTGTACTCACCAACTTCTCCAACTTTTACAAAACGAGCAAAGAACCTGTCGTTACTCGGTGTCACGACTGCTTCTTGTGGACCACGCACCGCGTATTCGATGTTGTAGGTCTTTAGTAACTGATCGGCGTCAGGCGCGCCGAGATAGATGCGCTTGATCTCACTTTCACGTTGAACGAACTCGAGACCGTGGGTCCAGATGTGACCCGGATAACCCATCAGCGAGCGACGTCCGGTAAGAAACACGGGCGTGTTATGCACCGGCGCGTGAATAATCATCGCACGCGGCGCGGTTTGCGCTTTAACGAGTTCGGAAAATTGCACACCCGCTGCATCGAAGACCTGGTACTTAATCGAGCGCAAGGCAATTCCGGCAACGTCGAGTGCGCCTGCAAACGTAACGCAAACGAAAAGGAACACCGCGATGATTCGCCGGATCGGGCCCTGCCGCCACAGCCTTGCCAGCAACAACGCCACGAGCGGCGCCGATGCGAGCCACCAGTAATAAAGGACTTTGATGTTGTCCCAAATCCACGGCGCCATCTTAACGAAGTTCGGAATTATGAAGCAGAGTGTAAACGGCAAATAGAAAAGCAGCAGCCGTTTGCCGACGAGGTAACGGTCGCCTTTCATGAGCACGGCCGCAAATATCAGCGGTATGAAGACTCCAGTGTTTTTGAACCAGAACCAGATGGGATTCTCCTGGCCGTGGTCCCAACCCACTTCCCATGCGAAAAAAGTGCTCGCATCGACGGCACTGTGTGAAGTTGACCAAAGGAGTTGCGGAATTGCGAGCACAGAAGCCACGGCAAAGAACGCAAACCACTCGCGCCAACGAACGTGAAGCAGGGCGAGGCACGCAGCCATTGCCATCACTACGA
>DASSEB010000071.1:0-25943 GCA_035696765.1 Pyrinomonadaceae bacterium | reverse complement strand
ATGTCGATGCAGTGTTGTTGGATTCAGGCAATCAATCGTTGGCGATCAAGGAGCTTGGTGGGACTGGTCGAACACACGATTGGCGCTTGAGCCGTGAGATAAGAGAAGCGATCGACGTGCCGTTGTTTCTCGCGGGCGGACTGAATCCGTCGAACGTCGCCGCAGCCATTCGTGAAGTGCAGCCGTTTGGAATTGATGTTTGCAGCGGGTTGCGTACTGAGGGCCGCTTGGACCCTCAGATACTAAGCAACTTTTTTACACGGGTCGCCGGCTAAAAAGTAAACTTCACCGCGAGTTGCACCTGACGCGGATCGCCGACGCCTTGCCGCAGGAACCCATCGAAATTGAAGAGGCCTGGCGTGACGAGCGGGTTGATGTTGTTCGCGTTGTTGAAGGTATTGAACATCTCGATAATCGGAATTATCGCGAACCGTTCGCCAAGGTGGATCGGACGTTGGATGCGCCAGTCAAATGAGAAATACTCGTTGTCTTTGCGCGCGGTGTTGCGAGCGGGATTCGCTAGAGTACGCAGGTTCGGCGTGAGTGGCTGCGCTGTTCGTCCTTGCACGCGGAAGTTTCCGTCAAATCCCCAACCCATCTGAATGAAGGTGAAGAAATTGAACTTGTGCCGGATGTCACGGTCCGAGAGCGCATAGTCGAGCTGAAGGTTGGTGATAGAAACCGAGCGATCGGTAAAAGGATCGCGTTCGTTTGAATCGTCGTCCTTGTCTTTGGCGAGTGTGTAGTTCCACTCGAGTTGGTACCGCCTCGTGAACCGCTTCCTCATCCCGACGGTAAAGCCATCGTACACAGACTTGCCCACGGCGCTCGCGACCATCGTCTCACCCAGAAACGGCGCGAAGATAGCGTTGCCACTGGCGTCGAGGTTGCGATTGACGTTTAGAAAACGCGTGAGATGCACGCCTTTGGAGTGCGTGTAGTCAAGGTAGAGCGACCAGTCTTGAGCGATCTCCTGTTCGAAGCCGACGTTGGTTGTGTAGATGCGCGGGTTCGCATAGTCGCGGCTAAACACGCGTACGCCTGAGCCGCAGGGGAATGGGTTGGTAATACCGCGATCCACGCAGGGATCTACTGTTGAAGGCGGCGCTATGACGTTGGGCCACACCGGAGCTGAGAAGCCGAGTTGCGTAATGAGAAAAGTGTTGCGGAAGAGGGTTTGTTGCTGCACGCCGTTGGTGGTGATTGAACCCACCTGCGAAAGCATGTTTTGCCGCGCGTAGTAAATACCCGAGCTCGCACGCAACACAGACTTGCCTTCCTTCGACATGTCCCATGCAAAACCGAGCCGCGGTTGAAATTGTTTCTTCTGGCTCGGCAGCGTGCCGTTTGACGGAAAGCGCGGATCGTTGAGAAAGATCCCGTAAGCTGTTTGCTCTGGTGGAACGACGGGCTCCGGGAAGATCTGTGCTTCCCAACGCAGGCCGTAGTTAAGGGTGAAGTTTGGTCGAACCTTCCACGAGTCCTGTGCGAACAGCGCGATGTCTTCGTTACTGATCCTGGAAGCTCCGGCTGCGTCAGTTGCTGGACCAGTTAATCCTGCGCCCTGCAAATAAAGGAGCAGTGGTCCACCAGTCGTCTCACCCGGACACGTAGCCGGCGCGGTTACGAACGTCCCATTGGCGCAACCGACAGTGTTTGGTCCAAAGCCGCCGGGCGCGGCTAGTGATGCATAACGCAAAAACCCGGTGACGCTGTCGAAGATGTAGCGACCAGTAAAAAAACCTCGAAAGACTTGATCATTAAGAGTGTGCAACCAGTCGCCGCCTACCTTAATGGTGTGATCGCCGGTGACGATAGAGAAGTTGTCTTTTACCTGCGTGCGCCAAAGCGTTTCGTCGACATTCGGTTCGAGGAAGAATGGAAAACCGAACCTGAAGGTGGTTGCAAAACCCATCGCGGTGTCAGCCGGAACATTCGAAGGCACGGCAGACCGCGGCCGCAATTCACGCCCGTACGAGAAGTGGGCTTCGTTTAGTTTTGTGGGCGAGACTGTGGTGAACAGGTTGAGGCGCACGACGTTGATTTTCGACGGGCCTTCGATACCGTTGGCAGAATTTCCGTAGGTCGAGACGTCAAACGTTTGGTTTGTGTTCTTCGAGTAGTCGAAGTTATACGACACGGCGAGTTGATTTGAATTGTTGAGGGCGAAATCAACTTTGCTGAAGAACGCCTGGTTATTGATCTTGTGCAGGACCGGCAACCCCTCTTCCTGATTGCTGCGAGTCGTTCTGAAGAAGTTGATCAGAGCAAGCCGCTGGCAATCCTCATTGCCGTTGATCAGACCTTCGTTCGCAAGAATGGTGGGTGTCGCAACCGGGCACGGCGTGCCACCGATCTGCTCACTCAGATTTGCGCGTTCGAGATTTTCGCGAATGCCTTCGAACGCCAGAAAGTAAAAAGCCTTGTCTTTGCGGAATGGGCCACCGATCGTTGCGCCATACTGTTCGCGGTGAAAACCTTCAAGTGGTCTACCGTCGGAAGTGTTTGCCGTCAGGGCTTCGAGACGTTGGAAATAGAACGCGCTGCCGTGAACATCGTTCGTTCCCGACTTTGTGATCACGTTGATGACACCGCCCGCCGTGCGTCCAAACTCAGCGCTCGCGCCGGCTGCAACCACTTGAAACTCTTTCACAGCTTCGAGCGTGATATCGATTGCAGCGCGTTGTCCGCCGAGTTGTTCCCCGAAGAAGCCGTTGTTGTAATCGCCGCCATCGAGACTGACGTTGTTGAAGATTCCGCGTTGACCGGAGAAGTTGATCTCGTCGCCGTCAGGACCCTGAGTGATACTGACGCCGGGAGTCAGTAGCAGCAGGTCTTCAAACTTTCGTCCGAGGATCGGTGTGGTGCTCACCGCTCTCTCGTTGATTGTAGTGCTGACCTGGGTTTTGATTGGATCAACTGTTGGGACGGTGGTTACGGTAACGCTTCCTGCCACGTCGGCTGGTCCCACTGAGAACGGGATGCTTAACGTTTGGCCGACCGTCAATTCAGCCTTTTCGACCACGCCCGTCTTGAAGCCCTGCTTCGCCACCGTTACAGAATAGTTACCCGGTTGAAGCTGTAGAGCTGAGAATCGGCCGTCCTCGTCAGTCGTCAGGTTACGTACATTGTTCGTTTCAAGGTTTTTGATCTCGACGTTTGCGCCGGCCACTGCGGCCCCATTCACATCTACAACTGTCCCCTGGATGATTCCTGTCGTGATCTGACTTTGCGCAATGATTGATGGTGCGATTAGCAGCGTTAGAATAACGCTAAGGGTGAACGAATTGGGCCGCGGGAAGTAGTCAAGCACGGGGGTGCGCATACTTTTCTCCTATAAATTAAGCTCTGCAGACTAATTTCGGGATTTGAGTTCGGGGAGTGCACGATTTCCGTGTCGAACATTTGGCTCATCTTAGTTACACCCTCCATACGTGTCAATGAAAGTTTCACAGAGTCTTCAACAAACTACTGACGGATACAACGCTTTTGTAACACCTCAACGGCTATGCTGTGCTTCATGAACGTGCTGTTTGCAATTATCTTTTTGTCCTTAGAGGATTTCACGGCTGTGATTTCGCGCGTCTGGGCGTACCTCACGCAGCAGTTTACCTTCGGACGAATCACGGTTTCGGTTTCGAGCGTCCTCGTCGGTCTGCTGGTTTTCGTTGTAACGCTGTTCGTAGCGCGTACAGCTACGACACTGATCGAGCACCGCATCGCCAGCCGGCATCACATCGATCCCGGTTTGCGCTACACGATCTGCCGGCTTGCGAAGTATATCGTCATCACGATCGGGACCCTGATAGCGCTGAAGCAGGCATTTGCGCTGGACCTCACTTCAATCGCGGTGGTCTTTACGGCGTTGTCCGTCGGCATCGGCTTTGGTCTACAGTACATCGCGTCCGACATCGCGTCGGGGTTCATCCTCCTTTTTGAAAGGCCAATCAGAGTTGGCGATCGGATCACCATCGGTGAAGATGAAGGTGACGTGCAGAGTATCAACCTGCGCACGACAGTGGTAACGACAAATGATCGGATTGCGATCATCGTTCCCAATTCCAAGCTGGTGAGTCAACGTGTGGTGAACTGGTCCTACGGAGATCCGCGCGCGCGAATCGCGATTCCGATTGGCGTAGCGGACGACTCCGATATCGATCTGGTGACGAACACCTTGATCGACGCGGCCAATGGTGTGGCCAACGTATTAACTGATCCGCAGCCGCGTGTGCAGTTTCTTAGGTTTGGCGACTACTCGCTGGATTTCAGATTGCTGGTCTGGACTAACCAGCCGAGACGTAATATTCAAATCCGCAGTGATATCAACTACCGGATCGCGCAACTGTTCCGTGAGCGGTCGATCAGGATTCCGTATCCGACGCAGGAGTTTCTGCTGAAGAACGCCGCCACTCGAGACGGGGAGTCTAATCTTCTGCGTGACAACGAGCCTTCGTAACGTTCTAACGATCGACCATCTTGCGAAAAGCAAACTGAGTGAGGCATCATTCAGTTAATGCGATCGGCTCGTACGTTAAATAGTGTTCGCGCGCCGGCGGGCGATAAGCGTGAAGCGATTTTGCGCGCCGCTATCAGTGTCTTTGCGCATAACGGCTATTTCAACTCCAAAGTCGCCGATATCGCGCGCGAAGCTGGAGTCGCTGACGGGACGGTCTATCTTTACTTCAAAAGCAAAGAGGACATACTGCACTCGATATTCGATCGAAGCGTTGAAGAGGCGCTCGAGGCCGCGCGAAAGCAGGTCAAGCGGGTTTCCGATCCAAAAGAAAAACTGCGCCAGATCGCGCTGCTGCACCTGGAGCGGCTCGGAGCTGATCGCGATCTTGCGGTTGTGTTCCAGGTTGAACTACGCGGCTCAACAAAATTCATGCAGGAGTTTTCGGCCGCGGGTTTCGCCGAATACCTTGCCTTAATCCGTTCCACCTTCGAAGAAGGACAACGCGCCGGAGTGTTTCGTTCTGATTTAAACGCCAACGTGGTTGCAAAGATTCTTTTCGGCGCGCTCGACGAGATGGCCACCAACTGGATCCTCTCCAAGCGCCGTTACAAGTTGGCGCCGATGGCCGATCAAGTGCTTGATATTTTTCTAAACGGAGTCAGGGTCTCGTGAACCGCGTGGTTGACTACATGGACCGACAAGCGACTGTGCCGGTCCGCCAGCCTGCCGCCGCCGACGAGCCAGCGACACTGGTCGATGTCTTCGAGAGAGTCGCGCGCAAGCACCCCCGGCCTGACACATTGAATTACAAAAGCGGCGGCCGCTGGGTTTCGATGTCGTCCGCTGAGATGCTGGAGCGCGCGAAGTTTATTGCCGCCGGACTGCACGCGATTGGTGTGCAGCGCGGCGATCGGGTTGCGCTGCTTTCTGAAAGCCGAGTCGAATGGACGTTGACGGATGCCGGTTCAATCTTCGCGGGCGCAATCGATGTTCCGATCTATCCGACGTTAACGCCCCCGCAAGTGCGTTACATCTTAAATGACTCCGGCGCGTGTGTTCTCTTTGTTGCAAATCGTGAAAAGTACATTGAACTGAAAGATGTGCTCGGCGACTGTGCGGCAATCAAGCATGTCATCTTTTTCGATGCGGAAGGAATCACTGCCGCTGATGGACTCACGCTTTCGCAACTCGAAGAGAAGGGGCGGTAGCTCGAACAACGCGAGCCAGGTTATGTCCATCGCGCTGCAGAGCAAACGAACCCTGAAGATCTCGCGACCATCATCTACACGTCCGGCACAACCGGCGAGCCGAAAGGCGTGATGCTCACGCATTCAAACCTGGTTTCGAACCTGATCGATTCTTCAGGCCATTTTTCGTTCGGCGAGCAGGACACGGTGTTGTCTGTGCTGCCGTTGTCGCACGTCTTCGAACGCCAGGCGATGTACATGTATCTTTATCGAGGCATGGCTGTTTACTTCGCCGAGTCGCTGCAGACGATTGGTCCAAACTTGCGAGAGGTGCGTCCAACGATACTGGTAGGCGTGCCGCGAATCTTCGAGAAGATCTACGCGCGCATTCTCGAGCGTGCGGCTGAAGCAGGCAAGTTGAGCGAGGCACTACTTGCATGGTCGGTTTCGGTTGCGCGCGATTATGCGAAGCACGTGGTCGCTCATCAGCCAATTCCGAGTTTGCTAAAACGGAAACACTCGATCGCTTCGAAGTTAGTCTTTTCGAAATGGCACAGCGCGTTTGGCGGCAGAATGCGATTGTTAGTATCCGGCGGCGCGGCTCTGTCGGAAGATCTCACGTACATCTACATCGGCGTGGGTATTCCGATCATTCAGGGATATGGATTGACTGAGACGTCGCCCGTAATTTCCGCGAGCACTATCGACGACAACCGCGTTGGGACCGTTGGTAAAGCGATTCCGAACGTCGAGATTCGAATTGCTGAGGACGGCGAGATTGAAGTGCGTGGTCCAAACGTCATGCGCGGCTATTACAACAAGCCTGAAGAGACGCGGGCGGTGTTTACCAGCGACGGCTGGTTCAAGACCGGCGATATCGGCACGATCGATGAAGATGGTTACTTGTGGATAACGGATCGCAAGAAGGAGCTATTCAAGACCTCCGGTGGTAAGTACATTTCACCGCAACCAATCGAGCAGGCGATCAAAGGTTCTCGTTTTGTAAACCAGGTAGTGTTGATTGGAGCGGAGCGAAAGTTTCCGGCGGCGCTGATCGTGCCCGTTTGGGAACAGCTCGAGTCGTACTGCAACTTGAAAGGAATCGAAATAAAAAGTCGCAGCGAACTGTGCCGTCATCCGCGCATCATCGATCTACTTCAGCGACAGATTGATGCGTTGACTCCCAACCTGGCGAAGTACGAAAAAATCAAGAAAGTTGCACTGCTTGAAAATGAGTTCACGATTGAAGGGGGCGAATTGACGCCCACTTTGAAAGTAAAGCGCCGAGTGATCGATCAGAAGTATAAGGATGTGATTGAACAGCTTTACGCGGAGTGACTATCTCATCACCGGCGTGTTCAGGTTCATCGCTTTCAGAATCCTCGTGCCGGCATCTTCACCCGCCTGCTGCAACAACTGTTCGCGATAAAGTCCCGAGCCCCGACCGGTTGGTCCAACGATGATCGGTCCTTTGCGATTTGCGTTCTGATAACTCCTGCCGGTTATCACCACTTTTGCGCTCCCCGGAGTAAAAACGACAAACTCCAGTATCAGATCGTCATAGGAACGAGCTAACGTGTCGAATTTCAAGGTCAATAAGACTACGTAAGAGCGTGCCTCTGACTTCGCTTTCTTGATCGCCTCGCCGCGGCTCAAGTCCTTGTCCGTGATGTCGACACTCGCGGAAGATCCCGCCCGCAGCCGGTCCGCACAACCTTTCAGCACCGCGTCGTAATAAGAAAAGGGATACGACCCGTAGGAACTAAAGCGATCGGCGCCGATGAAGAAGAGCAGGTCTGTCTTTTCTTCTTTCTTAGGTATCGGTGTTGGTTCGGGAGTCGGCGTGGGGACCGGAGCCGCAGGAGCGGGTTGTGTTTTTCGCCGTCCGGATTGTGCCTGCACAATGGGCATGGCGCATAGCACGATAAGCAGCGTGATTGCGAGACGGTAGTAACTCATGATGCCTGCGGATTGTAACACTGTTACACTGCTCAACTTGAATTTTCCGGCGGGTTTTGCCGTGTCATCGTCGCTACGTCTATGCAAACGCTCGTAATTACAGCCATCCGGGACGAGGCGCGGATCACGCGCTCGTTCGATCTGCGTCCTTCCGAACACATTGATTTCACGCCCGGCCAAGTCGCCGTACTGCGAGTTGCGGGCGAAGAGCCTGCTTACTTTGCGTTTGCGAGCGCGCCGGACGACGCGGAGGTGGAAGTGCTCGTGAAACAGAAAGCGGGTGCGGGTAGTGTTATCTACGACATGAAAGTTGGCGATGAGGTTGAGCTGGTTGGGATCGCCGGACACGGGTTCAAACTCGACGAAATGAAAGGGCGGGATCTTGTTTTCGTGGCGATGGGTACCGGAGTAGCGCCGTTGCGCTCGGCTTTGCGACATGTGTTGAAACGTAAACACGAGTTTGGGCAGCTTGTCGTGCTTTATGGGGCGCGGACGCCGGATGACTTTTGTTATCGCGACGAGACGGAGGCCTGGGAAGATGCGGGGGTGGAATTGAGACAGGTAATCTCTCGTCCGGATGGGCATGACTGGTCTGGTCCAACCGGGTATGTTCAATCTCTGTTGGACAATGTCCTGCCGGATTTAGCTTCGCCCGTCGCACTGATCTGCGGGTCTCGAGAGATGATCGATCAAACTCGGGAGCGTTTAGGGAAGATGGGTTTCAAGCCGGAAGAGATCCTCACGAACTACTAGCCAGAAAAACTTTAAGCCACAAAGAGGCACAAAAAGCACAAAAATGGAAACCAAGCAATGACGAAAATAACACCAGCACAACGTGAAGAACTACTCAGCACATTAAAATCCCGTTTTGAGAAAAACATGAACCGCCATAAAGGTCTCGACTGGTCCAAAGTCCAAACAAAACTGGAAGCTGATCCTGAAAAACTGTGGTCACTCAATGAAATGGAAAGAACTGGCGGTGAACCCGATGTCGTTGGTCATGACAAGAAAACCGGCGAATTCATTTTTTATGATTGTTCAGCGGAGAGTCCGAAAGGCCGCAGGAGTATTTGTTACGATCGCGAAGCGCTGGAAGCAAGGAAGGAACATAAGCCAAAGGACAGCGCGCTTAACATGGCTGCTGCCATGCGCATCGACCTTTTAACGGAAGAGCAATATCGAGAGTTACAGAAGCTCGGGGATTTCGATACGAAGACCTCGAGCTGGATAAAAACACCGGCTGATATCAGAAAACTCGGCGGCGCTCTCTTTTGTGATCGTCGGTACAATCACGTCTTCGTCTATCACAACGGCGCCGATTCTTACTATGCCGCCAGGGCGTTCCGTGGTTTGCTACGAGTCTGACCCTATCCTGCGCCTTCAGCATGAATCGGCCAAACGAACAACGCGTGCTGGCCGTTCGTGATTCTATTTCGTGACAAGCCCCTGCTTAGGCGCAACCAGAAACACTTGAATCGAGGCCGCGGCGCGGAGCTTCTCGACAAACACTCGTTGGGCCTGGCGCAATTCGACCTGTTCCAGATACTGCCTGATCGCATCTTTTGTTTGCGTGAAGTCCCCGCTTAGACGCTCCTTATTCTGCTCGTAAAACGTCCGCATCTGTTCGTCTGTCACGGGCTGAGGTTTTACTTCAGCATCGAGCAGCGCGTTGATCGTAATCTTTCTTTTCTGGGCTTCCGCCGCGAGGAGCGTGTCGTTGATAGTGAGATCAAGTTCATCCTTCCTCAGCTTGTAGACTTGTTCCTGCACATCGGAAATCAGCGGCCGGAGTGAATCTTCGATGTCGCCCAGTGTGATCGCCTCATCTTTGACAGTGGCCAGGACGCGCGCGCGATCCGTTTCATTTGCCGGCGGCGTTACTTCCGTGTCCAGCACTTTCGTTTCGCTGGCTTGCCGCAGTCCATCAGCAAAATTTTTCGCCTCGAGCCGCTGTCTTTGCTCCAACAGGTAAGTGATGATGTCTTCTGCGACATCTGTGAACGCCTCTTTTATCCGGGCTTTGTTCTGATCGTAAAAAGCCTGCGCTTCGGCTGATGTGGGCCGTTTTACCTTCGCGACAACCTCTTGTTCAAGCAGCTTTGTGGTGGTTAGCCCGCGCTTTTTCGCTTCCATCTGTAGGAGCTTTGAATTTATCGTCAGGTCAAGCTCATGTTTGCGCGCTTCAATGACCTGCCGTTGAAGCCGGCTGACAGCCTCGCCGGTGGCCTTGTTGATATCTTTACTGGTGATCTTCACGCCATTGACGATCGCTGCGGCCTCGGGCATGGCTTGCGATTCACAGAAGCAATCTTCAAGAATGGACTTTGATTGAGCCCCTGTTTCCGTGACGGGCGAGGGCGCGGTGTTCTTCTGATCGGCAGTAGGTGTCTGGGCTCTCACTGTCACCGTCAACGCTGCGATCAAAAGCGCGAGTGCATAGATCGTTCTGCTCATATTCAGCTCCTTCATCGCTGGATTCTCCCAAGGGGTGGCCCGATGAGTTCGAGTAGTGAGCGTCCTGCAAGTGTCATGCTATAGCCGTTTTCCCCGACAACAACTTTCGCGACCAGCGAGTGCTTGTGGAAAAATCCGCACTAAGCGCGAAAGATCTCTCTCATCGTTCCAACCCAACGGAGCATTCCTCAAGAAATGGCCGGGATTCATAATGAGACACTGGTGCACGCGACTTGCAGTGACCGTTGCAACCTCTGTGACTTTAACGGATTTTGCGAAAGCATCCGTTCCTCCCGCCCAGAAGGACAGAGATTTCCGTTCAAATTAGCGACCTGAGGGAAACCTGTTTCTTTTAAACGTTGGCTGAGAGCCAGCAAGGCCAGGGTACGCCAGTTAGAAAGCGAATACCGGCGGCGGCGGGAGGAGTAGAGCAGTGAAAGCAAATTCCCCGAAAAAGATTTTGGTCGTCGACGATGAGAAGAATATGACGGAAGCTCTTGACCTGGTTCTTACCCAGGCAGGCTTCACAGTCTTAACGGCCAACAGCTTCGACGAATCAATCAGGACACTGAAGAACACTGTTGTTGATCTCGTCATCACCGACCTTCAACTCTCAGACGCGACCGGAATCGATTTGATCCACCGTGTGAAGAGAGAGACTCCCGATACTGAGGTCATTCTCATGACCGCTTACGGCTCGCTCGACATAACGATCGAGGCAATCAAGGCCGGTGCGTATTACTACCTCGAGAAACCATATTCGCCGGAGCGTCTTTGTGCTCTAGTTGATCGCGCTCTACAGCTCGCGGAGTTAAAACAGGAGAATGAGAGACTAAAACGCACGCTCGCCAGCGACAGCGAAACTTTCAGCATGATCGGCCGCCATCCAAAAATCCGCCAGATTGTCGAAACTATAAGAACGGCCGCACCTTCCGATGCTTCCGTGTTGATTGAGGGTGAGAGTGGTACCGGAAAAGAGTTGATCGCGACCGCGTTTCATACCCAGAGCCAGCGCGCGTCTGGTCCATTCATCCGGATCAATTGCGCCGCGATTCCTCACGAGCTGATCGAATCAGAATTGTTTGGCTACAAGAAGGGAGCATTTACCGGCGCGGATCGCGACAAGCGTGGCCTCATCGAAGCTGCTCGCGGAGGGACTCTACTGCTCGACGAGATTGCCGAAATGCCGGCGCACTTGCAAACCAAGCTGCTGCGCGTCTTGCAGGAGAGAAAACTGCGACGGTTGGGTGATGAGGAGGAGATTGATGTTAACTTTCGACTCGTCTCCGCGACGAACCGCGACACCGTCGCGCTTTTGCAAGAGGGCGTCTTGCGCAAGGACCTTTACTTCCGCGTCAGCACGATCAAGATCAAGGTGCCGCCTTTGCGTGAACGTCTCGACGATCTGCCCCTGATCGCCGAGCGATTTCTCAAGCGGTTCACCGATCGTTACGAGAAAAAAATTCGAGACATTTCACCGGAAGCTATCCTGCGGCTGGTCCGCTACGATTGGCCCGGCAATATCCGAGAACTCGAAAGCGTAATGGAACGTGCCGTGCTGTTCTGCCCGGGAACTGAATTGCTGGCGGCGTGTTTGCCGGAAGAGTTTCAAACGAGAGCTATGGGCTCAACGTTTGTCATTCCTCCGTTGTTGGCGATGGAGGAGATTGAGCGTGAAGCGATCGTGCAAACGCTGGAACGCACCTCCGGCAACGTCAAGAAGAGTGCTCAGATCCTTCGTTTCCCTCGACCGACGTTTTATCGCAAGCTCAAGAAATTAGGAATCAAGGTTGCGAGACCCAACGGCGGCGCGATGGAAAAGAAGCTGTCCAACCTGTGAACTGCAAATAACTTCTCAAAGTAATTCGCCCACAAAGAAGCACAAAAGGCACAATGAAAAAAAGCCTTTTGTGCTTTTAGTGGTGTCTTAATTAGGATTCTCTGTGCAACCTCTGTGTTCTCTGTGACTCTGTGGTCATAGAAACTCGAGATACAACAACCACAGAGTCACAGAACACAGAGGTTGCACAGAGAAGAAGTTCAAACTAAGACACTACCGTGCTTTTGGTCCCACCTCACTGCTTGGTCCAACCCCGTGACTCAGCGTGAAGCACGTGCAAGCGTGCTTGTCTCACGTTGAAACACACCGCATCGAGGTAAACGCCTAAAGATCAATCTGTGTGCGGGCATGACTGTTGCACAGATATCCTCAAACTCGTCCACGGAGGAGAAAGATGAAAACTAAACAGCACACCTATCGAAGGAGCAGACTCTCCTTCCGAATTGTCCTCCCAACTTTAGTGCTGCTGTTGCTAACGGCAATCAGCACACAGGCCCAAACAACCCCCGTTTGTGAACGCACAATCAAGGCAGACGTGGTCGCGCTCGATCAGGTGATCATGTACAACCGCCTTGGCACAGTGAATCCCGGCGGGATGATCTACGCGCTTAAGAAGGACGTCGTGGCGATTGACCCCTTGAAAGGGCTCGTCGCCGGCAACGTGCGGTTACGGTCCGACAAACGGCCCAGACCAATCGTGCTCCGTACGAACAACGGCGATTGTCTGCGAATCACTTTTACTAATCTTCTTTCACCGACCCCGGTTAGTCACAACGATCCCGCGGATCCGCTTAGTGACCAGCCGGCGACACGCTCAGCCGGCATTCATGTCAATGGCATGGAGTTGGTCGGGAGCATCGCTTCGGACGGCTCGAACGTCGGCGTTAACCCACCAAGCCTCGTAGGGCCGGGCGGTTCGACTGTCTACACCTTCGCCGCAACCCGCGAAGGAAACAACCTGATGTACAGCACCGCCGCTACCACCGGTGGCGAGGGTGACGGTGGAACGCTTTCCGAGGGTTTATTCGGCAGCGTAAACGTCGAAGTTAAAGGCGCCGAGTGGTACCGCTCGCAACTAACGCAAGCGGACATGGCACTGGCGACTTTCAAGAACGCGGATGGTACGCCGAAGAAAACTCCCGGCGGCCAGCCGATGATCAATTACGACGCGGTATATCCGGCAGGCCATCCCAAGGCCGGCCAGCCGATCATCAAGATGCTCAACGTCGACACGATCGTGCATACCGACTTGAACGCCATCATCACCGGGCCCAACAAAGGACGCTTTCCAGCCGGTACTTACCGGGCGAATGCGACCGAACCCGATCGCGACAGACCGTTCCGCGAATTCACCGTGATCTATCACGATGAAATTCAGGACATCCAGGCGTTTCCCCAGTTTCGCGATCCCGTTCTCAAACACACACTCCACAGCGTTGAAGACAAATTCGCCATCAACTACGGCGTGGCAGGCATCGGTGCAGAGATACTGGCCAATCGACTCGGTGTCGGGCCGATGTTCAACTGCACTGAGTGCAAGTATGAGGAGTTCTTCCTCTCCTCGTGGGCCATTGGCGACCCGGCCCAGATCGTAGACAAGCCGGCCAACACCACCGACAGCAGTGGCAACCTGATCCTCGGGAGGAAGGCGACGAAAGTCTTTTATCCCGATGATCCGTCGAATGTGCATCACAGCTACATCGGCGACCCCGTGAAGATGAGAATCGTACACGCGGGACCGAAAGAGCATCACATTCACCACCTGCATGCTCACCAGTGGTTACAAACACCTGACGATGACAACTCGACTTACCTCGATAGTCAGGCAGTTGGACCAGGCTTCGCGTTTACAACCGAAATCGTTCACGGCGGAACCGGAAACCGGAATCAAGTCGTGGGCGATTCAATTTTCCACTGCCACTTCTATCCGCATTTCGCGGAAGGTATGTGGGAACTCTGGCGCGCGCACGATGTGTTTGAAGAAGGAACCGTGCTCAACAGCAGCGGGATTCCAGTTGCCGGCGCACGCGCGTTACCCGACGGCGAAATCCTCGCCGGTACGCCAACGCCTGCACTAGTGCCGCTGCCGACTTTGGCGATGGCGCCGATGCCGACAGCAACAGTGCCCGGGTATCCGTTTTTCAGTCCCGCGGTGGCTGGACATCGTCCGCCACATCCGCCGCTCGATACGATTGACGATGGTGGATTGCAGCGTCACATCATTACCGGGGGCACCACAACTCACGTTGAAACCCGTCTTGATTTCAGCAAAGAACTTGTGACCGCGGTCGCACAGGCGATCCCGGAGACGGGCACCGCGGCTGAAATCGCCGAAATGCAATACCACGAGCTGCGCCTGCATCCGAGCTACAAGCCGGATGGCACAGCCGCCAACTTCATACTGAATGGTTTGCCGCGAAAACCCGGCGCTCCTTTTGCCGATCCCTGTATTAGCGATACCGGTACTGCGATAGGTACACCGCGCACTTACAAAGCAGCCGCATTTCAGCTTGACATGAAACTCAATAAGGCCGGCTGGCATTTCCCGCAGTCGCGCATTCTCGCGCTCTGGGCGGACGTTGCTCCTACCCAGGCAGGCACGAAACCGCCGGAACCGTTTTTCTTCCGCGCGAATACCAACGATTGCATCACCTACTATCACACCAACCTCGTCCCTGGCGTTTACGAGCAGGACGACTTTCAAGTACGCACGCCGACCGACATAATCGGCCAGCACATACACCTTGTGAAGTTTGACGTCACTTCGTCAGACGGCTCGGGTAATGGCTTCAACTATGAAGACGGAACCTTCAGTCCCGACGAAGTACGCGAACGCATCATTGCCATTCGCAGACAGAATAGTTGCATCGGTCTCGAGGCGGGTGACATTCGCGACGGTACGTTCACCTGTCCAACGGGCAAGTTGCATCCGTTCTTCAACATCAAATACGCGCAAACAACCGTGCAGCGGTGGTTTGCCGACGCCACACTCAACAACAACGGAAAAGACCGTACGCTTCGGACCGTTTTCACCCACGACCACTTTGGACCATCGACTCACCAGCAAGCCGGTCTCTATGCCGGTTTGGTGATTGAGCCAACGGGTTCAGTCTGGAAGAATCCGGAAACCGGCGTCACTCTCGGAACGCGCACAGTGGATGGCGGACCGACGAGCTGGCAGGCGAACATCATCGAGACGACGGCGGCAAACAGTCACCGCGAGTTCTTGTTCGAGTTCGCCGATTTCCAACTGGCTTATCAAGCCGGCGCCGGCGTTGGTGCCAATGGTGAACCGATTGCCGATCCACAGCGAGTAATCAACCCGCCGATCCTTAACGAAGTTGGTCTACCCTTCCTCGTTGAGAACGGAATGGTTTGTCCTGGCGGTGTTCCGGCACCATGTCCGGAAGCAATCTCCGCCGCGGACCAGGGCACGATGAGTGTCAACTATCGCAACGAGCCCGTGCCTCTGCGCGTTCGCAATCCATCGACGAACACGCAGGCCAGCGGCGCCGCTGGTGATCTGTCGAAGGTTTACAAATCGAACATCACCCGCGCTGATCCGCAGTTCAATGTTCAGCCAGGTTTCTATCCGGCTTTGACACAGGGGGTACAGCCCGGGGATCCATTCACGCCACTCCTGAGAGCCTACGAAAATGACAAAGTTCAGATTCGTATCCTCGTGGGAGCACACGAAGAGACACACAACCTGACCATCAACGGCCATAAGTGGCTGCATGAACCAGGCACGCCACAGGATCCGCTGGCGGTCAATAACTCCGGTTTCCGAAACTCGCAAATGGCTGGTATCTCAGAGCACTTCGAGTTTCTCACCGGCAAAGAATCTCTCATGGGCGGGCGGCCGTTCATCGATTATCTGTATCAGAACAGCGCCTCAGTGGACGGACAGTGGAACGGAGTCTGGGGCATTCTGCGAGTCTACAACGGTCGCAACGGATTGAAGACCGATCTGCAGGCTTTGCCTAATAACACGGCAGGCGCAGCGCCGTCGTCGACTAACGACGGGACGTTCCCGACTGACGTTAACTTCCCGACGGGCGCGACTGACTACCTCGACTCAACGGATTCTTCAGTCCTGAAGGATGCCACCGCCACGACGGATAGCACGCTCATGTCAGGTACTATGAAGGGTACCGATACCACGAGTACGACGAAGTTTACGTACAACGCCGATGGTTCTGTATCCACCGCAACCACGACAACCGACACGTCGTTGGCCTCTACAACAGACGTTATTGATTCGACCATAGACAGCGGATTGCTCGGTGGTGGGACCACTACCACAAAGACGATCGTCACCTCGAATCCTACCGACTTCCCAACCGGTAAGAGCATACAAGCAGGTGTCTGTCCAGGCACGGCTCCGAAGCGGGACATCAGCGTCACCGCGGTCAATGCCCTGGCGATTGCAGGAGGTACGCTCGTCTACAACAGCCGGGCCGGAAACGGCGGAGCGCTTAACGACCCGACGGCGATCATGTACTTCCGCAGTGAGGATGTTGACAGGCAGGGCAGGGTAAAGAAGGGTGTTCCAATTGAGCCGCTCGTCGTGCGTGCAAGCGCCGGCGAATGTATCAACTTCACTCTCTTGAACAGGCTGCCCACTGTACAACTGGACCAGGCCGGGTTCAACACACTCTCAAACCTGATCTTCCACTTCAATGCCAACCAGGTGAGACCTTCCAGCCAGGTTGGTCTGCACCCGCAACTGCTCTCTTACAACGTTGCGAACAGTGATGGAAAGAACGTCGGTTTCAATCCCAACCAGACAGTTGGACCAGGCGGCATAGCCAGGTACCGGTGGTACGCCGGTGACATTGTCGTCAACGGCACCCAACGCGTGGCGGTACCGATTGAATTCGGCGCAACGAACCTAATCTCATCCGACCCGATCAAGCACAGCAACAAGGGTGCAATCGGTTCGTTAATCATCGAACCTCAGGGTGCCACCTGGATCGAAGACAGGAACTCATACGCGCAGGCGACAGTAACCAAGACTGACGGCACGTCGTTCCGCGAGTTCGTAGTGCAATTCCAGACTGACATCAACATGAGGTTCGCAGACAACACCCCGGTGCCGAATCTGGCTGGTCCAAATGGTGCGGAGGATCCGGAAGACTCAGCGCAAAAAGCGATCAACTATCGCACTGAGCCGCTCTGGAAACGGATGAACTATCCGCCCGAAACTCCATTCGAGAAAACGCGAGACTTCGATTTCACCAACGTGCTGACCAACACAATCGTTGGTGGCGATCCGGAGACTCCGATATTCACGGCGCAGGCCGGACAACCAGTCAGGTTCCGTATCCTGAATGCGAATGGCCACATGCGCAATAACGTGTTCAACCTGCACGGACACTTCTGGCAGGATGAGCCCTATACCAGCAACTCGAAGGTGATTGGCAACAATCCACTCTCAGAGTTCAAAGGCGCCCTCTACGGGGTCGGACCTTCTTCGCACTATGAAGTGATTCCGGTGAATGGCGCGGGTGGCGCACGTCGCGTGACTGGTGACTACCTGTATCGGACTCACGAGTCCTTCATGTTCGATGGCGGACTGTGGGGCATCTTCCGAGTCACACCATAACCATCCCCGCTTGCGTTGATTCGCAAGAGGGCTTAACCGAGTGCAGCTCGTCGCAAGACGAGCTGCACTCCTTACTGAATAAGTAGTTATCCGCAAAAGACATTCCCCCAAGCGCCCGGCGGACTTTGCTCAGGGCGACACACCCTGAGTTCTTGAAAGGGAAAAGGCCATGTCGCTCCTAATACATTCCTCGAGTTTCTTCCTCAGAGTCATTTGTTTCGTTCTATTGCTAACGGTAATCGGTTTTCCGACAACCCCGGCGACAACCATCGAAAATGTTTTAACGGCTCCTGCAACAGATCGTGTAACGCAACACGATGCAAGCACCGCTTACGGTGCTCTGCCACTCAACTTCGAACTCAACGAGGGCCAGACTCATCAGCGCGTGAAGTTTCTCGCCCGAAGTGCGGGTTACGTTCTCTTCCTGACTGCGACTGAAGCGGTTATGGCTCTGGACAATCCGGCGACGCACACGAAGGGCAAAGAGAATCGCGACGCGCGCGACAATGACCTCGATCTTGAGAAAAAAGCGAACCCGCCACGCTCGATCGTCCGAATGAAATTAGAAGGCGCCAATGCCGCGCCTCGAATCGACGGCCTCGAACAGTTGCCGACTACCAGCAACTACTTCGCGGGTGCCGATCCAACTGCCTGGCGTACGAATGTTCCCAGTTATGCTCGCGTTCGTTACGCACAGGTTTATCCAGGCATCGACATGATCTATTACGGCGATAGGCGCAGGCTCGAATATGACTTTGTCGTTGCACCCGGATCCGATCCGGAGTCTATTCAAATAGCGTTTTCCGGCATTCAGGGATTTGAGATCACTCGGATGGGAAACCTGCTGTTACATACAGCGAGTGGAGATATCAGGCAGAGCAAGCCGATCGCGTATCAGGAAGCGAACGGCGGCAGAGAGCAAGTCTCTGTCGATTACGTTCCGAATGGTGTGGACCGCATCGGCTTTCAACTGGGCGATTATGATCGGTCGCGGCCGTTAATCATCGATCCAGTCCTTATTTTTTCCACCTACCTCGGAGGCAGCGGCTTCGATCAGGGTTATGCCATTGCCGTTGACTCGTTTGGTAATTCCTATGTTACCGGCCAGACTGCCGCGATCGATTTTCCGACCACGGCCGGAGCATTTCAAACCAACTATGGAGGTGGTGATGCCTTTGTCGCCAAGCTCAATCCTGCCGGCAGCGCGCTCGTGTATTCGACATATCTCAACGGCGCGAGCGGCAACGGCATAGCCGTCGACTCCGCCGGCAATGCTTACGTTACAGGCGAGGCAGGATCGACTAAGTTTCCAACGACAGCAGGCACATTCCAGACTTCGCCCATGGGTTTCGATACGTTTGTAACCAAGCTGAATGCAAGCGGCTCGGCACTCGTATACTCCGCGCGGTTTGGCGGTAATCTCGACGACTTTGGCCGAGGTATCGCTCTTGACGCAGCCGGTAACGCTTACATCACCGGATGGACCGTCTGTCGTTCAACGATTTGCACCTTTCCGACTGTCAATGCTTTCCAACCCAACTTTGCGGGAGGAAACAACGACGCGTTTGTCACAAAGATTAATAGCACCGGCACCGCGCTCGTTTATTCGACCTATCTCGGTGGCGGCAAGATCATCAATGGTACCGAAGACTGGGGCGAAGCGATCGCCGTCGATAGCTCGGGTAGCTCTTATGTCACTGGCTATACCTACTCGCCCGATTTTCCTGTAACTGATGGAGCGTTCGACACGAGCAGGGCCGGACTCGACGCCTTCGTAACAAAGTTTACGCCCGATGGCAGATCACTGGTTTACTCGACGTTCCTCGGCGGCGCCGGCCGCGAACAGGGCCAGGGTATTGCCGTCGACGTTAACGGGAATGCTTATGTCACCGGGATAACCGAGTCGTTCGACAATCCATTTACATCGGCGTACGACGGCTTCCCGGTCACGCCCGGAGCTTTTCAAGTTAGGGGGAGCTATGACGCGTTCGTAACCAAGTTCAATGCGAACGGCTCAGGGCTGGTCTATTCAACCTACCTCGGGGGAAGTGCGGGTGTGGATCGAGGTTGGGCCATTGCGCTGGACGGCGCGGGCAATGCGTCAGTTACCGGCGATACGTCTTCCAACAACTTCCCGATCAGCAATGCAATTCAGGCGACGTTCGGCGGTGGAGCGACCGATGCTTTTGTAACGAAGCTGAATGCGACGGGTTCCGGACTGATCTATTCGACGTTTCTTGGCGGTAGTTTGACCGACGAGGGTCGCGGCATCGCTGTCAACGTAAGCGGCGAGGTTTACGTGACCGGCGATACGTCGTCCGCCAATTTCCCCACGGCCAATCCGCTACAGGTTAACAATGCAGGGGGTGTGGAAAACCACGACGATGCGTTTGTGGTGAAGATTGGAAATCTTGCGCCAACGCCAACGCCGACGCCAACGCCGACACCAACGCCGACACCACCACCGACACCGACACCAACAGCAACACCGACCCCGGCGCCAACGCCAACGCCGGTACCTTCAGTCGACACTATCAAAATCCTCCGCGCTGAATACCAGCAATCGAAGGGAGTTCTGCGCGTAGATGCCAACGGCAGCGAGCCCACTGCGACGCTTCGTGTTTATGTGACCGCGACAGGGGCTCTCATTGGCACGTTGAAAAATAACGGCAACGGTCGTTACAGCGCTACGCTTCCCTGGCCGGCCAATCCGGAGAACATCACTGTCCGAAGCAGTTTGGGTGGCTCCGCCGAGAAAGCCGTTACGCTCAAATAGAAATTCGCCACGGAGTAAGGCGGATGGCGATCCGCGTTACTCCGTGGCGTATTTTTCACACCCTGCACGCAATTTTCCCCAGCGGCTTTCCAACTCGTGATTCACGCTGAATCACTGCCCCCCGACCGTGGTTCACACTGAGACAAATCACTGTATCAATTGACAGATCTGTTCAACCGAGGCGCCGCACATGCGGGCATAACGTTTGCTCCGCAGTACCGCAACTACATTCCCCGACAGATTGACGGAGGCGAAGATGGACCCACTTACTATTCGACGTTGTTGCGCCTTTCAAATAATAATTTTTGTGCTCCTCCTGTTCAGTGCGTCGGCGGCGCTCGCGCAAGAACCGGCTGCAAAGAAAGAACAGCCGCCGAGTTCGGCGCAGAAGCTTGTGGAGCAAGGAATCGCGATTGAGTTTACGGTTGATCCGGCGGCTCGAAACACGGGCCTGCCGAAAGCTGCCGAAGAGGCGAACATAAAATTCAAGGTCACGGACACGACCACCGGCACTCCTGTGAAGGGGCTGAGTGTTTCCGCGTGGCTAAGCCTGCGGTCGGGAGACAAAGCGCCCGACGCCGCGCAGTGTCGCGAGAAAATTCAATCGTACCTGACCGGCAGCATGCGTGCGCGCCCTGATGTTGATCTGAATTCGTATTACATCCTTGCGCTGAACAAGAGTGCCGACATTTCGGTCATCGATCCTGTCCTCGGTTTCGGCGGAAGCAAGCTCTTAACTCTGGTGATGATGAAGAGTCCGGGCGAAGACTGGGTTTTGACAAACGATCGAGAAAAGCTCTTCGTGACCTTGCCGCTGATCAATCAAGTCGCAGTGATCGACACACGAACCTGGAAAGTCACCAATTACATCGACACCGGTGTTAAGCCGACGACGATCAGTCTGCAGCCCGATCAAAAATACGTGTGGGTGGGCCACGAGGGCGGACAAGCCGGCGGTGTAACGGTGATCGACACCGGAACGCTGAAAGTTGCGGCGCAGTTTCCGACAGGGGCCGGCAGCCACGAGATTGTGATCAGCAGCGATAACCGCTTTGCGTTTGTTTCGAATCGCGAGAGTCAAACAGTTTCCGTGATCGACGTTCAGAAGCTGACAAAGATCAGCGACGTTAAGGTTGGTCCAAATCCCGTTTCGCTTGCTGCGTCTGAACTGAGCAAAGCGATCTATGCAGTCAGTGAAAACGATGGATCAGTCGCGGTTATAGATTCACAAGGCAAGCTTCTGACACGCATTAAACTCAAACCGGGATCGCGTTTGCTGCGGTTCGCTCCCGGCGGACGTTACGGTTTCGTGCTCAACACTAAAGAAAGCCTTGTGAGTATCTTCGATGCGGCTTCGAATCGTATGCTTCATGAAGTGAAAGTGGGGAAAGCTCCCGATCAAATAATCTTCAGCGACACCTTCGCTTTCATCCGCTCGCTGGAAACAGAGAGCGTGAACATGATTCGCCTCTCTACTATCGGAACTGAAGTGGACATCACTGAGTTTCCGGGCGGTCAGGGAATACCGGCGCAGGCGTCCCCGGCAGTGAGAGCTGATTCGATTGTGCTCGCGCCCGAGGGGAACTCCGTCATTCTCGCAAACCCGGTCGATAAAGTCCTGTATTATTACCAGGAAGGAATGGCCGCGCCGATGGGGAACTTCCAGAACTATCGACGCGAGCCGGTCGCGGTATTGATCGTCGACCGAAGCTTGCGAGAAACCTCTCCCGGCGTTTATTCGACCACGATGAAATTGCCGGCCAGTGGACGCTATGACGTTGCTTTCCTGACTGACTCGCCGCGCATCGCTCATTGTTTTGAAACGGCCGCCGATCCAAACCCGCTATTGAAAGAAGAGCGAGCAGTCGCACTCAGGATCGAGCATCAGAGTGAGAAGATGCAGTTACAGGTCGGTCAGGATTTCCCGCTCCGTTTCAAACTGATCGACACTAAGACCAACAAGGCGAAAGACGATTTGAAGGATGTGCGCGTGCTGACGTTCCTTGGTCCAGGTACATGGCAACGACGCGACATCGCGAAGTCACTCGGAAACGGAATGTATGAAGTCTATCTCAACGTGCCCGAGACGGGTGTCTACATGGTGTTTGTTGAGTCAGGTTCGATGGGAGTGCGTTATCGCGACATGCCGGCGTTGATGTTGCAAGCAACAGAGGAGAAGAAATGATGAGACAAGCGATCTGGGCAGCCGCGCTGGGGTTGGTAGTAGTCGCCGCGATAGCGATCGAAGCCAGACCGCGGCTTCGATTCAACGTTGCGGCAGTAATCGTGCAAAAGCCGGCGAGTAAGACAGCAACGACTTATGCGTGTCCGATGCATCCCGAGGTCAAGTCGACGCGAAAAGGCAAATGCCCGAAGTGCAAGATGGATTTGCAACTAGTGCGCGAGTCCGCGAGTTCGGCTGACAAGGAAACGCTGGTGGCTGTTCGCGAAACTGGGAGCGTGGACAATCCGACCGCGGCCGGTAATGTTTTGGGCCCAACCAACAAACCAATGATTCCTGATGTTGAAGTGTTGGACCAGGAAGGTAACACCCTCCACTTCTACAGCGACCTGATCAAGGGAAAGACCGTCGCTATCAACTTCATCTTCACTAACTGCACTACCATCTGCCCGCCGCTCGCCGCGACGTTTGCGCGCGTGCAGCAGGAAATGGGCGACAAAGTCGGCAAGGATGTCCACTTCATTTCCATCAGCGTGGATCCGTTGACCGACACGCCCGAACGGCTGAAGGCATGGGGCGCTAAGTTCAAAGCCGGCGCTGGTTGGACTTTTGTAACCGGCAACAAGCAGGAGATGGACAAGTTGTTGAATGCGCTCGGCGCTTCTGTTTCGCGCCGTGAGGACCACACTCCATCCGTAATCATCGGAAACGATCTCAAAGGAGTCTGGACTCGCACTTATGGTCTCGCGCGAATCTCGCAGATGGTTGGTCTGATCGAGAAGGTGATTGACGGAAAATTAGACGATACACAAACAGCAAAGGAGCCTGCTAAACCATGAAGCCGAAACTACTCCCTGCAATGATGCTGTTTGTCTTTTTGTGTACTACGTGGACTAATGGGCAAGACCAATCTGCCGGGCAGAAGCCGAAACCTCCAACACCCGCGGCAGTGCAATCGGCGAGTTCCACAAACGCGCCTTCAGCGGCTGAGAAATACTTTTCCGACGTCGAGCTGATCAATCAGGACGGGCAAAAGGTGCGGTTCTATAGCGATGTGCTGAAGAACAAGGTCGTCGTAATTAACAGCTTCTTCACTACCTGCACGAGCGTGTGTCCGCCCATGAATCGGAATTTTGAAAAAGTGCAGGACGCGCTCGGCGATCGTCTCGGGAAAGAAGCGTTCCTCGTGTCGATCAGCGTCGATCCCGAAACGGATACACCTCCGCGGCTGAAGGAATATAGCCGGCGATTTCACGCGCGGGAGGGTTGGATTTTTTTGACCGGAAAGAAAGAGAACGTCGACTGGGCGCTCTACAAACTGGGCCAGTACGTTGAGACCAAAGACGATCACAGCACTATCATTATCATCGGCAACGAACCGAAAGGTCTTTGGAAAAAAGCCTTCGGCCTCGCAAATCCCGATGAGCTGGTAAAGATAGTTGAAGACGTCATTAACGATCGATAAGCTGCGGCGAGAGTTATGAGAAATCCTTACCACCTTCTGATCGTTTGTTTACTCGCAGTCGCGGCTTGCATGGTCTGGAGCGCAGGATCAACGGCGCAATCGCAGGCCAGCCGCCTCGTGAATTCCGCACCGCACCGTTCCGAACTCACACCGGCAGAGAAGCGTGGCAAAGCGTTCTATCTGAGAGGCGAGAGTTCATCGGGCCAGGAGATCACGGCGGTGATGAACGACATCGATGTGCCCGCCACGACTCTAACTTGCGCCGGCTGTCACGGAACTCGCGGCGAAGGGAAGACGGAAGGTGGCGTTACCGCTGGAAGTTTGACGTGGTCCTACCTGACGAAGCCTTACGGACACAACGACGAAGGTGGCCGAAAGCATCCGGCTTTTTCCGAAGTTTCCTTCACGCGCATGCTGTCGGCGGGCCTTGATCCCGCGGGCAACAAATTGGCTGTGGCAATGCCCATCTATCGAATGCCGCAGCAGGACATGGCGGATCTGATTGCGTATCTAAAACGCATCGAGACTGACGCTGACCCGGGTATCTCTGAAAGCAGTATCGTCATCGGAACGCTGTTGCCGGAAAAAGGCGCGCTGACGGGGCTGGCGCAATCGATGGGCGATGTGCTCCAGGCTTGTTTTGCAGAGGTCAATAGTCGCGGTGGTATTTACAATCGCAAAATCGAACTGCGCGTCATGAATGGCGACGCGAAATCGACCGTTCCAAATTTGAAGCATCTGATCGACGACGATCAGGTGTTTGCGATCGTGAGTGGTCTCACCGCAGGTGCTGAAGATGGTGTGGCTGCGTTGACGCAGGAGAAAGAAGTTCCTTTCATTGGGCCATCCACTCTGTTACCGCAACGAGGACTGCCGCTTAATCGATACGTCTTCTACTTGTTGCCCGGTCTGAAGGAACAGGCGCGTGCGCTTGTAACGTTTGCCGGTAAGAAGACCGATGCTGGGAAATCACAGGTGGCGATTGTTTCGCCTGACGCCGAATTGAACCGGACCGTTGCTTCCACGCTCGAGGAACAGACGAAGAAACTCCGCTGGAACTCCGTCAAGACGATCTACTACCCACGCGAGGGATTCAGCGCCGCGCGTTATGTGGGCGAGTTGAATCAGAAGGGAATCGACACTGTGTTCTTTCTTGGTTCCGGACCAGAAGCAGCCGCGATTTTGAAGGAGGCTGACGCTGTGGGTTGGACGCCTGCGATGTACATGGTGGGCAGTTTGGTCGGAAGAAACATTTCTGATGCTGTTACAGTGAAGATGAAGGACAGAGTGTTCCTCGCGTTTCCAACGGTTCCAGCGGATGTTTCCGCCGAGGGCGCTGCTGAGTACACTGGGCTTCTGCAAAGGAACAAGCTGGAGTCGACTCATGCTGCGGCCCAGGCCTCTGCGATTGCTGCGGCGCGAATACTGGTTCACGGCCTGGAACGCTGCGGCAAGGACCTGAGCCGCGAATGCCTCGTGACCGCTCTGGAAGGTCTTTATGAATACGACACCGGTCTAATGCCGAAGATCACCTTTGGTCCAAATCGTCGCATCGGAGTGTTAGGCGCCTACGTGGTGACGATCGATCCGGAGCGGAAACTCTTCCCCGCGAGCGCCGAGTGGATCGCCGTGGAATGATCACAGCACTTTGTTGCGAATTCAGAATCGCGCGCGTTTGCGCGACACTCACGCCTTCGGTATCGCGCCTTTGCATCAGGCAATCCGACGCGTTAAGCGTTAAAATTCAATCGCAGTTCTCGCCCAGTTGAAATAGTCCTTCCCCCATTGAAGGAGTGTAAACGGTTGTCCTAATTGTCAGGCGCAAGCCTTTTCCCCGTCGCAGTGAGGACGTTTCATGTAAGCGAGCCTGTGCTTGTTCACTGCTTTGCACATTGGCTGACGTTCCATGTGAGTTCTTTCGGGGATTATTCCTTTAGTGAAATGAACTCGCTGTTCTTTCCCCAGCGAGATATCACCCACTGCTTTATTTCAGTTTTCAGTACGATTTTGTCTAGC
>DASSEB010000070.1:0-6997 GCA_035696765.1 Pyrinomonadaceae bacterium | reverse complement strand
CGAAGCGAATCGCGTCGCCGCTGGATCAAAAAGATAATGACGCCGCCGCTCTGAAAGAGCGGAAGAAACGGCTCAATCTTTCGCACTTTCAGTGCTCTATTCAGATTTTTCCGGCTAACCAGGGGCGACGCGCTTCGCTCTGCTCAGCGCTTGCCCCTGGCTACCTTCTTTCGCGCCTTCGGCGCTCGCGCCGCGAGTTGAAACCGATCAGTTCGAAATTAGGTCATCTAACGTGCGTTCGTATCCCGAACCCTGTCGCGGTACCTGTAGGACGCTTCTGGCGAGCGCAATGAAGTATTTCGAGCGGAGGAAACGATCCTTGATATCGTTTCCCAAAAAGTTCGTCCTCAGATAATCGCGCTCGACGAAAGCACCAATCTGATTGAAATCGATCGAGTCTACCGTTACGCGGTCATCGGTCGATACCTCCTGACCATCAACCACCGTCATACTTATAACCTTCATGATTGGACCGGTGGATTTGTTCGATTTCGGTGGAACTTTCTCGACACGATTGGTGGTACTAACAGCCTCCGACAGAATCTCAAAGCCGCGCTCCTGATCGATGCGCAGAAATTCTTTTGCGATCAGCAAGAGCACTTCCAGCTTCGCCGGCGTGTTCTCAGTTTTGGCCGCAATTGAATGCGCCTCGGAAAGCAGTTCCGCTGTTTCCGTATTATCTTTGGAGCGACGCGACACGTTTCCCGCTATCTGGACCAACCATCTTGCGCGCCGCGAGAGGTCATTGAATTTGAGAGCCAGAGATTTCGCTTCTGCATCAGCGCCGCTGCTAAACGCATTCCGCATTAAAACGAGATAGACGTCGTCTTCGGTTTGAGCGCGCAGCTCCTGGTCCTCAATCTTCTTCGCGACTTCCAACGCTCGTTCCGGTTCACTTCTCATTAATTGCAGCGCTATCGTGCGAAAGAGAAAACCTCGCTTTGTGACGTCCTTTTCCTGCTCGGCGCGACGAATACGCGATTCAGTATCAGAATCGTTTCCTGACTGCTCGTTAGAATTTGGTTGGGCCAACGACGCGAGCATCTCGGCTCGCCGCCTTTGATCGACGCTGAGCGCCTGGGCCATGTCTCCGAGATTGCTTTGTAACAACGCCGATTTATCGGGAGCGTTGAGCGCCACGATCCTCGAGGCCCGAACACTAAGAAAACTATAAAGATTTCCCAATAACGACTGGTCGTCAGCGCTGCGAATGCCTCCGCTTTGCGAACTCGCCGCCTGGGCGCCCGCTGCGTCGACGAAGTATTGAATGATCAATGCCGCATCGGCCGGCGAGACGTCTGGGAAGCGCCTCCCCTCCGAGAAGAACACGTAATTGGTCAGCGACATGAGCGCTTGGTCGTATGGGTAGCCGTTACTTCTCAAGGACACGAGCGCCTGCCGAAAAAGAAGATCGCTGAGTGCTTTATCCCTGTCTCGCAAAGCCATCAACAAACGACCAAAGCGTGACGGAATTCTTGCGGCTGATAGCGAGAGCAGTCCCAGGCGTTGCGCCTCTTTCGGATCCTGGGAAACGAGACCCACCGCCATGTCTGTCAATAGCTCCGCTTGCTCCGGCGATATTCTGAAGCTGTTGTTGGAACTTGTCTGCTTCGACTTAACGTCGTTCTCAAACTCCTTGAGCCAGGCGTCCGCGCCTTTTCTGTCGTGAAGCCCGTACCGCTTTAAAATCACTCTGATCGCTGAGGTTCGTTGCCGCGACTGAGTGAGCGAGTCTTTGCCGGAGGTCGCATCGGATGACGAAGAGTTACTGCTTATTTCCTGACGTACAGAATCGAATGCGAGGCGAAAGATTGAACGGGCGGAAGGTTCATCAAACCGCCAGAGCACGTCTGCCACCTCAGACTGAAGCAGTGCCGCGCCGGATTTGTCAGCTTCACCTTTTAATTCATTGGCGATGCTGACCAACCGTCCGATGAGCTCCTGTTGTTGCGCAAGCCTTGTATCTTCAGCGGGAACCTTCTCAGGTTTCTTCTTCGGCTGCTGTGCAAAGACCACTGCCGCGCTACAACAACAAAGAGCGACTACAAATAGACAACAAAAAGTATTACGTAATGCGCTGGTATTGAATGGTAACTTCATTTCTCAACCGTCACCTTCAGCGAACCGACGCCGAACTTGATAACAACTCACGCAAGCCGTCGAGTTTTTCGGTTGCGCTTTGACCACCAGGCTTATAGCGTCTGATGCCGTTCCAGCGTGTGACAACTTTGCCGCTGCTGGTAAGCAGAACATACTGTGGCACAAACTGTATCTTGAAGGCGCCTAGTGCTTCCCTTTGTGGATCGAACAAGACCGGCAAGTCCTGAAACTCGTATGTCTTCGCAAACGTCTGGACCTTAGCTTGATCTCGATCGACTGAGATCACGTAAAACTTTACATCCTTATTGCTTATCTCATTACTCAAGTCTTTCCAGAACCGCTCGTCCTGTGAACAACCCTCACAATCGGTGGAAATAAAAGCACAGAGCAGGTACTGCTTTTCCGGCGCGCTTAGATCTACAAGGTCATTCTTCAAGGTTGGCAACTTTGGCAGCTTCACTACGTCTCCAGCGACAAGTCCCGGGATCTCGTCAAGCGATCCTTGTCGGGGAGTGGCCGCTGTATTCTCAGTTTTTCTCCACCTTTGAACGACGAACATGGTAATACCAGCCGCGATGATAAACATCGCCGCCAGCAGACAGACTTGCACCCACTTCTTAGTCATTAGTATTTCCGTGATGGGCGACGATCTGATGATTCGTCGCCCATCACCCTTGATCTTCACCTAGTCTGTGATGTACGGATCTCGAGGTTGGTCTCCGTGAGTGTAGTAACAGTCTACGTATCCCGAACCGTCGTCATATATGGTAATCGTGCAGCCGGCATACGTGTAGTCGCCGATCCGGTCCGCACATAAGCCAAAGCATCCCGCCTTTGCAGAAGTTGCAAAAGTCAGGATGGCTGCGAAAACGACTCCCCCCAGAATGGACAAGATTGATTTTCTGATCATGTGAGTACTCCAAGGTTAAGGGGTTAAGGAATTAGCTTAATCCGTACCGCGGACTATCGTCCGAATGCGGGAAAAGCGACAAGGTCAGTGCGGGGCTGACCACCGAGGACAAGAAGGTTACGGTAGCTGATACTTCTCCAACCGCAAGCCGTCTCGATTTCTAAGCAAATAGAGACCGTTGGGTCCTGCTGCGAGACGATGAAATGCTGCATCACCAATCATCGCCTTTCGCAAGACTGTTCCACGATCGCCTGTGACTAACAACGTTTGGGATCCCTGCGTGATGGCTTGATACTTAGGTTTACCGGAAATCAAAAAGATCAGTCGGCCGCGGTTATCGAGTGTCATGTCCAACACCAGGATTTGATAATTCGCACGAACCGCCATGAGATTTCCTTGTTGCCGCGAACTGACGTTTGCAGGACCGATATCGACGTCAGACGGCGGCTTGAATTCGCCAAGCAAGCGGCCATCGCGCCCATAATGTTGGACCAGTGGCGGGTAGTTGAAACTAAAGTAAAATCCGCCAGTTCTGTCGGCGGCGAGGTGCCCGTTGCTAAGTTCTCCGTCAGAGATCGGATCTCCATACTTGATCCGCCGCCCAAAGCTGCGTAGCAAGTTTCCATTCTGGTCGTAGAGATCGAATAACTCATCGCCGCTGCTGGTAAGAACGACGACTTCACCGGCCGAATTCGCTTGGATCGCGAGGGCCGGACGTTTGGAGTCGAAACTCTTCTGAACCTTGCAGTTCTTATCGAGCTTGATAATCCTTGACCCGACAGAAGCCAAAACCCAAATACCACCACTGCCGTCAACGGACAGATCTGCGGCCGTTACCGGCGTGCGTGGCGAGCACAAAGGACTAAATTGAGTGCCTTTGGTGGACGGCGTGGTCAGGAAAACATTTGAAAGTGCGGAATCAAGAATGTAGAGGTTGCCAAAGCGATCGAGAGTTAGCTTTTGCGGAAAAGAGTAAGGACCCTCACGTGCGATGGTTCCCACCCAACGGAGTTGAGTACCCTGTTGTTGTCCTGCGACTCCGGTCAGTCCTACAGACAAGATTCCCACGACAACCAGATTGAAGAACGTTTTGATTCGCATAACGACGATCAGAATCTGGCTTGGAACCAGGTTGCGAAGCGTGGTCGGGAGAAGCGACGCTTAGAGTGGTTTTCTAGCTATCGAGGCGGTCCGAAAATTAATTACGCTCGATTCAATCGCTACAAGGCGGTTTGAAACTGGCGAGAGTCTAGGCCAATAAAAGGGGAGTGTCAATATGGATCCCGGCGTGAGCAGAGAGTTGCGTGGACGGGCTCAACGATCCCGCAGCGGGGAAACTAATTGAATGCTTCAGCTTTCGACAGTCTATCCAAACGTGCTCACTTCCGCTCCGACTTGTCTCCGATCGAAGACACTTTGTACGCGTTGATTCGAGCGATAACCTGTGTTGGCATCAAATTCTTCTCAGTCGTCAGGGGTATACGTTTTGCTCTCTTTCCCATAGCAACTTTCTCAGCCCAGAGTCGCCCACTAACTCTAACCAAAGAACTGCGATAAGGATTTTGGTATGCACTCACACCGCAATTACCCACCTCCAGGCGGCAACTCAGCGAAAACAATTTGTTTTGTCATTTTCGTAGTGCTGCTTTTCGCCACAGTACTTCCTCCGTATTCGAGTGAGGCTTCGATAGTATGGTCCAAGACTCCACACTCAACATCTGACCGTAGCAACCCGTTGAAGCCGCCCGATGCGTTCGGCCATTTGCCCCTGAGCTTTGAGCTGAATCAGGGACAGACCGATTCGCAGGTTAGATTTCTTGCTCGGGGTCAGGGGTACGGCCTGTTGCTAACTACCAATGGTGCAGTGTTCTCGTTCAATGAACCTTCAACTGCGCTGCGGATGCACCTTCAAGGTGCGGCAACATCCCCTCGCATTCGCGGCGTCGGCGAATTGCCGGGCAAGGTCAATTATTTTTTCGGCCGTGAACCAGATAAGTGGCAGATGAATATTCCGACCTATGAGCGAGTAAATTACGAACAAATATATCCGGGCGTGGATCTGATCTATTACGGAAATCAACAGCAACTCGAGTATGACTTCGTCATCGCACCGGGTGCGAGTTTTAAGCCGATAAGGTTCGCGTTCGATGGCGCTGGCAAGCCGCGGCTGAACCGGCATGGTGATCTGATAATTAATTCGCGCGGCCACAAGATTACGTTGCTGCGCCCCAAAGCCTATCAGGAGACTGGTAAACAGAGGCGAGAAATCTCCGTCAAATATTCACTGAACACACGCAGTCAAGTCAGCTTTCAAATCGGTGACTACGACAAGCGTAAACAATTGATAATCGATCCGGTACTGGTTTATTCGAGTTTCGTCGGAGGTTCCGACCAGGATCGAGGCAACGGCATCGCCGTCGACTCGTCAGGTAACGCTTACATCACAGGTCAGACTTCTTCAGTCGACTTCCCCGTAGGGTCTCCACTGCAAGCAGTGCATGCAGGCGGCGCACAAGACGCTTTTGTGTCAAAGTTGAACGCCAGCGGTTCAGCGCTCGTGTATTCGACTTACCTGGGTGGAAGCGGCAACGAAACGGCCACGAGCATTGCCGTGGATAATGCCGGCAACGCTTACGTCACGGGCCTAACGAACTCCAACAACTTTCCGATACTGAATGCGTTACATTCCACGTTGTCTGGTTTGAACGATGGCTTCATTGCCGAGCTGAATGCGTCCGGTTCCGCGCTTGTTTACTCAACTTACCTCGGCGGCCGCGGTAGTGACGGAGGAAATTCGATTGCTGTCGATAGTCTCGGCAACGCTTATGTGACTGGCTTTACCTCGTCACGCGACTTCCCTACCACCAATCCACTGCAAACATCACGATCGGGTAACGCGATATTCAAAAGCATTAACAGTGCCGGCAATTGGGCGGCGAGCGACTCCGGTTTAATCGCCGCGACTGTCAATGATTTGAAGTTCCATCCGTCCAATTCATCGATCATTTACGCTGCAACTGATACCGCTGTGTTCAAAACAGTAGACGGTGGAGCGAACTGGACCGCATTGAGTGGACAAACTGCGCTTCCCGTCAACAGAGTCGCTCTCGATCCAACGGATCCGAATGTCATTTATGCAGCTACCGGTGGAGGCGTCTACAAGAGCACTGATGGCGGCAACAACTTTGCTGCTATGAACGACGGGCTCGGTGCTATATCCGTGAGGACGATCGTTGTCGATCCCGCTACTCCTACGACTCTTTACGTAACGACCGGCTTCAACTCGTTCTTCAAGTCGATCGATGGTGGAACAAGCTGGACCCAGAGATTCATCAGCGGCTCCGGAGTAATTAATAGTCTCACAATCGATCCGAACACACCGACCACGCTCTACGCAGCCGCAGTCGCGGGCGTCTTCAAAAGCACGGACTCGGGTGCCAACTGGACTGCCAGTAACACCGGCTTTCCGTTTACTTTCAACGTCAGTAGTGTCTCGATTGATAAAACAAATAAGGCCCTCTACGCAGCGACAACTTTCGGAATTTTCAAAAGGGCGGATGGTGCCGACTCTTGGACCAGCATAACTGACATCACAGCTTTTTTCACCGTTTCTCTCATCGCTCTCGATCCGGCAAACTCCTCGATAATTTACATCGCCACTCCTTTAGGGTTGTTTAAGACCATCGACGGTGGCGCCACCTGGAACGCGAGCGGTAACGGGTTTCCCAATTCAAACGTGCTCTCTTTGGTGGTAGCTCCAGGCGGCGGTTCAACTGTTTATGCAGGCACGTCAAGCGGGTCTGACGCTTTCGTCACAAAACTCAGCGCCGGTGGAGCAACCCAGGTTTACTCGACATATCTGGGCGGTAGCGTGGCAGACGTTGGAAATGGAATTGCCCTCGACTCAGCCGGCAATGTTTATCTCACCGGCTCCACCAGTTCGAACAACTTTCCTACTGCAAATGCACTGCAGACTGCAATCTCGAG
>DASSEB010000069.1:0-2985 GCA_035696765.1 Pyrinomonadaceae bacterium | reverse complement strand
GTGCGAGTCATCAACGCGTATGGACCAACGGAGTGTTCTGATGACGTGACGCACCAGGTGGTGCAGAGCGCAGACGAAGTGGCGGGCGAGGCGTGGGTACCGATCGGGAGTGGCGTGCAGAACACGGAATTGTATGTGGTGGACGAGCACTGGCGCGCGGTGGGCGTGGGAGTGAAAGGTGAGTTGTGGGTCGGCGGCGATGGCGTGGGACGCGGGTATATTGGCGCGAGCGCGCAGACGGCGGAGCGGTTTGTGCCGGACAGTTACAGCGGGCGCGTTGGTGCAAGGTTGTACCGGACGGGAGATGTGGTGCGTTGGCGCGAGAGTGGCGTGCTGGAGTTTATGGGAAGACTGGACGAGCAGGTGAAGGTGCGCGGTTATCGCATCGAATTAGGCGAAGTGGAGGCAGCACTGCGGCGGCATGAAGGAGTGCGAGAAAGTGTAGTGCTGGCGCGGGAAGATGTGCCCGGCGAGAAACGATTGACTGCGTACCTCGTGATGGACCATGAGATGCCTGGTGAGCGGCGCAACGGCGACAATGGCCACAACAATGGCGCAGCACCCGCATCCGACACGCAAGAGAAGATCGACGAGGAACTGCGTCAACATCTGCGTCAACAAATACCCGAGTACATGATCCCTTCCGCGTTCGTCCTGCTAGCGACATTGCCGCTAACCCCGAACGGCAAGATCGATCGCCGCGCGCTGCCTGCGCCAGTGCAAGAGAGCAGAGCGGAGCATTACGTCCGTCCAGAGACGTCGGTGCAAGAGGTCATCTCAGGTATTTGGGAAGAACTGCTCGGAGTCGAGCGAATCGGTATTCACGACAACTTCTTTGAGCTGGGAGGACATTCCCTGTTAGTTGCGCAGATGCTCGCTCGCCTGCAGGACGCTTTTCAGGTCGAGCTCCCACTGCGCCGCGTGTTTGAGGACCTCACGATTTCTGTAGTGGCCCAACTCCTCCTCGAGATCAGCGGTGATCGAGACAGAGTCGAACGAACTGCCGATCTGCTTGTCAGGGTGTCACAACTCTCCGACGACGAAATCGAGACCATGCTGGCTGCCGGCGGTCAATGATATCTACCTTGCAGGTAATCCTGTAAAACTCAACCAACCGAAAGAGAACAATATGGCGGTTAATCGCAACCGAACCTTCAACCTCAACGACAAGCGACGAGCGTTGCTGGAAACACTCCTGCACAAAGAAGGAGTCGAGGTCCTGCGTCCCGACAGAATCCCGAAACACGATCCGAACGAACCGCTGCACTTATCGTTCGCACAGGAACGCCTATGGCTGATCAATAAACTCGCGCCGAGTAGTACGCCTTACAACATTGCGACCGCCATTCGATTAACCGGCGAACTCGACAAAGCTGCTTTGGCGCAGAGCCTGGTTGAAGTTGTCCGGCGTCATGAGTCGCTGCGCACCACGTTCGCCCTCGACAACGACGGACGCCCGGTCCAGGTAATTGCGCCGCCGGATCTGGCTTTCAAAATGATCGAGCGCGATCTCGGCAACGTGCCTGACGCCGAGAAAGAGCGAGAGGCGAAACGGTTGGCTCGTATAACGACGAGCGAGCCTTTCGATTTGTCGCAAGGCCCCCTCCTGCGCGCGGAACTTTTGCGTCTCAGCGATAACGATCACGTGTTTGTGGTAGCAACTCACCACATTGTTAGCGACGCCTTGTCGGTGGACCTGTTCGTCAACGAAATCACCACACTCTATGAAGCTTACTCGCACGGCCGCTCTTCGCCGTTGCCTGAGTTGACGGTCCAGTACGCTGACTTTGCCCAGTGGCAGCGGAAGAAGATCACCTCGGATGTTCTGAAGGAGCAGCTCGCGTATTGGAAAGACCGCTTAGCGGGAGCTCAAAGCGTGCTCGCGCTGCCAACTGATCGCCCGCGGCCGCTGATCGAAAGCCATCGCGGTGCGCTTGAGGATTTCGAGCTGCCCGCATCGCTCCTTCATGCTGTTCGGGAGTTGAGCAAACAAGAGAACGCGACGCTGTTTATGACTCTGCTGGCGGCTTTTCAAACCCTGCTCTTTCGCTACAGCGGTTTAAAAGACATTCTCGTCGGAACTCCAATCGCGAACCGGGGCAAGGCTGAACTCGAAAACCTGATCGGGTTCTTCGTCAACACTCTCGTCATACGAACTGAATTTCATGATGGCGAGAATTTCCACGACCTGTTGCAGCGAGTGAGAGACACAGCGCTCGCAGCTTATGCGCACCAGGATGTGCCGTTTGAGAAACTGGTTGAAGAGTTGCAGCCGCAGCGAAACCTCGGGCACCAGCCGATCTTCCAGGTCCTGTTCACGGTGCAGAACATGGGCGAGCGTAGCGGCTCGAGCGCCTTCCGCGGATTACGTATGAAGTCGCTCGATTTCGACAGCGGAACAGCCGCGGTGGACCTGGCCTGGATCGTCGAAGAGAAGCCAAACCAGTTCCTGATCCGCGTGCAATACAGCACGGATCTATTCGACAGCACCACGATCGCACGAATGATCGGGAATTTTGAGACATTGCTGTCCGCGATCGTCGCCAACCCACTACAGGACCTCTCGAAGCAACCGTTGTTAAGTGAGACGGAGCGGCGGGAACTGCTCGTCGAGTGGAACGACACGGACGCGCAGTATCCGTCTGAACTGTTAGCGCCGCAGTTGTTTGAGTATCACGCGGCGCAGACGCCCGCAGCGATAGCAGTCACTTGCGGGGACGAACGACTAACGTACGGCGAATTGAATGAGCGCGCTAATCAATTGGCCCACTACCTGAGAAGACTCGGAGTCGGTCCGGAAGTGCTGGTCGGCGTCTGTGTCGATCGCTCGATCGAGATGATCGTTGGGCTCCTTGGAGTGTTGAAAGCAGGTGGCGCGTATGTGCCGCTCGATCCTTCGTATCCACTTGAGCGACTGGCGTTGATGCTCGACGACTCCCGCGCGCCGGTGTTGTTAACGCAAGAGCAACTCGCCGACTCTTTGCC
>DASSEB010000068.1:0-3626 GCA_035696765.1 Pyrinomonadaceae bacterium | reverse complement strand
GAATCTCGGAAGCAACGGTCAATCGGAACGCGTTGAAGGCGCTCTCGTCTCGGGTAATTATTTTGACGTTTTAGGAGTGAAGCCCGAATTGGGTCGCACATTCCTGCCTGAAGAGGATAACACTCCGGCTCCAGTCGCCGTCATCAGTCACAACCTTTGGCAGCGTCGTTTTAATAGCGATGCAACCGTCGTGGGCAAGTCGATGGTCCTCAACGGTGTTCAATTCACGATCGTGGGTGTGACTCCGCGTGATTTCGTCGGAACCGAAGAAGCTTTTCCGCGGCAAATTTGGATTCCGCTGATGATGCGCGCGAGCGTTAGACCAGGCCCCGCTGGTGCCGGCACTCTCAATAACAGAAACCTGCGCAACCTCGATGTAATGGCACGTTTGAAACCCGGCGTGACCATGCGCCAGGCGCAAGCAGGAATGAATGTAGTAGCTACTCGACTCGCGCAGAACTATCCTGACTCAAACCGCAACTTTCAAATCGCCCTGTACACAGCAGGCAACGGCCGGCCGGCGTTTCGAGCACTGCTAAAACCCGTCACCCAAATACTGCTCGCGGTTGTTGGACTGGTCTTGTTGATTACCTGCGCAAACGTCGCCAACCTCTTGCTTGCGCGTGCTGCTCGCCGTCGAAAGGAAGTGGCGATTCGACTGACGCTTGGAGCAACTCGCACTCGTTTGATTCGGCAGCTCCTAACCGAAAGTATTCTGTTGGCCGTTGTCGGTGGTCTGGCGGGTTTAATTCTGAATTTCTGGCTCGTTAGTTTGTTGACCGCACTCAAGCCCGCTGTTCCTTTGCCTGTCAATGTTGAGTTTCATACTGATTGGCGAGTACTCGGTTTCACATTGTTACTTTCAGTTCTCGCCGGGATCATTTTCGGTCTTGTTCCCGCGCTACAGGCGTCAAAGCATGACCTGGTGCCCGCGTTAAAAGATCACTCACAACAACTTGGCGATCGCCGCAGGATGTTCGGCTTGCGTAATGCCCTCGTGATCGGACAGGTGGCGCTCTCTATAGTCGTTCTGATTGGGGCTGGTTTGTTTCTGAGGAGTTTGAATCGCGCGCGCGCCATCAACCCCGGTTTTGATGCCGAACACATTCTGACCCTCTCGTTCAATACAGCCGCACAAAAATACGATGCAACGAAGGCTGAGCAGTTCTATCAGCAGTTGAGCAATCGTGTGCAAGCATTACCGGGTGTTGAAAGTGTCAGCCTCGCCCAGTCTGCACCGCTTAGTTATTTCTATTCGCCGGCATTTTCTTCTCCCGTTTTTGTGGAGGGACACGAGCCACCTCAGGGAGAGGACCCGCCATTCGTCGGCAACAACGCCATTGGACCAAACTTCTTTAGAACTCTCGGTGTGCCGTTACTCAGCGGGCGCGAGTTTACCGATCGAGATCGTGAAGGCGCTCCGCGTGTGGCAATCGTTAACGAGACCCTCGTGCGAGAGCTTTTTCCCAACACCAATCCAATCGGACAAAGACTTCACGTGCTGTTGCGGCAGCCATCTTCATGGGAAATCGTCGGCGTAGTGAAGGACAGTAAATACAGGTCATTGGGTGAGGACTCCATGCCATACATTTTCCTGCCCTACTTGCAGAACCCGCAGCCCGCGATGGCCCTGCATGTGAAGACAAGCGGCAATCCCAGGGATGTGGCGGCGGCAGTCCGGCGCGAGGTTCAAGCGCTCGATCCGAATCTACCCGCGTTCAATGTCATGTCGCTCGCAGACAACATTGACATCTCGTTGTTACCGGCACGCTTTGGTGCGGTCCTCATTGGCGTTTTTGGTTTCCTGGCTTTGTTGATTGCGAGTATCGGCATCTACGGCGTGATGAGTTACGGCGTGAGTGAACGTACGCATGAGCTGGGAATTCGTATGGCCCTGGGTGCGCGAGGCGCCGACGTTCTGCGCCTGGTGATTTCTCAGGGCATGTGGCTCGCTGTCATTGGTGTAGCAATCGGAGCCGGTCTCGCGTTGGCGGTGACGCGGGTGGTGAAGAGTTACCTGTACGATGTCAGCGTTACCGACCCACTTACATTCATCGCAATCGCATTATTGCTGATCGGTGTGGCGCTATTGGCTTGTTACGTTCCGGCACGCAGGGCGACGAAAGTCGATCCGTTGGAAGCGCTGAGATACGAGTAAATTTATTGCAGGGTGGACGTTAAAATCTTTCCGACCAATAGCCTGCGATCGTGCAAAGCGCAAATTTCTTTCATGATTTACAACGAATCAGAACACGTACGGAACCATCCGTTTCGTGACTTTCGCGTAATCGACATATTCCGGGTACTTCTGCTTCACCAATTGCTCCTCACATAACATTCGCATTAGCGCACCGAGTAGCAACAGTATTCCCAATGCGACGCTTACCAAAGACCAGTGTACAACGATCGAACCCCAACCAAAGAGACATGCTGCGGTGTAGATCGGGTGTCGTATGATTCCGTAAGGGCCTGTAGTGACCAGTCCACCCGCTGTCGGATTCGCAGCGGCATGAAAGCTTCGACGTCCAAACGTTACGCGTGCCCATACCATCAATGCGATTGCTATCACCTGAAGAGCAATGGCGATGGGATGAGCCGTGAAGAGCACGCCGATCTTATAAAGGCCAATCAACGCGCCAATCATCACGACCAGTCCAAGGATAGAAATCACCTTCAGCATCTGTACTCAACTCCAGGATTGCGCACGGCGACAAAACCCCGTGTCTATCTGTCTGTTTGTTGATTCGAGCTTTCCAGCAGTTCCTTGAGATAACCCTGCCAGATTGAAGCGATTGTATGTGTACCGTGCCCGCGAGTTTGATCTGTAAGCGGTAACAGCACGTATCGACCGTTCTTCACGCGCTTAATCTCCCGCTCCATTACTCCCAACTCAGGCGGATTGATCAGATCGTCAGCAGAGTTAATGGCGATCAAGGGTGCCTTGATCTTTTCGAGCGTTGGAGATGGATTGTATTCACGCGACGAGTCGAAGTAGTAGAGCATGTCGTTGGCATCCGTTCGCGCAACTCCACTCTTCACACGCTCCTCGTAGAATTTATCGGCGGCATCGCGAGTCGGCGCCTGTTTGTGCCACTGCAACGGGGCGCTTCCCATTAGTAACAGAATATTCTCAGCAGCCGTCAGCCCCTGCACTGGCTGAGTTTTGTATTCACCGTTATTCCAGGCTGGATCGTTGCGAATCGAATCCATGATCATCTTTCTCATGATTCGATTGCGACCAGCGATCTCGATCGGCATGCTCGCCAGCGGCATCAAGGCGTCCATGAAGTCGGGATAAGTTTCACCCCAAACCCACGTGTGCATTCCACCCATTGAAGTGCCCATGACAAGACGCAGGTGATTGACGCCAAGTTTCTCGGTGATGAGTCGATACTGCGCGAGCACCATGTCGTCGTACGTGTAATGAGGAAACTTCGTATGCAGTCCGTTGCTCGGTTTGCTGGATCCACCATGTCCGATGGCATCGGGAAGAATGATGAAGTACTTAGTGGCATCGAGTAGTTGACCGGGGCCAAAGAGGACGTCGGCAAATTGTGCCGAGAGAAACTGCGCGCCGGTACCGCCAGTGCCGTGCATGATTAGCACGGCATTGTTTTTTGCCGGTG
>DASSEB010000067.1:0-4833 GCA_035696765.1 Pyrinomonadaceae bacterium | reverse complement strand
GACGATCGCCGCAGTCGAAATTCTCAGTAACTCGGCCAGGCGGATCGCGACTGCGGCGTTCTGAAGCTGGTGTCGCCCGCGGAGTCCCAGCCAAACTCGCTCGTAACGATTATCAAACGTTACGCAAAAACGGCCGTCATGTGTTGTCTCTTCTATCGTGTGTTCGCCGTTTTCAAAAAGGGGAGTCACGCCAGTCTCTTCGCAACGTCTGACCAGAACTTCTAGAGCCTCGGGTTGTTGTTTCGCGATGACTGCCTTCACGCCCCTACGAATAATCGCGGCTTTCTCGGCAGCGATACTCGCGAGCGTGCGGCCGAGGTACTCTTCGTGGTCCATGGCTACCGGTGTGATGGCGACGATGGATGCATTCGCGGCGGTAGTGGAATCGAGACGCCCTCCCAGGCCCGTCTCGAGAATCGCCAACTCGATTTCCGCATTACGAAACGCGAGTAGCGCGATCGCAGTCAACTGCTCGAAGAACGTCGGGAGTGCTTCGATCTGCTTGTCTCGCAGCAATCGTTCCGAAGCTTCACGGACCGCAGTGGCGCAGGCTGCGAAATCATCGCGTGTTATCTCGACGCCGGAGATACGGATGCGTTCTGTGATCGAAACGAGATGAGGCGAAGTGTAGAGGCCGCACTTGATTCGATCCGCGCGACAGATCGAATCCAGCATCGCGGCGGTGGAGCCTTTGCCGTTTGTGCCGGCGATCTGAACGGAAGGGAATGCGCGTTCGGGATGATCGAGTGCGTTGAGAAGAAGTTCGCTATTGCGTAGCCCGAGCTTAATGGCCAGAGTCTCATGACCGAGACTCAAAAGGTACTCAACAGCAGCCTCAAAATTCATATTCCGCACAAATGAGCACAAAAGTCACAAAAACAGTGTTCTGATGCAGTCTACCTTTTGTGCCTTATGTGCTTCTTTGTGGCTAGTCTTTCATCTTTGCGGCGCGACGAGCGCGTTCGATGTCTGACTCGCCGTGAATCTCGGGATTCATCATGAAGTTCAGTACCTTGATGACGTAAGCGCGCAGCTCGCGGCGATCGACGATCGCGTCGATCATGCCGTGATCGAGCAGGAACTCAGCCTTTTGAAAATCCTTTGGCAGCTTCTGACGGATCGTTTGTTCGATAACTCGCGGACCCGCGAATCCGATCAGTGCCTTCGGCTCGGCGATGATGACGTCACCGAGCATTGCAAAACTCGCTGTTACGCCGCCGGTGGTTGGATCTGTCAGGACTGAGATGAACGGGAGTCGTGCCTCGTCGAGCGCCGCGAGGGCCGCGGAGATCTTCGCCATCTGCATGAGCGAGAGGGTGCCTTCCTGCATGCGCGCTCCGCCGGACGCCGAAAAGATTATCAGCGCACTGTGCTCTTCCATCGCGCGTTCGATCAAGCGCGTGACTTTCTCGCCGACCGCCGAACCCATCGAGCCGCCGATGAAACTCATGTCCATCGCACCCGCAACCACCGGATGATCGCCCACGGTCCCGCGACCGTTGATGATAGCCTCCGGCAGGCCCGACGATTCTTTCGCTTGTTTTAATCTATCTGAGTAGGGTTTGCTGTCGACGAACTCGAGCGGATCGATCGAGATCACTTCCGCGTCGAGCTCTTCAAACTTTCCTTCGTCGAAAAGCAATGCGAGCCGTTCGCGCGCGCCGATACGAAAGTGGTAGTTGCAGTGTTTGCAAACTTGCTGGCCGTCTTCGAGCTCCCCTGTGAACAGGTGCGCCTCGCACCCTTCGCACTTGAGGAAGACGTTTTCAGTCTTCACCACACGTTCTTCCGGCGGAACGGCTTCTATTCGCTTGGTCTTCTTATTGAACCACGCCATGAGATGCGAGGAGGGTAGCACAGATTCGCAATTTGATTAAAACTCAATCCCTTGCTGTGCGCGAATTCCTGCGGTAAATGGATGCTTTATCTCGGTCATCTCAGTCACCAGATCCGCGGCTTCGATCAACTCTGCGGGCGCGTCACGCCCGGTAACCACGATGTGCAAAGCCGGCTGTGCGGCGCGAACCGCGGCAAATTCCTCCAACACCTCGGCGACCGGCAGCATCTTGTAACTCAGCACGTAGACCAGTTCGTCGAAGACCAGCAGGTCGTAATCGCCGGAGCGCAGCTTCTCAACGCAGAGCGCCCACGTCTCACGCGCAGTCTTGATGTCCTGCTCGGGATTTTTCGTGTCCCACGTAAAACCGTCGCCCATCGTGTGCACTTCAATGCCGAGTTTTTCAGCTGAGACGTGTTCGCCGTAGCGGTCGTGCCGCGACTTCATGAACTGAATCATGCAGCACTTCAAACCGCGACCAGCCGCACGCATCAACAGGCCCAGGGCACACGTCGTCTTGCCTTTGCCGTTTCCGGTATGGACCATCAACAGGCCGCGCGTCTTCTCCTGGTAATCTTCGCGGCGCCACTTATATTTTTTTTCTTTCTGGGCCACAAAAAAGCACAAAAAGCACAAACGATTCCTTTGTGCCTTTTGTGCTTATTTGTGACCTAGATTACTGACTCACTCTCTTTGAGTGCGTCTTCAGTGATGTCGCGCGCGCCATTCGCGCGGTCCACTGCGTCGAGCAGGAGACGGACGATCGTGCTCTCGGCTTCTTCCCAGCTTCCGCGCATCGTGCAGCCGGCTGCGTTGCGATGTCCGCCGCCGCCAAACCTCTCAGCGACCTTCGCAACGTTTACGTCGCCCTTGGATCTGAGACTCGTGCGATACACTCCCGGCTCGCACTCCTTCAGCATCGCGACTGCTTCCACCTCGCCGACCGTCAACGGATAGTTAACAAACCCGTCCGCATCTTCATCAGAAGCCTGCGCCTGCCGCTGCATGTCGAGGGTTTGCCGCATGCACGCGACGCGCCCGCTTTCATCTCGACGCGCCGTCGACAATACCGAACCCATCAACTGAATCCTGCTCCATGGATAACTCGCAAACACTGCTTCGGCAGTCTTCGCCGGCTTCACGCCAGTGCGTACCAGTTCGGAAGCGACTTTGAACGTGCGCTCGGTCGTGTTCGAGTAATGAAACGATCCGGTATCGGTTATCAGCGCCGTATAGACACACTCCGCAATCTCTTTCGTGACGCGCACACCCGTCGCTTTGCAGAGGTTGTAGATCATTTCGCCGACTGCGGAAGCAGTCGAGTCGATCCAGTTGATGTTGCCGAAGAGCGCGGTGGTGGAATGGTGATCGATATTGACGACAAACTGCTTTTCGAGATCGGCCAGGCCGGGCCGCGTGATGTCGGAACACTCGATCACGAACACTGCATGGTAGGAAGGATCGACCGCAGGAGTAACGCGCACGTCAGCAGCGCCTGGCAATTGCTGGTACGCGTGCGGCACCGGATCGCGCATGATCACTTCGACGTCTTTATCGAGCGCGCGCAGTAACCAGTAAAGACCGAGGGACGATCCCAGGCTGTCGCCGTCGGGACGAATGTGCGAGGTGATTGCGAAACGACGTTTTGCCTCGATCAACTCGACTACTTGACTAAGCATGGTGCAAATCTACAATTGCGAACTTCGCAATCACTCAACATCCTTTCCTTGACTTTCCCATTCGCGCTCGATCTCATTCAGCAGTTGATCGACGCGTTCGCCTTCTTCTTCGACGCGGTCGCGCACGAAGTGAATCTCAGGCGTGCGGGGAAGATTTAGCGAGAGTCCGAGTTGCTTTCTCACGTAGGGTGCCGCGTGCTTCAGAGCCGCGAGGGCTACTTTGTGCTCGTTCTCGTCACCTGCCACCGTGACATAAACGCGCGCGGCTCGCTTGTCAGCCGAGAGACGAACGTCAGTCACGGTGACCATCGTCAGTCGTGGATCTTCCAGTTCGTAACCGACAATCTGAGCGATCTCTTCCCTGAGTGTATCCGCAGTTCTTTCAGTGCGACGCATTGCACTTGTACTTGTGCTTACTATTACTTCGGTCGACCCGACGCTACCGCGTTACGGTACTGACCCTGCCCAAGCACCTCTCTTACAACTCCGTTGCCGCTACTCGCTCAATCACGTAGGCCTCAATCTGGTCTCCGACTTTCACATCGTTGAAGTTTTCCAGGCTGATGCCACATTCAAACCCTTCGCGAACTTCCGATACGTCGTCCTTGAAGCGGCGCAACGATCCTATGTTGCCCTCCCAGGCCACTACGGCATCGCGAATCAGCCGAGCCTTGGCACTGCGACGGATCGAACCGTCGATCACCATGCAGCCGGCGACTGTTCCCGCTTTCGGAACGCGGAACACTTCTCTGACTGAGGCCTTGCCGAGGATTCTTTCTTTCTCGATCGCCTCGAGCATGCCGATCATGGCAGCGCGGATCTCTTCCTCAACCTTGTAGATGATCGAGTGGAGACGAATATCGACGGCTTCCTGTTTCGCAACGTCAGCCGCGCGCGCTTCGGGCCGCACGTTAAAGCCGATGATCACGACTGCCGACGACGATGAGCCGGCCTGCGTCGCGGAGCCAAGCAGAACGTCCGACTCCGTGATCGCGCCGACGCCCGATCGGATCACTTTGACTTTCACGCGATCGGTCGAGAGTTTTTGCAGCGTCGACTTCAAGACTTCGACGGACCCCTGCACGTCGGCCTTGATGATGACCAGCAGTTCCTTGACTTCACTCTCACCCAACGCTTCGATACCGCGTTTGGTCGTCTGCAGCAACGCTGCCTGGCGACTCAACATCTGTCGTTGCTGTGATATCGAATTAGCCTTGGTGATATCCGAAACTACCTGGAAACTCTCTCCGGCCTGCGGCACACCCTGCAGACCAAGCACTTCGACCGGTGTTGCCGGACCAGCTTCGGTAATCGGTT
>DASSEB010000066.1:0-29344 GCA_035696765.1 Pyrinomonadaceae bacterium | reverse complement strand
CGATCGTGCGAACAGCGATCTAGCGAGTGGCTGGGGCAACCTCTCGAGCCGCACGCTGACGATGATCGCGCGCTACTGCGATTCGCGAATTCCGTCGGGCGTGATTCCTGAAGACAAGTTGCTGCTCGCGAAGCGCACCGGCGTCGATACGGACGAGACGACCGTCGCCGGTTTCATCGAACATGCGCGCGATCAGTTTCTGTTGCACTTTGAAAACCTCGCGTTCAGCCGCGCCCTCGAGGCGGCTTGGTCCGTGGTTGCGCGTGTTGACAAGATGATCACAGATGCCAAGCCGTGGGACCTTGCGAAAGATGAGAACCAGAAACAGACGCTCAACGCGGTGTTGTATCGTGCGGCGGAGTCGCTGCGCTGGTTGAGTGTGCTGTTGTATCCGGTGATGCCGGGTGCGAGTCAGGCGATCTGGAAACAGTTGGGCCTCGATGGTTCGCCTGCGCAGATCAGTCCGTCTGAGCTCAAGTGGGGTGAGCTCAAGGAAGGTGCGGCGATTGGCGACGTGCAGCCAGTGTTTCCGCGATTGGACAAGGCGAAGATCATGTCGGAAATAAACGGCGAGCAGAGTCAGCCGCCCGAGCTACCTGCGCCTCCGAAAGAACACGCGACACAAGCTGATGCAGTCGGCGTGACGAGCTTCATCGAGATTGACGACTTTGCAAAGGTCGATCTGCGTGTGGGCCAGGTGCTCTCTGCCGAACGCGTTCCCAAAGCTGATAAGTTGCTGCTGTTGAAAGTAGACCTTGCCGAGGAACAACCGCGACAGATACTCGCGGGCATCGCTCAGTATTACGAGCCGGAAAAACTTGTGGGACGCAAAGTGGTGATCGTCGCGAACTTGAAGCCGCGCAAGCTACGCGGGTTTGAATCTCAGGGAATGGTGGTTGCCGCTTCGTACGGTGAGGAAGGCCGGCCGGTGATCGCTACTTTTACTGAGGACGTTCCAAACGGCGCACGCCTCAAATGAGCCACAAAAAGGCACAAAATGCACAAAAACTTATTTTGTGGCGAAGATAAATGTTTACTGATTCGCATGCGCATATCGATGGGCCGGAGTTTGACGCCGATCGTGAAGAGATTATCGAGCGTGCTCGCGCTGCCGGCGTTTCGGTAATTCTGAACGTCGGAACAGGAGATCCGCACAGCGGCGCGTTCGAACGCGCGGTTGAGTTGGGAAAGAAGTACGAGTCCGTCTACACAGCCATCGGGACACATCCTCACGACGCCCGTTTCTACGACGACAAAGCGGAAGACAGCATCAAGACGCTTGTTGAAAGCGAGCGAGTGATCGCGTGGGGTGAGATCGGTCTGGATTTTCATTACGACAACTCACCCCGCGACGTGCAGATCGAAGTTTTCAAACGACAACTACACGCGGCGCGTGAGTGCGATCTGCCGGTCGTGATTCACACACGCGAGGCCGAGTCTGAAACCATCGAAATTTTGGAAAGCGCTTACTCGGGCGCCAACCGCAGAGGCATCTTTCATTGCTTCAGCGGCAGCATGGAGCTGGCGCAACGCGCGGTTGAACTCGGGTTCCTGATCTCGTTCTCCGGTATCGTCACCTTCAAGAAGGCAGATGAACTGCGCGCGGTGGCCAAGCAAGTCCCGCTCGATCGTTTGTTGATTGAGACCGATTGCCCGTATCTGAGTCCCATCCCATATCGCGGCAAACGAAACGAGCCCGCTTACGTCATCGAAGTCGCGCGCTGCCTCGCGGGACTTCACGGTGTAGAGCTGGAAGAGATGGCGCGAATCACAAGTGAGAATTTCAAACGCTTCTTCCGTCTGGACTAGTTCTTTGACGCAAAGAATTAAAGTACTTTGTGCTCTTTGGACCGCTTTGTGGCAACTTTCACATGCTCCCCTTTTGGTGGTATTCTCCAGCCAATGGCTCAGCAGAATTCCTTTGATATTGTCTCCCAGGTCGACTCCGCCGAGATTGCAAATGCTCTCAACCAGACTTTGAAAGAAGTGCGCCAGCGTTTTGATTTCAAGGGAAGTGCAGCCAACGTCGTGCACGACAAAAACGAACTGGTCCTGACCGCGGAAGATGAAACGCGTCTTCGCAACATGAACGACATCCTTCAACAGAAACTCGTGCGTCGCGGTGTGCCGTTGAAGGCTTTCAGTTACGGCAAGATCGAACCGGCGGCCGGCGGTACCGTCCGGCAACGAGCACAGATCCAGGAAGGCATTCCGCAGGAGAAAGCAAAAGAAGTCGTCAAGTTTATCAAGGACAGCAAAGCAAAGGTCCAGGCTTCCATTCAGGGTGACGTCGTGCGCGTGTCCGGCCGCGATCGCGACACGCTGCAGGACATAATTGCCAAGCTGAAGGACAAAGACTTCGGCATTCACATGCAGTTTACGAACTACCGTTCCAACTAGAGCGCCGCAGTTGCCATGACTACGTCAAGCCACATACTTGCGCTGGATGAAGAGGCAAGAATTTCGGCTCGCCGGATTTTCAGCCTCATCTCGAACGAACTCATGCAGGTGGAACTTGAATTCGAGCGCCAGGCGCGTTCGAACGTTCAGGTGATCGATTACCTTGGCGAATACCTGCGCGCGTCCGGCGGCAAACGTGTGCGGCCCGCGTTGACGATTCTCTCCAACTACGCCGTTGGCGGTGATGGGTCGCGTTATAACTCGATTCGCATGGCGACGGTGATGGAGTTTCTGCACACCGCCACTCTGGTGCATGACGACGTCATCGACAAAGCAGACCTGCGTCGCAAGCGGCCAACCGTAAATGCGCTTTACGGAAACGAGACCGCCGTGCTGATGGGCGACTGGCTTTACATGTCGGCGTTTGAGACCAGCCTTGCCGAAAGGTCGCTGCCGATACTCGACATCCTGACGAGCGTGACGCGCAAGATGACCGAGGGAGAGTTGTTGCAGTTGACGTTGCTGGGCCATGCCGATGTGACTGAGGCACAGTACTTCGACGTGCTCAAACGCAAGACGGCATATCTCTTCAGCGCCAGTTGTGAGATCGGATCGATTCTCGGCGCCGCCAGTGAGAAGCAGCAGACGTCGTTGCGCGATTACGGGCTCAACCTGGGCACCGCGTTTCAGTTGATTGACGACCTGCTTGATTTCACGTCGAGCGAGGATGCGTTGGGCAAAGCCGCGGGCGCAGATCTGTTGGGCGGCAAAGTAACGCTGCCGTTGATCTACTTGCGAGAAGCAGAACCGCAGACGCTGGAGATGGTCCAAACGGTATTGCGTGAAGGGAAGTACGACACCGTTACGCAGGAAGACTTGCGCGAGGCGATGGTTCGCACACGCGCATTGGAAAAAGCGCGCGCACGTGCTGATGAATACGCGGAAAACGCCTGCTCCGCGCTCGACAACTTGCCCGAGTCAGACTACTGCGATTCTCTTCGCGCCCTTCCGGCCTACATCCTGAACCGCGATCGTTAATTAGCCACGCATTACACGGATAAAAATCAGATCTGTCCATCCGCGTTAATCTGTGGCAGAATTTGCCGCTGATGAGCGAGAACCTGCTGTCACGACTCGAACAAAGCCTGCGCCAATCACGCGCAGCACGCATGCACCTCGCCGCTCGTCTCAGAGAGTTGGAAGCTGAGGCCGATACCGTCCGGGCCGAATTGGCGGAGATGGACACCCTCGCCAGCCAGACCGAAGCGGCGATCTATCGTCTCTTGTCATCCGTGTTGGCTTCCGGAAATATCTCGTTGGGTTTGCCGTCTGACGCCGAGCTCGAAGCCGCGATGCGCCAGTCACAATCGCCACGGACGCAAGCTCCAGTCGATCGGCGAACACAGATTCCGACGGTCCGTAACAACGTCGAAGTAATCAGCGATCGGTTCATGGATCGTACGATTCCACAGGCAGTGACGCTGCTGCTCCGCGAAGAAGGTGGACCGCTTCACGTTAACGAACTCTACAACCGTTTGCTTGAAGGTGGTTTCAAGTTTACGGGTCAAAACCCGACGATCAGCGTCGCAGTGTCTCTCAATCGCAACTCCCGCTTTCGCAAAGTCGCCCCCGGAACGTTTGACCTCGTCATGCGCGACGCCTCGAAGGCTTCCTGATCGCCGATGCGCGCGATCGTTCTTTCTGCCGGTTACGGCACACGCCTCTGGCCCCTCACCGAAGACCGCACCAAACCAGCCATACCGATTCTCGGAAAACCGCTGGTCGGCTACGTTGCCGAATATCTCGCTGGTTACGGTATCGACGAGATTGTAGTTAACCTGCATCACCGTCCTGAATCTGTCCGAGAAGTACTCGGCGATGGCAGTCGTTTCGGCGTGAAGCTTCATTACGTTGAAGAACCGGAGATCCTGGGTACGAGTGGAGCGCTCGACAACACGCGTGAGTTTTTCGAACGCGAGACGTTCCTTGCGGTCAATGGCAAGATAATCACTGACATCGATCTGAACGCCGCACTCGAGACGCATCGAAGCGCCAACGCGCTCGCGACCTTGGTGCTTCTGCCCAATACGCGTCGCGAACGTTTCAGCGTGGTGGAAACTGAAAATGGACGCGTAAAACGGTTCGGCGGCATGCCGGGTGAAGACGATCGCGATCCATTGATGTTCACCGGCATACAGATCCTCGAGCCACGCATCTTCGAATACATTCCCCGGGGCGTTTTCTCACACTCGACGACGGACGTTTACCCGCAAGCCATCGCGCGTGGAGAAGTCGTTGCCGCTCACGTTGCTACGGGCAAGTGGCGAGAACTGTCGACGTTGAAACGATACCTGGACATCAGTGTTGAGTTGATGAAAGAAGCCGGAAAGACTTACGACGCAGGCGAAGGGACGGTTATCTCCGAAAGCGCATCGGTTGTCGATTCGATACTTTGGGACGATGTCGTCGTTGGCGAACGCGCACGAGTCAGCGGAGCCGTGCTTGCGGATAACGTGAGAATCAAGGCCGGCGAGGTTGTCGAGAATGCCGTCGTCGTGCCACGCGAGTTGGTGGAGGGCAAAACGCCTCCGGAGAAAGCGCTTCCCGGTCATTTCAAGGGGGAAAACTTTGTCGTCCCCTTGTGATACAATCCGGCGGCTGTCGTCGCTTTCCCAATGAACCCAATGAGTGCTCCGAAACCTGTGATTTCCAACGTATTTGAGTCCTCCGCGTCAGAACGACTTGCGAGATTCATCACGCAGCAAGGAGTCGCCGGTAAGGAAGTCGTTCCGCTCACTCCCGACGCGTCAACGCGCAAGTATTACCGCATCGGTTGGAAAAGGCGCACTGCTGTCGCCGCGGTCTATCCCGAGCCTTTCGATCCGGAATTTCATCCGTATCTCGACATCACGCGGTTGTTTTTGGACTGTGAAATCCCGGTGCCTGAGATTTACGCAGTGGATGGGAACGCCGGGATCATCGTTCAGGAGGATCTCGGTGACCGGCAATTGTTTCACTTTTATGACGAGGAATCCGACGAGCAGTGCGATGAGTACAAAGAGCAGGCGATCGCTCTGATCGCAAAGATTCAGAACGCAACTGAACGTGCCTATCAAACGCATTCGATCGCCAGCAAGCTCGCATTCGACGAAGCAAAGCTGTCCTGGGAGCTCGACTTCTTTTTCGACCACTACTTCGGCAGCTTGCGCGGCGAGACGTTGCCACACGGCGAGATGGCTGAGTTAAAAGCGGAACTGAACGACATTGCCGCCGAGCTGGCAGCCGTACCACGCGTGCTCTGTCATCGCGATTACCATGCGTCGAATTTGATGATCGATAACAAGCGACAGATTCGTATCGTCGACCACCAGGACGCGCGCATGGGCCCGGCTAGTTACGACCTCGTTTCATTCCTGCTGGACCGTCAGCCGTGTCCGCCCTCGCTCGCTGAACTGCGCGCTTATCGTTTGTTCTTGCTTGAAGAGCGCCGTCTGCTCGGGCTCGGGGCGATTGATCCTGATGAGTTTGCACTCGAGTTTCGACTCATGACGATCCAACGCGGCTTGAAAGCGACCGGCACCTTTTCTTGTCAGACCGCGGTTTACGGAAGAGGCGCAGCGTACGAACACTTCATTGAGCCCACACTTCAGATAGTTTTGCAGGCCGCCGAATGGCTCGAAAGATTCCCCACCTTGCAACGAATGTTAAAGGAACGAATTAAATAAACTGCTTAGGCCCTCGGGTTTTCGATGACAACGCAATCACACGCAATCGCTACAGATAACCACACCTACATCAACCAACTTTCACAACACGCCGGCGCTGAGGTAGTTCTTAAAGGATGGCTCTACAACATGCGCTCGAGCGGCAAGATCCTGTTTCCGCAACTGCGCGACGGTACGGGCGTTGTGCAATGCGTCGTGCTGAAGAACGCGATCTCGCCGGAGTTGTGGGAACAGTTAAAAGGACTCGGCCAGGAATCGGCACTTGTGATCAAGGGAACGGTGCGTGCTGACAGTCGTGCGCCGGGCGGATACGAAATCGACGTGAGCGATGCTGAGATTTTACAGCAAGTTCACGATTACCCGATCACTCCGAAAGAACACGGCACTGAGTTTCTGATGGATCACAGGCACCTGTGGCTGCGCTCTCGCCGGCAACATGCGGTTTTGAAGGTCAGACACACGGTGGTCCAGGCAGTAAGAAATTTTCTCGACAACGACGGCTTCACGCTCTGCGATTCGCCCATCTTTACTCCGGCCGCGTGTGAAGGAACGACGACGCTCTTCGAAGTCGATTACTTCGACGGCGAGAAGGCTTACCTGACGCAGTCGGGTCAACTCTACAACGAAGCGACTGCCGCGGCGTTTGGGAAAGTCTACTGCTTTGGTCCAACTTTCCGCGCCGAGAAATCGAAGACGCGACGGCATTTGACGGAGTTCTGGATGGTCGAGCCGGAGATGGCGTACGCAACGCTGGACGACGTGATGAGTCTGTCCGAGCGGATGCTCGCCTACATCGCCGCCCAAGTGCTGGAGCAGAGAAGTGAAGAGTTGAAAGTGCTGGAGCGTGATACGTCGAAACTCGAAGCGATCGTGCCGCCCTTTCCGAGAGTTCATTACGACGACGCGGTGAAGCTGCTGCATGAGGGATTTGAAAAGGGTGCGTTGGAAACGAAGTTTGAATGGGGTGGTGACTTTGGCGCGCCTGATGAGACGTACATTTCGAGTCAGTTTGATAAGCCGGTGATGGTGCATCACTATCCGGCGGCGGTAAAAGCATTTTACATGGCGCGAGATCCTGAGCGTCCGGAGTTGGCCCTCGGAGTGGACGTGCTGGCGCCGGAAGGTTATGGCGAGGTGATCGGCGGCGGTCAACGTGCGACGTCGCTGGAGTTTTTGCAGGAGCAGATCGCGTTGCATAATCTTCCTGAGGAGGCGTTTCAGTGGTACCTCGATCTGCGTCGCTATGGCAGCATTCCGCATGGTGGTTTCGGGATGGGTATCGAGCGATGCACGGCGTGGATGTGCGGGATCGAGCATATTCGAGAGACGATACCGTTTCCGAGGATGTTGTACCGCATAAGGCCGTGAGACAGGATTTACATTAGGAGTAGTTTATGACGTGTCCGAAATGTGGTGCTCAGTTGTTGGCCGGGTCGACGTTCTGCGGCGCGTGTGGACACCGGCTCGTCCCTGCGCCGGCGGTGAATCCGGGGGGCGAGCACAGTATTCAGATCGATGAAGACTCGCGTGGCCGCGGGCGTGGTTACGACTATGAAGTTTTACATCAACCGTCGTTCTCCCTCGCCGTTCTTCGTCTTCAACCTGAGCAATCGATCCAGGCGGAATCAGGCGCGATGGTTTCGATGTCCGCTAACATAGAACTTCAATCGCAGATGAAGGGTGGTTTCCTCGGCGCGATCAAACGTGCGGCGGGCGGCGAGTCGGCATTCATCTCGACGTTTACTGCCCGCGGCGGTCCCGGAGAAGTTACTTTAGCTCCCGGCGCGCCGGGTGACATCGCCGCAATCGAACTCACGGGCCAGCCGTTCTTTGTGCAATCGAGTTCTTATCTGGCCGGTGATGCCAGTCTATCAGTCGATACGAAATGGGGCGGCGCGAAATCATTCTTTTCGGGCGAAGGATTGTTTGTGCTCATGGTCCAGGGACAGGGACTACTGCTCGTCTCTTCCTTCGGCGCGATCCACCGCAAACGACTTCAAGCGGGCGAGCGATACGTTGTGGATACGGGACACCTCGTCGCCTGGGAGGGCACAACTCAATACACGCTGCGCAAAGCAGCCGCCGGTTTCTTCCGTAGCATGATGAGCGGCGAAGGAATCGTGGCGGAGTTTACCGGTCCCGGTGAGTTACTGATTCAAACCAGAAACCTCGCAGCGCTCGCAGGCCTGCTGAAGCCATTCTTCCCGACTCAGAGTGGCAGCGGTGGCGGCGGTTTTAATTTCAATCTGGGTGGCTGATGTCAACGGAAGTGCAAAAATCAGTCAGCGTATTAGGCGTGCCGCTCGGTTATGGTGCGAGCATGGCGGGTGTCGATATGGGACCCGCAGCTTTGCGTGTCGCGCGTCTGAATCAACGAATCTCGCGTCTCGGTTACACGGTGCAGGACCGCGGCGATATGCGGCTCGAGCGACCGCAGCCTTCCGTGCCGTCGAATGAGAAACTGAAGTACGGGCGCGAGATCAGCAACGCGTGTGAAGAGCTCGCTCGTGAAGTTGAAGCAATCCTCACAGCCGATCATCTGCCGTTGATACTCGGTGGCGATCACTCGATCGCGATCGGATCGTTTGGCGGCGCGAGCTGTTACTACAAGCAACGTGGAGAGACGCTGGGTTTGATCTGGTTTGACGCGCACGCCGACATGAACACTCCCGAAACCACACCTTCCGGCAACATTCACGGCATGCCGCTCGCCGCTCTGCTCGGATTCGGCGCACCCGAACTCACGAACGTCGCCGGGTTTACTCCGAAGCTCGACCCGAAATTGTGTGCGCACGTCGGCGCGCGTGATATCGATCCCGGTGAAAGAGAACTGATCAAACAGTTGGGCATGCGTTTCTTTACGATGCGAGAGATCGACGAGCGTGGGATGAGCGCGTGCATGGATGAAGCGCTCGCTATTGTCTCGCGTGGCTCCGCCGGTTATGCGGTAACTTTCGACGTCGACGCTTTGGATCCGGGTGATGCGCCCGGTTCAGGCACGCTGGTTCGCGGCGGGCTTACATATCGCGAAGCGCACCTGGGAATGGAGAAGATCGCCGAGGCCGGCGGGATGCGCATGCTGGAGATGGTTGAGATAAACACCGCGCTTGACGTGAATAACAAAACTGCCGAGTTGGGCGTGGAACTGATTCTTTCCGCGTTAGGCAAGACAATCCTTTAAAGGCTGGTCCAAAGAGAGTGCCAAAAAAGCTGCGCGTCGGAGTGATCTTCGGCGGGCGATCAGGTGAACACGAGATTTCGATCCGATCGGCGCGGGCGATCGTTGAAGCGATTGATCGGAAGAAGTTCGAGGTTGTCCCGATCGCTATCACCAAGGAAGGGAAGTGGCTGGCGCCTTCGCAATCCGCTCAGCTTTTACCGGAGTCGGTTCATGGCTTGTTGCCTCCGCGTACACACGAGACGAGCGGAGAGGTGGCGTTGCTCGGCGATCCGTCACACAAAGGTCTCATCTCACTCGAGTCAGATTCACAAGCTGTGGCTGGAGAGAAGCTCGACGTAGTCTTTCCCGCGCTGCATGGTCCATTCGGTGAAGACGGCACACTTCAAGGATTACTTGAAATGGCTGACGTTCCGTACGTGGGGTGTGGCGTGCTTGCTTCGTCGTGCGGCATGGACAAGGTGACGATGAAGTCGCTGTTTGTGCAGGCAGGCTTGCCGATTTGTAAACACCTCTGGTTTCTTCGTTCTCAGTGGCGCAGCAATCCTGACAAGATCGTGCGGAAGGTTGTGAGTGAGATTGGTTTCCCGTGTTTTGTTAAGCCTGCGAATCTCGGTTCGTCAGTGGGCGTGTCGCGGGCGACAGACAAGCAGTCGTTGAGCGCAGCCATCGACGTGGCTGCGGAGTATGACCGAAAGATAATCGTCGAAGAAGAGCTTGTGGCTCGTGAGATTGAATGCGCGGTGTTGGGAAACGATGAACCGAGAGCGAGCTTGCCGGGTGAGTATGTGGTCTACGATGAAGCGGCGCGGTTTCTGGATTACACCGAGAAGTATGCGAACACTGGCCACGTGAGCTTTGTAGTGCCGGCGCCGTTGTCGAAAGCGATGACTACGAAGATTCAGCGGATGGCGATTCAAGCGTTTCAGTCAGTTGATGGAGCAGGACTGGCGAGAGTCGATTTCTTTGTCACGCGCCACGGTGGAGATTTGGTGATCAATGAGCTGAACACGATGCCGGGGCTGACTGAGGTTTCGGGTTATCCGAAGATGTGGGAAGCGTCAGGGCTTCCGTTTCCGCGTTTGCTCGAGACGTTGATCGAACTTGCCTTTGAGCGTCACAAAGAAAAGTCGCTTACAAAGACCTCAAGATAAAACCTCCTGTGCCGTTTGTGGCCGAATCAGGATTTTGGCGCGCGATAGCCTTTGCGCGTGCGAACAGTTACACCCTCTCGTTGAACCTTTACTTCAAGTGTGCGCCACTTCCCATCTCGTTTCGTATTTTGCGGCCGGTAAGAAATCGTGTACTGCTGACCAAGTTCATTCGCGATTCCCGTGAAAGCATCGCGCAACGCCGGCCCACCAGGAGTCGCAATAAATCTTCCGCCAGTCTTCTCCGCGAAGCCCTTCAACGACGCAGCGCTCTGCCGTGTCGTTGTGCCAGCCACTTCGAGACTCGACATATCAACCGCGTAGATACTTGCACCCACGGCAAGCGCACTCTCAACTGCCTTCTCACTCGACGCTTTGCTGAACGTGTCCATTCCATCCGACAAGATCACGATCGCTTTTCGAGTCTCCGGCCGTTCCGCAAGAGTCTTCGATGCCTCGACCACAGCATCATTCAACGTTGTCATACCTTTCGCGCGAATCGCATACGCCATCGGCGCGAGGTCTCTGCCTCCAGAAAACTCCTGCACGCGTTCAACCTTCGAGTCGAACCTGTAAACCGCTGCGACATCTTCAGGCCGAAGTCCGTCAAGAAACCTGATCGCCGCCGATCGTGCTAATGAAAAACGTGCTTCCATGCTTCCTGAACTATCCAGCAACACGACTGCGGCATAAGGTGATTCTTGAAGTGAGAAGCCGGAGATCATGTTGGGCTGAACTTCAACGCCGTCTTCGTAGATTTTGAAGTCCGAACGCTTTAGCCCTTTCACGTACTGGCCAGCCTTGTCGGTAACACTGACATTCAGCACCACGAGATCAGTGTTGACGCGGACCACATCATCATCCTGAGCCGCGACCACGACTGCACTGAGGCACAGGACTACAAGAAGAAAGAGAATTGAACGCATAGTTAGGGCTGACGAGCAAGGCCACGAAGCATCTTGATTAGTTCAAGTAAGACATTAGCGTTGCAAATTACGGACGCTGACACGACCTGTCTCGGAGTGTTCTGAACGTCCTTCGATAACGACTCCGCGGCCTCTGCAATTTGCGAGGCGGCAGAAGACACATCAGAGGGTCGGTTTGTGATTTCAACCTCTTCATCTTCGCCACCAGCTTCGCCGCGGATCTTTTTAGTGAGCTTTTCCAGTCGCTCGACCTTCTTTAACGACTCGCGATCAATGCTAGATTGCCCCTGCAGGCTCTTTTTGAGTTCTTTCCCAAGCTGCGCGAGTTCTTTGGCGCGATCGAGGTTCTCTTGATGGTCTTTCTCAGCCATCTTGATCGCCCGCTTCATCCGTATTTCTTCTTCAAAGGTTGTCAGCGGGCGTCCCTCTTGCCCCTGCTCTCTGCCACCGTCAATGGGTGGTGGTGGCGGAGGAGTAGATCGCGGCACAGGCGTCTGAGCGAGTGCGAGACCCGAGCAGAGTAGAAAAGCAGGAACAATCAAAAGTGCGCGCACTCTGTTTGCGACAACAGCTCTCATCTCACATTAAATATCGGCACGCCGACCCCTAAACAATAACTTCAAAAGACGTTGATGTTGGGAGACTAGGGAACGCGTGTAGGGTTGTCTGGCGAGTTTATAAACTCTCCAGGCTTACCTGCGCGCTTGACTACTATCGTCCGCGGTACGAGTCGCTCGGGTGGTCGTTTCTTCCCCTGTGAGGAACTGTAAGCAATCAAAGTCGATTGCGGATCGACCTTGAGACCGGCAAGCCGAATCGAAGCGAAGTCCTGCGCCGGCGCTTTCATCGAGTAAGTGCCTTCCTGATCGGGTTGAAGCTGCGCCGGTGTGACTGGAAGCAAAGTCTCTTCGACGCCATTGTCTTTTCGCCTGCGCAGCTCCATCACAACGGAAACATTCGATAATTCCTGCTTTGAAATGTTCTTTACCACGCCGCCGATGGTCGTCATGCCCTGCGACAGGGTTGGCTCGTCTACAACGACATGGGCGAGTGGCGGTCCTTTCGGGCCGGAGACGGTAACGGGCGGCGGTGTGTTGTTTGCGAGAAGTCGTTGTGCGTGATACTTGCGAATGTATCCGTAGCCGATGAGGAGAACTGCGGTGATGCCGACGGCGCAAACCACTGCCAGCAGTTTTCGGCGATTGGAATCGTGCTCCCGTGCGATAGCTTCTTCGGGATGAAAAGGATCATTAATCATGTATTGCTTTGCTCACGTATAACCTTAGCTCGAGTCACGGATTCTGCGGCGTTCGTCCCGGAGGAGCAGTGCCGGTCACAGCGGTGATCAGTCCTTCGAGAAACTGATCTTCAGCAAGCCCGGTGCTCTTTAACGTGGTCCATTCCGCGCCGGTCGCTCCGTCAGTTCGTCCTTCAACTTTTGCATTAACTGCGACGTTCGCGGTCGTGCCGTCAATCGGTTGAACTTCCACCGTCAAAGTGTAGCGACCGCGTGTCCATGCTCTCGCGCTCGAGGTGGGAACGTCTGCATACCTGCTGAGGTCACCTGCGGACGTTACCGCTCCCTTCGTAAACGTGAACGGCTGAGTGACGATGATTCCGTCCGCGAGCTTGGATGCGCTTTCGTCGACCACAAGCTTCCGGTCGCGCATCAACTCCTGCACGGCCGTAATGATCACGTCGCGACGTCCGCTCAGTCGATATGGATTTGGAAGTGGCGGTGTTTCGGGCGTACGCCCGCTGCCGAAGTCGATCCCGCGCCCGGTACCGACGTCTGTCTTATTGCCGTTGTTTGCCGGCGTACGTTCGGAACCGCTGTCTCTCACGCGCTCGTTCTGCTTGTCGACGCCCTTCGCCGCCTGTGCGAACGCTGGAGCAGAGCAGGCAATCAACACGATTAGACCAGTAATTATGCGCAACATGACCACACCTTCTTACTTTCACACCGCAATGAAACTCAAAGGGGACTCGTAAATTGAGAATAGATTAACGGTCAGTCAAATACAAGCCACACGCTGGCTTGGCATCAAAACTATCTGCGCCAAAAAAGCACAAAAGAACTTTCTTGATTTTGTCCCTTCCGTGCTTCTTTGTGGCAAATCTTTGAGGCGCAGTTTGATGCTACTCCTGTGATCCTGTCTCCCGTTTCTTGCGTGCCTCTTCCTCATCGCGCTTGCGCTCCCACTTGCGCAAGGCCTGAACGCCCGTCTCGAACTCACCGCCATTGCTGTAGAAGTTGTGCGCACCGTCGTCACGATCCGGGTTGCGAACGTAGTAGAGAAAATCCGACGTGACCGGGTTCAGCGCCGCCTTCAACGAACTCTCACCAGGTGAAGCGACTGGTCCTGGCGGCAGCCCTGCGTAGATTCGCGTGTTGTAAGGCGAGCGTCGTTGAATGTCGCTAAGGTAAACCTTGCCGTCGTAACGCCACTTTCCTTCGAGCTTCGACGCGTAAATGATGCTCGAGTCAACTGCGAGCGGAATGCCTTTTTGCAAACGGTTGTAGATGACCGACGCCACCACCGGCCGCTCTTCGTCGAGCTTCGCCTCAGTTTCGATTATTGAAGCGGTCGTGACGATCTGGCGGGGCGAGAAGTTGAGACTTCGCGCACGCTCGGTCCACTCCGGTTTCCAAACGTCGCGAAAGCGCTTCACCATCATTTCGACGAGCTGAGCCGGTGTTGTTTCAGGAGAGAACTCGTACGTATCAGGGAAGAGATATCCTTCCAAATTTTTGGCTTCGGGATCGAGGTCATTAATCAGGCTCACGTTATCCATTAACTCTAATGCTTGAGCTTCGCTCGTGAGGTGAAACTCGGGAACCTGCACCATTGCTCGCGCAATGTCCCAACGCGTCCAGCCCTCAATGATCGTGAGACGGTTCAGACGCCGCTCGCCCTGCTGAAGTTTTGCCAGCACGCTGAGCGGCGAGATGGGCGAGGGGAAGTCGTATTCGCCGGCCTTTAGCGTGCTGGCCGCGCCCGTGCTCTTAAGGTAAAGCTTTAATGGCCACTCGTGTTTGAGCACGCCTTCCGCGACCAACTTTTTGATTATGGTCGACGGTCCGGAGCCTTTCGGAATCTCGATGTACTGACCGGCCTTCGTGTGAGCCACGGGCCTGCGGAGATCAGAATATGCCCAGGCCCCGAACGCTGCCACGGCAAGTAGGCCGAGCAGGATTAGCAGAAGTATTAGTCGCTTCATTCGTGTGTTGTCCCGGATGGAACGCGAATTCTTTCCTGATCGGGCTGGAGAAAGTCTCTAAGAATCATCGCTGCCGCTTCGCCATCTACAAGTGCGGGAATATCGTCGGGCTTAACACCTTCCGCCTTTAAATTCGCTGTCGCTTCGAACGAAGTCAAGCGCTCGTCCTGGAGGTAGACCGGTTGCTCGACCGATTTCGCCAAATTTGCAGCCAGGCGGCGAACATCTTGCGCTGCATCGCCCGCTGTTCCATCCAATCTTAACGGCAAACCCACAACTATCGTTTGGGCGTCAAAGCGTTCAATCAGGTGCCGCACGTCCTGAAGTAGTTTTTTCCAATTCGAACGCTTGAGCGGTGGCAGCCGTTTGGTTGTAATCAACCTTTCGTCCGAGATCGCAGCGCCAACGAGCTTCCGGCCGAGATCGAGGGCGAGAACCGGCCCCAGCGGACTAAACTGATCTGTAGCTCTTTTCATTTAGTTAACAGGCTAACATCGTGAAACCTGTTTGGCTTGCACGCCGTAAATGCCGCCTGTATCATACGTTTCGATTCGCAACTAGCGCGATCTTTGTTTGGTCCGGGCTCTAACGTAATCCACGAGGTAAGTAAATGTCATTTCGTACCAAGTTCATCCTTACTCTGCTGTCTGCAACACTGACTCTCTATACCGCAGTCGGTGGTTGGATTTCCACGCGGGCGCAACAGCCGTCCAACGATCCAAATGCACAGTTACGAATCTTTGAGAGCGTGCTGCAGCACATTCAGAACGATTATGTAGATGAACCAAACATGGATAAGGTTCGGGCAGGCGCGCTTCGCGGCCTGGCTTACGGACTCGACCCTTATTCGACCTATCTCACGCCGGAGCAGGTGCGCGAGTATAACGCCGCCAACAAAGACAATCAGAGCGGCATCGGCGCCGAACTGTCGCAGGTCGCCTCTTATCTTTATGTGATCGCTCCAATGAAGGGCTCGCCGGCTGATCAGGCAGGTCTCAAAGCGGGCGACATCATCGAATACATCGACAGCAAAGCCACGCGAGATATCTCGCTGTACGACGCGAAGCAACTGCTCAACGGTGCAGCCGGAAGCGAAGTGAAACTGCGCGTGCTGCGAGCGAATTCCAGCCCGCTTACCGTGACTGTGAAACGTGGCTCCGCTCGCGCCGCCGCCGCTGAAGGTCGCATGGACGCCTCGCGCGTCGGCATTTTAAGAATCAACAGCCTGGCGGATGGCGAAGCTGCGGAGGCGCGGACTCGTCTCCAGGATCTTGTCAAACAAGGTGCACAGAAGATCGTGATCGACTTGCGTGATACTGCCGGTGGATCTCTGCCGGATGCGGTCGCGGTCGCGAACCTGTTCATTAAAGACGGTGTTCTTGCCGAGACGATCGGGCGTGAAGGAAAAGCGTTGAAGACATTTACCGCCGAACCGAAAGCGGCAATCTTTACCGGCCCAGTCGTGGCCCTGATCAATACTGGAACAGCCGGCGCGGCTGAGGTCGTCGCGTCCGCGTTGCTGGATAGAAACCGCGGCCAGGTTGTTGGTGAGAAGAGTTTCGGCGCAGGCACCGAACAGCAACTCTTTTCGTTGCGCGGCGGTGATGGTCTGTTGTTGACGACCGTTAAGTGGGCAAGCGCAAATGGAAAGACGTTTCTTGGCGAGGATCGCGCTCATTCGGGTGTGACGCCGACTGTCGAGGTCAAAGGTGCAGACGTCGCGGACGCAGTCGATCCCGACGAACTGACGGGTAACGACGACGACGACATCGCCAAGCCTGAACAGGGAAATGAGAAGCATGAGGCCACGACGCCCGCGCCTACGGCGAAACCAGCGGTCGAGGACCTGCAACTCAAGAAAGCTCTCGAGCTATTGAAGGACAAGCCCGCGCAGCGAGCTGCCTAAAACCTGAACCACAGATGAACGCGGATGTATACGGATCTGATCCGTGTGCATCCGCGTTCAACTTTGCTGCGGATATCGAATACGGCGATTCCATATCGGGTATATTCGCCGTCCTCCTATCTATCGGAATCATTGGAATTCTCTTGTGACTTTCTTGCAATCGCTGTTTTCTCCCAGATGATTGCTAAAATCCACACCCAGTTAGCCGGCATCTTAAATCCCCCGACAGAATGGAATACCTCTTGCAGCATCCAGCACTGCTTGAGATGTACTGGATCTTTCGCAAGGAGAAACAGAGCGATGATTATGACTAACAAATTACTTCCAGTGGCCTTGGTTGCCGCCCTCATCGGCGGCTCCGTCGGCGCACTGGTTATGCACAAGACCCAGCCAGCGGCGGCGGAAACGACAACGGCCGCGCAGAACGCTGCGCAAACGACTCCCGCTACTGCGGAACAGGCGTCGAACAATGAAATGGTTCCGGGCGAGTTCAACACAGCCGGCGAGCAGACGGCATACAAGACTGGTTTCGCCGACGGCTTTGCCGCAGCGACACAGACCGAACAGCGGACGGTAACGTCAACACGACGCAGTCCGACTCGCGTGGTTTATCGCAACTCAGGTAGCCGAGCTTCGTCACAGCGTGTTTATTACAACTACGAGCCGCGGAAACGCAGCTTCTGGGACAAGCACCGCGATAAGCTGACAGTAGCCATGGGCACGGGCGCGGGCGCTGCCATCGGTGGGTTGATCGGCGGTAAGAAAGGCGCGGCAATCGGTGCGCTTTCCGGCGGCGGCGGTTCAGCCTTGTGGACGTACAAGCTGCGCAACCGAACCCGGAACTACTAACTCAGTCACTTAGAGGTCCGGAGTAGTGAGCAAAGCTAAACTTGCTATCGCTCTAAGTACTCTCAGTGTTGCAATAGTTGTATGGGCGGTTCCTCAAACAGGAATCGCCCATCAACGTGTTCAGCGGCCTGAGAGCAGGAGCACTGTTACGAGTGTCGCGCCGATTCGGCTGCGTGACGAGCGCGATCGCGGCTTGTTGACGACCGGGTGGATCAACGGCAGAGGGCCGTTTGTCTTCGCGATCGACACAGGCGCGGGTGTTTCGCTCATCAGCCGCAGTGTTGTCGAACGAGCCGGCCTGCGCGTTGCGAAATCGGGTCGCCCGCTCGTAGGTGGCCTCAGCACGTCGCCAATCTCTTCAGACGAGGAAGCGCATATTTCGCGTCTCGCCCTCGGCAGAAGTAACAATGATCTTCCGGGAAGTTTTAATGCCGCAGTCGTGACCAACCTGCCGGGGTCGATAGATGGCGTGCTGGATCCGACTGAAGTCTTCAGCCCGCTTGGATATACAGTTGACTTGCCGAATCGCGAGTTGCGCGCGTTCGATATGCGTTTGCGTTTGACGGACGTGCCGAAGGATGGCGCGGTCGTGCGTTGGGTACGGCAGGCGGGCAGCGATCGGCCGTTTGTGAAACTTGGCGACGGACGGCTTGCGTTGATCGATACCGGATCGGGTTTAGGTCTTGCGTTGAATGGCGGGTCAGGTTCGAATCACAGACGCAGTGACAATTCGATTCACGATCTTGGCGGTGGGGTAGTGCAGTCTTACCGGATTGAGCCACAGGTTGTGAGTATTGGCTCACTCGTGCTCAATAAAGTACCAACCGACATGTTGACTGGAGTCGCACCAGGAACACCCATCATCATCGGCCGCGCAGCACTCTTTCCGTTCCGCATCACGTTCGATCCAGCCTCAAGATTGATCGCCTTCGAACCAGCAAATTAGCCACAAAAAGGCAAAAACCACTAGCCACAAAAAAGCACAAAAGGCACATATTGAGTTAGGTGTTGTTGAGAGCTCAAATTAGGCTCTTTTCTGTTTTGTGCTTTTTGTGCCTTTTTGTGGCTAAAGAGGGATGTTGCCGTGTTTGCGTGGCGGGTTTGTGTCGCGTTTGTTTTCCAGGAGGGAAAGAGCGCGGATGAGCTTTGGGCGTGTGTAGGCTGGTTCGATTACTTCGTCGACAAAGCCTCGTTCGGCGGCGACGTAAGGATTCGCAAACTTGTCCTGTAGTTCCAGAATTCTCGCAGTGCGTGCGGACTCTTGATCCTGCGCTTCGTTGAGTTCACGCCGGTAGAGAATTCCCACCGCACCTTCAGCTCCCATCACCGCGATCTCCGCCGAAGGCCATGCGAAGTTAACGTCAGTGCGGATGTGTTTTGAGGCCATCACGCAGTACGCGCCGCCGTATGCTTTGCGCGTGATGACCGTGAGCTTAGGCACAGTCGCTTCCGCGAACGCGTAAAGAAGCTTGGCGCCATGTGTGATGATGCCGCCGTGTTCCTGTGAAACACCGGGCAGGAATCCAGGCACGTCTTCGAACGTCACTAACGGAATGTTGAAGCAATCACAGAACCGAACAAACCGCGCGCCCTTCACCGACGCGGCGATATCCAACACGCCCGCGAGAAACGCAGGCTGGTTCGCGACGATGCCCACTGAACGCCCGCCAAGCCGCGCAAATCCAACACAGATGTTCGGCGCAAACATCTGATGCACTTCGAAGAAATATCCATCGTCGACGACGTGGTTTATGATGTCGCGAATGTCGTACGGCTGATTCGAGGCCGGCGGCACGATCTCATTCAGCTTAGATTCGATCCGGTCCACCGGATCGCTCACTTCCACTCGCGGCGGATCTTCGAGATTGTTTGAGGGTATGAAAGAGAAGAGCTCGCGCACGATGCGCAGCGCATGCTCGTCTGAATCCGCGGCGAAGTGCGCGACGCCCGAAACACTGTTGTGAGTGATTGCTCCGCCGAGTGCCTCTTTTGTGACTTCCTCATGCGTGACAGTCTTGATCACGTCTGGTCCAGTGATAAACATGTACGACGTGTCTTTGACCATGATGTTGAAATCGGTGATGGCCGGACTGTAAACCGCGCCGCCCGCACATGGTCCCATGATGCAACTGATCTGCGGCACGACGCCGCTCGCGAGAGTGTTACGCAGAAAAATATCCGCGTAACCGCCGAGGCTGACAACGCCTTCCTGAATGCGCGCGCCGCCTGAGTCGTTCAGGCCGATAACCGGCGCGCCGACTTTCATCGCGAGGTCCATCACTTTGCAGATCTTTTCTGCGTGCGTTTCGGAAAGCGATCCGCCAAACACCGTGAAGTCCTGCGCGAAGACAAACACGTTACGGCCGTCGATCAACCCGTGCCCCGTAATCACACCATCGCCCGGATAAAGCTGCTTCTCGAGTCCAAAATCTTTCGAGCGATGCACGACGAGCTTGTCAAACTCTTCGAACGTTCCTTCGTCGAGCAGGAACTCGATCCTTTCGCGCGCCGTCATCTTGCCGGCTTCGTGCTGCTTTTCAACACGAGCGGCGCCACCACCCTGCTCGGCCGCCGCACTGCGCTCGCGCAGGATTTGGAGTTTGGATTTTGATTGTTTTGGTTGTTGTTTCGAGGCCATATTTAGTCACTCGTTGAACGGAAACGACCGCGCTTCGATGAGGCGGGTTAACTCCGCCAGGGCCGTGCGCGCACTTGACTGGAGATCTTCCGGGTAACCATAGCGACTGGCGTTTTCTTCGAAGTCGTCTACGTCGAGAATCTTGTAAGTGAGGTCGGGAGCGACCAGCACGTCGATGTCTAAATCAATGTAGCTGAGAACGCGTCCGTCAAAGATCGGCGGCGTGTTTACGTTACAGTAGAAGCTCTTCAACGTGCGATCGGGATCGCTGAAGCGAAAAACGTTGTACCAGCGATCGAGCCAGTAGTATTCAGTGCTTACAGTGCCGCTCGCAATCGTGCCGAGCAGATCATGTTGGACCTCTTCGTCGAAGACCGCATCGAGCACCAGCAGTGGACCATCGGTCGTTGCGATTCGCGCCGGCCAGCGCCGGTGCTCTCGGCCATCGTACTTAAGGGCACTGACGACTATTGCGTCCGCAGTCGGGATCAATCACTTCCTATTTTCTTTTGGCCCAATCAGCCAGAAACTGCGCCTGGCCTTTGTCAGTCAACGGGTGATTGAAAAGCTGATCGATCACCTTGAACGGAATCGTCGCGATATCCGCGCCCAGCCGCGCCGCTTCGATCACATGAATCGGATGACGCAGACTCGCGGCCAACACCTCAGTCTTCCAACTGTAGTTGTGATAGATCTCGATGATGTCTTGCAGCAGGATGAGCCCGTTCTCGCCGATATCATCGAGGCGACCGAGAAACGGGCTGATGAACGATGCTCCAGCTTTTGCCGCGAGGATTGCCTGCGCCGCGGAGAAGCAAAGCGTGACATTCACCTTGATGCCTTCATCCGATAGCTGCCGGGTGGCCTTCAGACCATCGCGAGTCAGCGGGCACTTGATGACGACGTTGGGAGCAATCTTCGAATACTCGCGTCCCTCGCGCACCATGCCGTCCTTGTCCTGGCTGGTCACTTCCGCCGAAACAGGTCCCTGAACGATCTCGCAGATAGCAGCGATGTGCTGTTTGAAGTCGACGCCGGCTTCTTTCGCGATCAAAGAAGGATTGGTTGTGACTCCGTCGGCAAGCCCGAGGGCTGCCGCGTCGCGTATCTCATTGAGATTCGCGGTATCAAGAAAAAACTTCATATAAGAACTCCTTTGTTAGCCGCGGATGAAAGCAGATTAATCCGTGTTCATCCGTGAAATCCGCGGCTAATGTACTTGGTTCCGAAGAACCCCGATTCCGGCAACTTCAACTTCCACCGTATCGCCGTGCTTCATTCGCGACACACCCGCCGGCGTTCCCGTCGCGATCAGGTCGCCCGGACACAGTGTCATGATCTCAGAGATGTACCTTATAAGAAAGGCGACAGGAAATGCCATGTCAGCCGTGTTACCTTTTTGTTTTACTTCACCATTGAGACGAGTCTCGACCGCAACGCTGTTGGGATCGATTTCCGTCTCAATCCACGGCCCTACGGGACAGAACGTGTCAAACGACTTACCGCGCGTGAATTGAACGTCTTTGCGCTGGAGATCGCGCGCGGTGACGTCGTTCACGCACGTGTAACCAAAAACATAACTCAACGGATCTTCATGCTGCGGGATATTGCGAGCCGTACGCCCGATCACAACCCCAAGCTCTCCTTCGTGCTCGACCTGTTGCGACGCACTCGGTATTTCGATCTGTTCGTCCAGACCAACAACCGCGGACGGCGCTTTTAGGAACAGCAAAGGTTCGTCTGGCATCTTGTTGCCCAGTTCGGCCGCATGCTCCCGATAGTTTCTGCCGACACAAACGATCTTCGAAGGGGCAACAGGCGCGAGCAGTTTCACCTCGTCAAGAGCGAGCACACGTTCGGTATCTGAAATCTTGCCAAAGTTGTAATCGGCCGGAAGGGGAAAGACACTCGAACCTGACAGCACCGCGTAACGAGCAGCGACGAGACTCTCATGTGAAATACGACAGAGTTTCATTTCCGCTTACGGCGCTTTCTCCGATCCGACTTCAGATGGTGGACTCACATTGCCCGCCTTGTCTATCGCTGTCACGTAATAATAGTAAGTCTTGCCCGGTTCAACCTTGTCGTCCTGGAAAGTGGTACGCGTCAACAGCGTCTGGTTCAGTTTCGTCCAACTCTGTTTAGGCAGATCGGGATCAGTGGATCGATAAATATTGTATCCCGCGATGTCAGTCTCTTTGTTTGCCGCAAAGAAGATCGCAAGCCTCGCCGACGACGGCTCAGGTGCTGCAATGCTCGGTCTCTCCGGCGCCGCCGGCGGAAAGACGTCGCGAGGTGAAACCGAGATCGAATTGGAGTTGAGACTCTCGACCTGCGCGCCGCCCGTGCCGAGTGAAACCGCACGGACGATGTAGCGATAGTCTTTGCCGAACTGAAAGTTTTTGTCCGCGTATTCAGTTCCGGAAATCAGCGCGGAGTTGATCGCCTGATTGCCCAGTTCGGTTTGCGACTCATCCATTCGATAGACGTTGTAGCCCAGCAGATTCACGGGCGTCGAGTTATCGATATTCGCTGCCGGCGGCTGCCACGAGATCGTGATTGCATCCTCTGCGATTTTTGCTTCAGGTGTGAGTTTAGGTGCTTGCGCGATGCGTGCAGCGGGCTCGATGCTCAGGAAGTTCGAGAACGACGCTCGTTGTCCGGAAGCGTTGACGTAACGCAGCGCATAGCGCAGCCGCGTTGGTTGTCCGGCAAGTTCGAGCGCGTCACGGTAAGTCAAAGTGTCGCCCGCGGTTTGGATCTGCTCGTAGGTGACCGATCCGATAAGCGTTGCACGAGCTGAAAATTCGTCTTCCGTAAGCGCGAGTGGCGCGCCCGGTTTTTCCGCGAGTCGATAGACGTCGATGCGCCTGATGCTCTGGACGCTGCTGTCAGGCGCGTTTCGCTGCGGCGCAGGCCAACTGAGGATCACTTCGTTACCTTGCTGCGCGCCGGACAGAAACTCGGTGCGCTGCTGCACGCGTTCTACAGGAGGAAGAGGCGGCCTGCGTTTGCCGCATCCACAAATAGCAACGAGGCAAACCACAAAAACACAAAGACACGAAGCTTTGCTGAACCGATTCATTTAAAGTTGTGGTTTGTTGGCGTCGTAGCTGCCTTCACAGAATGTAACGGCTGAGATCCTGATCCTTAACGGTTTCTGAGAGCATGCCTGAGACGTAAGCTGCATCGATGCGCTGCTGCTTCGGATCGAGATCAGGCCCTTCAAAGCTGATCTCCTCCAGTAGCTTCTCCATGATCGTTTGCAAACGACGAGCGCCGATGTTTTCAGTCTGTTGATTGACCTGCGCGGCGAAGTTGGCAATGGAGTCGATCGCGTCTGACGTAAACTCGATCGTGACGCCTTCGGTTTCCATCATCGCCTGGTACTGTTTGATCAGCGCGTTGCGCGGTTCAGTCAGGATCCGTTTGAAGTCTTCGATCGTGAGTGACTCGAGCTCGACGCGAATCGGGAAACGACCTTGCAGCTCCGGAATCAAATCGGAAGGCTTCGAAACGTGAAATGCGCCGGCCGCGATGAACAGGATGTGGTCAGTGCGGACCATTCCGTAACGGCTGTTGACGGTTGTTCCTTCGACGATGGGAAGAATGTCGCGCTGCACGCCCTCGCGAGAAACGTCCGGCCCATGTCCCGACTCTCTGCCGGCGATCTTGTCGATCTCGTCGAGAAAAATAATTCCCGAACTTTCGACGCGCTCAATCGCAGCGCGCGCCACCTGGTCCATGTCGATGAGGCGCTCTTCTTCTTCCTGCATCAGGTATTCCATCGCCTCGTCGACGCGCAGCTTGCGTCGTTTCGTGCGTCCCTGAAACAGGTTGCCCAACATGTCTTTCATGTTAATGCCCATCTCTTCGACGCCCTGCGGGCCCGCCAGCTCGATCACGGGAAAGTTCTTCTCTCTGACTTCGAGTTCAACGAGTCGATTATCGAGTTTGCCGCTGCGCAACTGAGTGCGAAGCTTCTCGCGTGTTCGTTGAAATTGTTCGTCGCGTGCGGGACTGTCTAGTTCAGTGGATTGTTCTTCGCTGGTGTCGGCATCGAAGTCGTAAAAACTCGAGCTCGAGCGCGGGGGAGGGAGGAGCAAATCGAGGATTCGTTCCTCGACGTTCAACTCTGCTTTTTCTGCGACCTCTTCGATCTTGTCTTGTCGGGTCATCTCGACCGAGATCTCAGTGAGGTCGCGAATCATACTTTCGACATCGCGCCCAACGTATCCGACTTCGGTAAACTTCGAAGCTTCAACCTTCAAAAACGGCGAGTTGGACATGCGCGCGAGGCGGCGAGCGATCTCAGTCTTACCGACACCCGTGGAGCCAATCATGATGATGTTCTTGGGCATGACGTCGACTGCCATTTCGGGTGGCAGCTTCTGACGCCGCACGCGATTGCGCAGAGCGATTGCTACGGCACGCTTTGCATTACGTTGTCCAACGACGTGCTTATCGAGTTCAGTCACGATCTGGCGAGGTGACATCTCGTCGAGCCGTGCTTCTTCGTCAACTTCTCCGGCCAAATAAATAACCATTTCCAAACAGCTTTCTTAAAGTTCTTCTACAACAATATTCTGATTTGAATAAATGCAAATCTCACCAGCGATGCGGAGCGCTTCGACCGCAATTTCGCGAGCAGACAGGTCGGTGTGTTGGACCAGAGCGCGCGCGGCGGCCAATGCGTAAGAACCGCCGGAGCCAATCGCGAGGACACCCTCATCGGGGGCGATGACGTCGCCATTGCCGGAAAGAAGAAAAGAACCCTTTTTATCGGCGACGACGAGGAGCGCTTCGAGATGCCGCAGCATCTTGTCCGTACGCCACTCTTTGCTGAGCTCAATCGCGGCGCGCTCGAGGTTGCCGTGATATTGTTCGAGCTTGCTCTCGAAGCGAGTCAAAAGCGCGAAGGCGTCTCCAGTCGCGCCAGCAAATCCCGCCAAAATCTGATCGTTGTACAAACGGCGGACCTTTTTGGCGCTGGCTTTCATGACAGTTTCGCCCATCGTCACCTGCCCGTCTCCTGCGAGTGCGACGTTAGCGTCTTTGCGTACGAGCAGCACGGTAGTGCTGCGTACCCTGATATTTTCTTTCTGCATGCTCTTTGCTGAAGACTATAGGAATTCGTTTCAATGTAAGTCAAGGAGGGCTTCTGCGGTATTATAGGTTGCCGATTGCCAATTGCCGTTTGGCAATTGGAAATTAAACTATGAACAAACGACCACGCATCGGCATCCCGATGCGCATCGAACACACAACCGATCGTTTCTATCTTTCACGCCATTACAGCGAGGCCGTCGAGGCCGCGGGTGGCGCTCCCGTGCATATCAGTCTCATTCCAAACTCCGATTACGTTGACTCAGTCGTCGATGGTCTGGACGGAATCCTTCTTCCTGGCAGCGACTCCGATGTCGATCCGCTGCGGTATGGGCAACAGCCTCATCCGGAGCTCGGCGCGGTCCATACGATCAAAGACGAAACCGATTTACTCGTGATCGCCGCGGCAGAGCGACGGCGGCTACCGCTATTCGCAATCTGTTTTGGAATGCAGATCTTGAACGTGTCTAGAGGTGGAACGCTCATTCAAGACATCCGATCGCAAGTGCCGGAGGCGATCAAACACGAGCAGGGAGCCCCGCGAGATCGACCTTCTCACCGCGTTACACTGTTGGAAAGCACTAAGTTGTCGAAGATCGCGGCGACGGCGGATGCTATCGTGAACAGTCATCATCACCAGGCGATCGAATCAATTGGAGCCAATCTGGTTGCTACAGCATGGTCCACCGACGGCGTGATCGAGGCAATGGAAGATCCGCGCCCGGATCGCTTTGTGATCGCGGTTCAGTGGCATCCGGAGCTTGGCTGGGAAGATGATGTAATTTCTCAGCAATTGTTCAAGTCGTTTGTGAACCATGCTGCGCGAGCGCGCGAATCCGAACTCGAGCCAATCCCCACACCGGCATGAATTCATCGACGATGAGATTGGGTTTGACGGATCGAGTTGCTCTCGTCACTGGAGGATCTCGAGGCATAGGAAAAGCCGTTGTTGAGCTTCTCGCTTCGTGCGGCGCTCACGTCGTAATTAATTATGTAAAGGATGAACAGTCGGCGGCTGACACTGTCAGTATTGCACGAACTATTGGAGTGAAGGCACTGGCAATTCAAGCCGACGTTTCGCGCGTTGATGAAGCGGAGCGACTGCTTCAGCAGGCAGTTGAGCACTTCAAGCGGATCGATTTTTTAATCTGCAACGCGGGTGTCTGGGAAGGTGGTCCAGTCGAGTCGATCTCTGAAGAACTCTGGGACAAGACGCTCGACATCAATCTCAAAGGCACGTGGTCGGTGTGTCGAGCGGCCGTCCCCTGGATGAAGAAACAGAAATTCGGACGCATCGTGATTGTGAGTTCGACGGCAGGGCAGCGCGGCGAAGCTAATGTTTCCAACTACGCCGCATCGAAGGGCGGACAGATCTCGTTTACCAAATCACTTGCGCCTGAACTGGCTACGTTTGGCATCAACGTAAATTGTGTTGCGCCGGGCTGGGTTGAAACCGAGATGACTGCGGACGTGTTGGCTGATGCAGCCAGCCTGGACGGGATCAATAAGACTATTCCGCTCGGTCGCGTTGCGACCCCTGAAGAGATTGCGGGGCCGATAGTTTTTCTTTGCAGCGAGTGGGCGAACCATATCACCGGTGAAGTGCTCAACGTCAACGGGGGATCAGTCTTGTGCGGTTAATGGAGGTTCTCAAGTATGACTTTAACTCTCGAAAGAGAAACCATGAAGAAGGCAGTGCAGCACGTTGAACTAGGACTTGAGAGATTACTTGAAGGCGGTTCAATTCAAGGTCGTGTCGGACTGATCTGCAACCAGGCATCCGTTGACCACGGTTACCAGCACGCCGCGGATCTCTTGCACCAGCATCCCGGCATCGAGGTGCGCGCGCTGTTTGGTCCACAACACGGAATTCGTGGCGACGTTCAAGACAACATGATCGAAACCGGGCACGGCGTCGATCGCAAGACCGGCTTGCCCGTGCACTCGCTTTACAGCGAAACGAGAGAGCCGACTGATGCGATGCTTAAAGACGTCGATGTGCTGGTCTTCGACATGCAGGACGTTGGCTGTCGCATCTATACGTTTGTTTACACGCTCGCGAATTGCATGCGGGCCGCGCGCAGATTGGGGAAGCGAGTGGTTGTTTGCGATCGTCCTAATCCAATCAACGGCGTGAGTGTTGCGGGTAATATTCTCGAACCTGAGTACGCATCGTTCGTCGGACAGTTTCCGCTGCCGACGCGTCATGGAATGACTGTGGGAGAACTCGCGCGATTATTCAACGAACACTTTAAGATCGGATGTGATCTGGAAGTGATTCCGATGAACGGTTGGAGGCGAGAGTTTTGGCATGATGATACGGATGCGCCCTGGGTGTTGCCGTCGCCGAACATGCCGACGCTTGATTCGGCAACAGTGTTTCCAGGCACCGTCCACTTCGAAGGCACACAGGTTTCGGAAGGAAGGGGAACAACGAAACCCTTCGAACTGATCGGCGCACCGTACATCGATCCGGATGCGTATGCAGATCGATTGAACGCGCTTGGTTTAGCAGGCGTGTTCTTCAGGAGCTGCGTGTTTCAACCAACATTTCAAAAGCATGCGGGCGTGAGTTGTGGCGGAGTGCAGATTCATGTGACGGACAGGGACGCATTCGAACCCTGGTTCGCAGGCATCGCGATGGCGAAGTTCGCGCACGACATGTACCGGGATGAGTTTCGCTGGAAAGAACCGCCGTACGAATACGTTTACGACAAGAACCCGTTCGACGTGATCAGCGGTACCGCAAAGATCCGGGAGGCATTCGAAAAGGGAACTGAATTGGAAGTGATTGCCGATGAAACAAAAGCGCCGTTAGCTGAGTTTAAAGAGCTACGGGAGTCGTATTTGCTGTATTGAGCGCCGGACAGGATTTAGAAAGAGTTAAGGTTGCGCGTAAGAGGTCAGGATGCCGACGGCTCACGTGAATGCTCAGCAAATTCGGCGGCGCGCCTTTGCGGGAAGCCGCCCGTTAATGTACAACGTTAATCATCTACACGAAGGTTTGGAGGTAAGGCTTGGTTAAGACTGAACGCATTCAGGCTGAGGAGATCGATACCGCACCCGGCTCCGCCTGGCTGATTGGACTAGCCGCGTGGTTCGTTCCCGGCGCCGGCCACTTGCTGCTTTCACGTTGGGGTCGCGCAGCTTTGATGGGAGGGGCGGTGTGGCTCTGTTTTATCCTCGGCTTCGCGATGGGTGGCCGCATGTACGATCTCTCTACAGGCGAGGGCTGGTCAGCGCTACTGCAAGTCCCGCCCATGATTGGCAATCTCGGCACCGGCGCGCTTTACATCGTCTCGTGGTTGCTGGGCGTCGGCTTTACTGAAGATCCGCAACAAGCCGCGCGCGTAACGTATGAATATGGCTATATTTTTCTAATCATCGCCGGGCTCTTGAATTATCTGACGATGCTCGACGCATTTGACATCGCCGCAGGGAGGAAATCTTGAGACATTTCCTCGTTATGACTTTGTTTGCCGCGCTTGCGTCCATCGTGCTCGGTTCCATGTCGAAAGACACGACGCAGGAACGATGGGTTTACGGCTTTAAAGTTTTTGCGGAGTTCATGGTGATTGGTTTGGTGCTGAGTTGGGTCCTCTACTTCATTCCGTGACCGAGCAATGGCTTTATTCGAAACCGAGGCTCTGATCCTACGCACTTACAATTTGGCAGAGGCTGACAAGATCGTCGTTTGTTTGAGTCGCTCGGCAGGATTGATCAGGGGAGTCGCCAAAGGTTGTCGAAAACTACAGAATCGTTTTGGCGCGGCGCTCGAGCCTTTCACTCTCATTAACCTCACGTATTACGAGAAGGAACATCGGGAACTCGTGTCGTTCCGGCAAGCGGAAATCTTAAAGTCTCGCTTTAACCTTTCTTCGAATGCGTCGGTCCTCACCGGTTTTTCCTACATGGGCGATCTGCTCGTCGATTTTTCACCGCCGCACCAGGCAAACGACAACCTTTATCGCATGGCGCTCGCGTGTTTTGAAGCAGTGTCGGACACGCCCGAAGATCTTGATGCAGTGCTGCGATACTTCGAAGTGTGGCTGCTGAAGTTAGAAGGTTTCTTGCCTGACCTGCGTGCCTGCGCGAATTGCCATCGAGCTTTCACGGGTGAGGAAGCAGTTTACCTTGAGGCCGATTTGTCGCTTCGTTGTTCGCAATGCAGCAATGGTCGCGGTGGGGCAGTATCGAAACGATTGCACACACACCTGCGAACGACTGAGAAGTTACCGCCGGC
>DASSEB010000065.1:0-12331 GCA_035696765.1 Pyrinomonadaceae bacterium | reverse complement strand
CCATTCCGTCGATTGTGGCGTTCAATGGCCTCGGCGAATGCCATCACGGCGTCAAACCGAAATACGTTGACGTCCCCAGCCAAAAAAACTTGCCTGGACCTTCTCCCGTTGGCCGCGCCGAGTTGCAGCGAGTCTTTGCGGACGCCGTTGTGCGCCACGAGCCAACTCTTCCCAAAAGCGTCCTCGTAGTGTGCTGCCATTTCACGCGAAACCGCGAACCGCACGTTGGCACGATTGACTGCCTGGACCAGCAGGCGGCGGCGCCAACGGGAATAGGGGAGTTGATGACACTCGTGATGCCCCTGCCAGTCGTCCATCACGTACAGTACAAGGTTCAATGCTGGATACTGCTTGTGTAGGGCTACGGCTGCGGAAAGAATCCACGGACTGACGGGCACCACGAGCAGGTTCTTGATCGCGTTTTTTTCCACAACTTCGCCGAGCAGTCGAACTGTCTTCCTCGCGGCCAGGAACTGCTGACTTTTAAGAAACGGATAGTAAGCAAGAGACAACTGGCGCGGTAACCAGCGCGGCCGCGATGGCGAAGGGAGGTTTATTGACTGCGCTCTGCATTTGCCCTCAGCCGGGCTGATGTGTGCTGGATGAGCCGTCCAGAGTTTTTCGCTCGGGAAGCCGCTAAACAGGTTGTAGAGCGTTTCACCAAAGCCACTGGCATAACCGATCGGATAGTCGGCTATGACGAGAGTTGGAGACGGCATAGCTTAGCCACAAATACCACAGAAAGCACAAAAGGACTTTCCGTGATGTTCACCCGCGTAAATCTGTAGCTGTTACGCACGATAAAAATCCGCGCAGGCGTCCTGACCATGCCTGCGGTAGATCCGGCCGTGACAGTCCGTGTCGCAAGCTCGCGACTTCACTCAGACTCTGCACGAAGGCCCAGACGCCGATGTGTCCGAGTGCTGCGTAACGACTTTTTCCCATCGTGATCGTCAGAATGCCGAATCGTGAGCGCATCGAAAGATATTGATGCTGGTCCAATCTTTCGCGGCCGGCCGCAGCCTGATGGTGAATGCATTTCGCCGAAGGCACGTAGTAGACCTTCCAGGTGCGGCTGAGACGATAGCCAAGATCCAGATCCTCGCCGGGAGAACTGCCCATAAAGAAAGATGCAAACCCGCCGACAGACTGAAATGCGTCACGCCGCAGAGCACTCGCTCCTCCGCCGATCCATTCGCACGGTATAGGCGTCGCGGCTGTTTCCGGGAACCCATTTGGAAGCGCCGCTCCGATCAGCCGGCCCGCCTCAAAGCCTTTGACTCTGCCGTGCATGACTATCCGGTAGATTCGCCAAAACAATGTGTGCTTAGCAATGGGCTGGTTGATGAGATTACCCATCGTTGCGCCCACTCGCGGATCTGTCCAGATGGGCTTGAAGAGTTCTTCGACCCAATGAGGATCGACTTCCACGTCGTCGTCGACTAACAGCAGGTTGTCATACTTTGCGTGTTCAATCGCAAAATTGCGCTGCTGTGCACAGTTCCTTTCCGCGTGATGAAAGTAGCGGACGTCCATGCCGGTTTCAGCCCAACGCGCATCTTTAGTCACCGCCATTGTCTCTGCATCGTCGCCGCAGTGAACGACAACTACTTCCGAGACGCGCACCGTTTGTTTAGAGAGACTTTCGAGGCAGCGCCATAGCGATTCGGCTCTGCCAACGGTTGGGATGATTGCGGAGATGCGCTGCGCTTCTGTCACGCGATTCGTTTCATCCAGAAACTGGAAGCGCGATGAGTTGAGGACAACACCTCTGGCCAAAGACGCGCCGCCTCGTCTCGATGATCGAGGCAGAGCCAGTAATTTGCTAATCGTGTCGAGAACGTCGTATTGAACGACAGGAACGCTTCGAGCAGATATTGCTCATTCAACGCCAGCCGCCGATCGATCAACCACTCCGCCGGGTAATCGTGCGGGAAAAAGATATCGTGCACGTGCACCCAGACACCGCGCGCGAGTCGCGGCAGGAGCTCGAGAAACTCGTAACAGACGTCGCTGCCAAATTTCACCGTGTGACTCGAGTCGATGAAGAGAATGTCGTTGGCTGCGAGGCATGAGAAGAAATCCGGATCAAGCTCTTCGACTCGTTTTGTGATCAGTTCGACGTCGAGTCTCGTGCCGTTGAGTCGCGGTTGCGGAAAGGGTTCGATACAGGTGAGCTTTCCTTGGGCGTTCACTGCTACCGCTTTGCTTGCGATTCGAGTCGAGTAGCCGCCGCCAATCTCGATGATCCGTTCAGGCTTCAGATGACGGATGATGGCGTAATAAACAGCAGCGTCGAAGCCGTTGAAGTAATCGTTTTTGAAGTCGAATTCGAGATCGAGTAGTTCGTTACGATATGCGGCTAATTCGTCGAGCAGCGCTAATTGCTGTTCGAAACCGAAATCGATTGCGGGATAGCGGCGACAGCGGGTGATCTGTTCCGTAGTGATCGAGCGGAAATCAGGCAGGGGTTCGTAGTAGTGGATTGGGCGGATGTGATAGCCCCAGCGATCGGAGAGATCGGGATTTGTTTGGGCGAGGAAAAGTAAGTGATGCGCGGCGCGGGTTGGGAGCGTTCTGAATAAGGCGAGCGCGCTGCGATCTAAGAGCTTTTTAACCACGGATTATGCGGATAAAGATCGATGAAATATTTGCTGCACCCGGTCGTGGGTGAAATATTGGCGGCCGACGTCGAGAGCGCGCGCTGCGAGAGCGATGCGATGTGCCGGGTTTTGCGCGAGGCGCTTGATGGCGTTGGGTAGAGCGGGTTCAGATTCGACGATCTCGGCGACGCCCGGATTCTCGTGGGCCCAGGTGACTGCCGAGCAGTAGCTTGGGCCACAGATCAACAGTGGGAGACCGATCGCGGTGCAGTCCGCGAGCTTGCTCGGGAATGCCATTTCCATGTTGGCCCTGTCGCGCGACTCGAAAGACATCGGCACGAAGAGGGCGTCTGCTTCGTCGCGAAGACGCGTTATCAGGTCGGATGAGTTTAATAAGCCGCACACAGTGGTCGTTGAATCGAAGCCTGATTTCTTTGCGTCGTCGGGTGTGAAGGGGCCGAAGATCAACAAACGACCGTTCACGGATCGCAAAGCGTCTTGTAGCGCGAGCAGCGCGCGGATGTAGCCGTTGGAGTTGATCGTGCCGGCGAATGCGATCGTGAATGGCTTCTCATTGTGGGCGAGGCGTGCTGGTGGCGACTCAAAGTCAGGACAGTCTCGGGCTCGGCTCGGATAAATCACTGCCGCCGGTTCGCCGTATCGTTCGCTGTACGCTTTGCTCATCGCGGGCGACACACACCAGCGTGACCGCGCTTGCCGGTAAACATTCGCAAAACGTTCATCGAGCGACGCGCGAAAGTTCGTAGGGACATTCGCGACGCGCGGCCAATCGTCGTGGATCATCAGGTGCAATGGCAGGCTGCGTTTGCTTGCGATGCCTGCCGCGGCGAGCCATCCGAAGCCGTGTGCAACCGTCAACACACCTTCAGCATTGAATCCATTGAGGGATTGCAAGATCGGCCCCGCGAAGCGTTTCCCTGTTTGCGTGAACCACGCAACTGCATAAGGATGAAAACGCGTGTTGAGCCAGCGCTGCTTCGCGATCGGATGCGAGATGTAAGCGACTTGAGGAAGTCTGCGCTGCGGTTCTGATTTCGTCGCCGTCTCGATGATGGTCAACTTCTCGTGCGGGTAATCCGATAACAACCGATGCAGCAACGCGGAGCCGTGGTATGAAGCTTCGACCGGCACGTCTCCGACGTAGAGTAAGTTTGGAAGCATTACACCCGGTAAACAGTGCGCATCCAGTCGGCCGTAAGGCGCATTCCGTCTTCAAGGCTGTAGGAGTTTTTGTGGTCCAGGTCACGAACCGATTTCGAAGTGTCGACGCGTTTCAGTTTTGTCGTCAGGATCTCCGTGTCCTGGTGGTGCACAAGCTTCGGATCAGCACCAGTCACTTTGAGCACGACGTCCGAGAGTTGCTCGATCGTGTGCAGATCGTTGCCGCCGACGTTGTACGTCTCCCCCGCGCGGAAGTTGTTCGTGATGTTCGCGACGGTGCGAACAGTGTCGGCGAGGTAAGTGGACGTTCGCGAGTGTCCGCGAAAGACGGTCCACGGCAGCCCATGCAGAGCGCAGTAGAGAAACCGGCAATTCACGGAGCGATAGGGACTGTAATACTCGCCCGGACCATACGTGTTGAATAAACGGACGACGACACTCTCAGTGCCGTATTGCAAAGCCGAGTTGCGAATCTGCATCTCGTTAACCCACTTCGACATCGCATAGTCGTTCAACTGCTTGATCTCGTACTCGTCCATGACCGTTTCCACCATCAGGTCGGGCCAGTCGCCGTAAACTTCGGACGAGGAGAAATGTATGAGCCTAAACTTGAGTCGTTCCTGGAGGCGAATGACGTTCTTCGTGCCGATCGCGTTCGTGCGCCAGAGCGTTTCGTAAAAGTCTTCGCCGTTCCAGCGTCCGAACTCCGCGGCGCAGTGATAGACGTAATCAAATGGACCACAGCGTTCGAAGACACGTTCTAGCTGGCGAAAGTCGCCGACGTCGCAGCGCGCGTAAAGCGGCACTTCGACGTCAGTGCGCAAGCTGAAGCCGATCTCGTCGGGTTGGTGTTGCACGTCGCAGGAGACGACGTGATGGCCGCGTGCGCGCAGTTCAGAGATTAAGCCGGCGCCGACTGTGCCGAGACCGCCTGTGACTAAAATTCTCATTGGACAGGATTCACGAGATTGCGGTTATCCAGCCCTCAACGTCGTCCGGTTCGAGGGTCTGATTGTGTTTGAGTAGTCGAGCTAATCTTTTCACTTCGCGGATGGCGTGGTTCGAAACCAGACCGGTTTGCGGGTTGTAGGCTCGGAACGTGTAACGGCGCTTAAAACCGATGGCTGCCTGGCGATAATCGTCGACTTCGTAATCATGGATCACGATCCACGCGCGTTGCGGCCAGCGACTCGCGATCGCGCGAATCGTTGCTTTACGTTGCGCGCTGGTCTTTGAATCGTCGATTAGGATCAAGTCAAAGGCTTCGAGATCCAGAAGCGAAACGGATTCTGCTATTTCGCCGTCGACGATCTGGAGACGCCAACGTTGATCCTGAGTAAGTTTTTGAATCGTCTCGGCCCAACAGGCGTCGTTTTCAATTGAGTGAAGTCTTTCCAGGTGTGGAAACGCCGAGCGATTGAGAAACGTCAGCGTGCTGTAGTGTCCGCAGCCAAACTCGAGCACGCTTTTTATTTCACGAATCCTCGCTAATCCGATGAGAATTGGAACATGCGTGGCGTAATCGTTGCGCGCTCGCGGAACAGAAAAATATCTCGCGCAAAGACGCAAAGGAGCAAAGAACAATGGCGCTACGTCGGCCCTCGTAATCATCTCGTGCTTTTTGTGCCTTTTTGTGGCAACGGTTGCGCCTTGAGCCCGACGCTTCCAAACCACGTATCGAGCTTCCTTCCGCCATAAACTTCAGTCTCCGCAACTTCAAACTCAAACATCCGCGGCACGATCTCCACCAAGCGGCGCGACATGTCTTTCAGATGAATCTCCAACAGGTATGCGCCCGGCATCAACGGCAACGACTCGATCGTGAATCCGAGTTCAGCCGTTTGCCCTGCCCGCAATGGCGCAGCAGTGGTGAAGTCTTTCAGATCGAGACCAGTCAATCGCCGCGAATCGATCGTTAGAAATGAGACGTAAAGCCCGGGATCCTGAATCTCCGTCTTCGGCACAAACCGGACTCTCACCTCCACCGGATCGAAAGTCTTGATCACTGGACCAAGCGCCGAACTCACCTCCACCGACGTCACAGAAAACGTATTTGTCTCCACCGCTTCGTCCGCCGACTGCGAAGCATTGATGCGCGAAAGATATCGATCGACCGTCTCATTGATCTCTCCCTGCGCAACGACAGCCCCCTTCTCCACGATGAGCGCGTGTTTACAAATGCTCCTCACCGCCGACATGTTGTGACTCACAAACAGAATCGTGCGCCCCTCACTGCCAATCTCACTCATCTTCGCGAAGCACTTCTTTTGAAACTGCGCGTCGCCGACCGCCAGCACTTCATCAACCAGCAGCACTTCCGTTTCCAAATGCGCGGCCACGCCAAACGCGAGGCGCACGTACATGCCAGTCGAATATCGCTTAACGGGCGTATCGAGAAACTCTTCGACCTCCGCAAATGAGACTATCTCGTCAAACTTGCGATCGATCTCGGTCTTGCGCATGCCGAGTATCGCGCCGTTGAGATAGATGTTCTCGCGGCCCGTCAGCTCAGGATGAAAACCGGTGCCGACTTCCAACAACGAACCGACCCGTCCATAAATTTCAGCAACGCCTCGTGTCGGTTCGGTGATGCGCGCCAGAATTTTCAGCAGCGTGCTCTTGCCCGCGCCGTTGAGACCGATAATGCCTACGACTTCACCGCGCTGGATTTCAAACGAGACATCCTTGAGCGCCCAGAAGTGCCCATTTCCATTTTGCGAATTGTGTTTGAGACGCTTGAAGGGTGCGAGCGCGGTGGTTGAGATAGCGTCGCGAAGCGTTTTGTAACGGTCGGGAGAACCGATGCGATATTGTTTGGCCAGTTTCTCGCAACGGATGGCAACGTGAGGCATTGTCCGGTTTAAGCCTGCTTCTCGTAATACTTCTGGCCGTAATAACTCTGGTAGTAATAGTAGTCGTGCGATTGCAGATTGACGTTGTTGAGGACGACGCCAAAGATCTTTGCGCCAACGTCGTTCAGCAACTGTTTCGATCGCCGCACGATATGACGCGAACTGCGGCCGCCATGCACCACCAGCAACACACCGTCAACCATCGACGAGATCAAAACTCCATCTGTGAACGAACTTACCGGCGGCGAGTCGATCACCACGTGCGTATAGTTCGCTTGCAGTGCCGCGAGTAACTTTCGCATCTGGTCCGACCCGATTAGCTCTGCCGGATTTGGCGGGATCGGACCGGAAGTCAAAACACTCAGGCCACTCGCTTCATCATGTCTGACCATCGCCAGCATGTCGGACTCTGAAGTGTCTGACGACAGTATCGAACTGAGTCCTTCCTGCCCATTCATGTCGAAGATGTGCTGGAGACGAGGGCGGCGCATGTCAGCGTCGATGATTACGACGCTCGCGCCGGTTTGGGCGAGACTGATCGCAGTGTTGACGGCGGTCGTCGTCTTCCCTTCACCAGGTAGACTCGAAGTGACGAGCAACGATTTCGGCGCGCGACCGGCAGTTGATAACAACACCGACGTGCGCAGATGCCGGTACGCTTCCGCAAGCGGTGAACGTCCATCCACGTTTATCAATAACTCCGAATTGCCGGCGCCGTTTCCATTGCTGTGCTTTTGCAACGCGGTCGTTCCGGGAAGGACGCGCCGTCGTGCGGCGCTGCCAACTGACGGAATTACCGCGAGTGCGGGCAGGTGCAGCACACGTTCTACTTCTTCAGTCGAATGCACCGTGTCGTCGAGATACTCAAAGAACAGAGCGAGACCAAGCCCGAGACCGATCGACAGGAAGAAGGCAGCAATGACGGTGCGAGCGCGATTAGGACCAACGGGAGCGTCGGGTGTGAGTGCGTAATCGACGATGGAGATGTTGTTCGGCTTGCCCGCGAGGACGACGTCGTTCTCCTTTGCGCCCTGGAGCAGCCCGTTCAGGAGCGACTTGTTCGTTTCGATCTCCTGCTGAATGATGCGGTAATTGATGGCTGCTTCATTCTGCGAAAGCGTTTGCGCGCGTTGCTGCTCGAAAGCCTTCCGCAGCGACTGCTCGCGCTCGAGTGTCTGCTGGTAACGAGTGTTGAGGTTTGTGAGCAACGTTGCCGATTTGCGACTACGCAAGTCTTTCAACTGTCGATCAAGTTCGCCGATCTGCTGATCGACTTCTTTAACTTCCGGCGCTTCTTCAGTGGCGTCGACCAGTAACTGCGCGCGCTTCTGCCGAAGTTCGACCAGCTTTCCTTCGATCTCGTTCGACTGCTTCGCGCCGTCATCTGCGAGCGCAACCGCAGCATCGGGAGCTTTCGCGGCGTTGTAAGCAGCCTCGGCAGTCTTCCGATCGTTTTCAGCTTCGAGCAGTTGCCGGTTCAGTCCGGCGAGACGTTCGACAACCGTGTTCTGGTTCGGATCGAGTGAAATGATCTGGTTGTTCTTGGCGTAGTTGACGAGGCGTTCTTCAGCGGTGCGAATCTGTTGCTGTAATTCGGCGATGCGCTTCTGGAGAAAGTCGCCGGTGGTGCTGTTTGCTTCGGTCCGCTTTTCGAGGTTTGAAAAAACGTAAGTCTCGGCGATCGCGTTTACGACTTTGGCGGTCACTTCCGGCGCCGTGTGAGTGTACTTGATATCGATCAGGCGCGTTTCTTTGTAGTAACCGCGTGTCTCTTTCACCGGCTCGACTTTGAGCCCGCTGAGAATCGTGTTGACGTACGGCGCAAGACGTTTCGCCTCGTTCAGATCTTCGCGCGCGGTCGCCTGCGCGACTGTGGTTGTGAGTGGTAACTGATCGGGCGCCTTCGGACTGCTGTCCTGTGGCTTGCTTCCAAGTCCAACCATCCGCAGCATCGTCTGCCACGTTGACTGCCGCTGCGCTGGATTGCCTTTGAAGAAATCAGGATTGTGTTCGAGATCGAGAGTGCGTACAACGCGACGCATCAGTCCCGGACTGACGAGAATCTGGAGTTGCGTGTTGAAGTAGATCGGATCGTCGCCCGGACCATAGAGCGGACGTGTCTGGTTAACGAGCGAACCGGTATCTTCGAGATCGACCTGCACTCGCGCCTGCGCTTCGAAAAAGTCAGGCTTGCGCGCGACGTACACGACGGCCAGCATCGTGACGATGGCGACGATCCCTAAAACTAGCCAGAGGCGCTTGCGGATCGCGCGCCAGTAGTCGAGCAGGTGCACTTCATTCTCGGCGTTGGGATCGACGCCATAGTTATAGGATTGCGGCGGCTCGAAAGCTCGATCGAGAGCTTCCGGGCCGGGCTCTCGTTTCGCAAGCTCTTTAGTTGGCTTCATAGTGATGAATGGGAGTGTTTAAGGAACTACGCGGACGGGCAACTGGCCTACACCAGGCACGATACCCTGGACCAGGCTGCGCAGAAAACTCTTGCCGGCGGAGGTGGGCACGTCGATGATGTCGTTGGGCGCGAGTGCGAGGTCTTCGGAACGTTTCTTCTCGATGGCGTAGAGATCGACGGTGATCTCTTTCCTGATGGTCGTTCCCGGTTCCTGTCGTAAGACACGGATCTTGTCTTTGCGAGTGTCCTGCTTGAGACCGCCCGCCATCGCGATCGCGCGGGTGAGGGTGATCGGCTCGCGCAGTGAAATCGTGAGGGGCATGAAGACGTTTCCGACGACGTAGACTTGATCCGCTTCCGGGATAGTCACGATGTCTCCCGGTTCGAGGTATGGGTTTGATTTCGGATCACCCTGAAGCACGTCACTCAACTTGTAGCTGGAGAAGACGGCCGAGGTATCGGCCTCGTCCAACTGTTTGCAGGGGGATGAGGCGGTTGAGTGCACGATGTTGACCGTTTGGCCCGCGCGCGGTGATGGCCCCTTGGCGTAAGTAAGTAACTCGAGCAGACGAACGCGGCGCTGGAGTTCGAAACGGCTCTGATCGTTGACCGCGCCGATGACTGCTACCTGTCGCGAGTGATATTCCTTGATGAAGACGTCGACTTGCAGGTTCTTGTAGTAATTCGCATACCGCGTCGAGATCTCTTTGGCGAGTTCGCCTTCGGTTTGGCAAGCGGCTTGGATCTCGGTTTCGATCAGAGGCATGCGGATCATGCCGTTGCCTTCGACACGCACGTTTTCGCGGGAGATGTTTGGGCGGTTGTGGATGCGTATGTCGAGTACGTCACCAGGGCCGATGCGGTAACGATCGTCGACGGCCTGCTGTGCGCAAAGGAGGAGTGAAATTGCCAGTAAACTCAGAGAGGATTTCAGGATTTGCATGATTACTTCCCCGACATGCCGATGCGCCGCGATAAGAGCGCCTCGCGCATGTGGTTCGGATGCGCCAGGTTCAGCACGGTGTTACTCAACAACACCAACAACTCTTCATGCTCGCGCTTGAATAGTCCCGTCAACGGCTGCTCCCCCGTTTTGAGCACGATGCCTTCCCTCACCCATTGCCAAAACTGCTTCTGTGTAGTCCAAAACTGTTTTCGATCGCGGCAGATGACGAGGGCTGTTTTCTTCTTGCGTTTCTTCTTCATGCAGGTACACCTCTGGCGTTGCGTGTCGAGAACGGAAAAGTGCTACACACAGAAACCCTTCGGGGAAGCCTCTCTTGCGAGGCAGCAGCTAATTGTCAAACCGGCAGACGAACTCCCACACCCTTAGCTTGCGGTATTCGACGGGTGTTTGACTCAGCGACTATTGGAAGTGAGTGGGCGGAGTTGTATTTTGTCGTGGCGCTAGGAAATTCTCTATGAAACATCAATGTCTCAGTGAATCACTGACGGCGACGAAATGTCGGGAAGCTCCGCGCAATCCAAAGGACCCGGATTGAAGTGCATCGAGAGACTAATTAGATCGATTGCATGTGTCAAGTTTATTAATGATAAAGAATTTGATCAGGAAACGTTATCAACCATTTCACACCAGAGATGCCCGATCGTGATGTGAGCTTCCTGGACTCGCGACGTTCGATTTGAAGGCACCGCAACGGCAACGTCGCAGAGTGATCGAAGGGGTTCCGCGGTCGCGCCGGTCAGTGCGATAGTTTTACAACCCAATTCCCTCGCTTGCTCGGCGGCGCGCAAGACGTTCTTCGACTTTCCACTCGTGCTGATCGCTATCAACACGTCGCCTGCCTGTGCCAAACCTGCAACCTGGCGAGCAAACACCTGTTCGTAGCCAAGATCGTTGCTAACGGCGGTCAACGCGGATGTGTCTGTTGTCAGCGCGAGCGCAGGCCACGAACGTCTTTGCTTTTCGTAACAGCCTACGAGCTCGGCGGCGATGTGTTGCGCGTCGGCTGCGCTGCCGCCGTTACCGCAAAGCAGAATTTTTCGACCGTTTTTAAGGGCCTTACAAATCATCTGCCCCGCTTGCCCTATCTCTGTAAGGCATGAACGCAAGGCTTGAATTGTTTCCAAGTGCTCCCTGAGGGAGTAGCTAATGAAAATTTCGGGTTCAGGTTGATTGTTATCCACTTCGCTGGGCAAAGTAGCATATTTAACAACACCTCTGCACTCTGGATCTCTGTGTTTCCGTGTTAATCTTTGCGCGCTTACTCACAACGTATGAATAATTCGAATTCAACGCCGATGCTGCGGCAGTACCAGGAACTGAAGCAGCAACATCCCGGGACACTGCTGTTTTTCCGTCTCGGCGACTTCTACGAGCTTTTCTTTGACGACGCGCTGACCGGTTCACGCGAACTGCAAATCACACTCACCGCGCGTCACAAAGAGAGCGGCAATCCCGTGCCGATGTGTGGCGTGCCGCACCACTCCGCGGCGAATTACATCGCGCGCCTCGTTCGCAAAGGCTATCGCGTCGCGATCTGCGAGCAGACCGAAGAGGCCGGCAAGACGAAGAAGCTCGTGCGGCGCGAAGTAGTGCGCATCGTCACGCCCGGAACTCCGATCGATCCGCAGTTGCTCGACGCGCGCGAGCCGGTGTTTCTGGCTTCGATTTGCAGTGCAGGCGAGACGATCGGTGCGGCGTTTCTCGACATCTCGACCGGCGAGTTTCGCGTGACGCAGGAAAGCGGGCGCGACTCGTGGACACGAATTCGCGCGGCGCTCGAATCGTATGCGCCGCGCGAGCTGCTGTTTCCTGCGTCATTAGGAGCACTGATCAAGAGCGGTCTGTCGGGGAAAGTTCAAACAGCCCCGTTGCCTCTCAGCACGCCGGAGGAAGTGGAACCGGAGATTTCGGCGCACGAATTCGGGTTTGCAGCCACGCTTACGCCGCTCGACGATTGGCAATGGCAAAAAGACGATTGCGCGACCTTGCTTCTCGATCACTTCAAAGTCCGCACCCTCGATGGCTACGGCTTAAGCCGGAAAGACGAAGCGATTCGCGCCGCCGGCGCTTGTCTTCGTTATGCGCGTGAGACGCAACGCGCGGCGGCCGCGCACGTTACCGATCTCGTTTACTTTGAACCGCAGGATCATCTCGTACTCGACAGCGTAACGGTGCGGAATCTCGAACTGGTGGAATCGCTCGCCGGTGGCAGTGGGCGTTCGTTGTTGCAGGTGATCGATGAAACTGTGACCGGGATGGGTGCTCGACTGCTTCGCGCGTGGCTGTTGCGGCCGTGTGTTAAGCGCGGTGAAGTCGA
>DASSEB010000064.1:0-5025 GCA_035696765.1 Pyrinomonadaceae bacterium | reverse complement strand
GGTGACAACAATTTCGGGCTCCACGTGGGTGAAACCGTCAACCCAACCGTGTTCGACGTAGTCGGTTATTGCGCGCTCAACAGCTCAACTCTGGGCGAGGCGTTCGCGCGTGTTGCTCGTTACCATTCCATTTGGACCGACGGCGCTCTCTTCACACTCGAACGCTCCAACGAAACAAGCGCGATAACCTATCGTTACGTTGATCCGTCGTTGACCGAACACCGCCAGGACAGTGAAATGACACTCGCGACTGTGACGTCACTCTGCCGCAACATCGCCGCTCCGCATTTCACTCCCACGGCTGTTCAGTTTCAGCACGATGCGCCGCCTGACATATCAGAGCACGTTCGACTATTCCGCTGTCCGATAGAATTCGGCGCGGCATCAAATCGCCTGTCATTCGATTCAATGAGCCTGTCACTGCCAATCGAGCGGGCAGATGCGAGCCTCTGTGCTTTGCTTGACAGACATGCCGAGGAGTTGCTGGCGAAGTATCCACCTCGCGATTCGTTGGTCGATCAGGTGCGCAGTATCATCGCGAGTGAATTCCGCGGCGGCGATCCTTCGCTCGAGCGCGTTGCGGACCAACTAGGCCTGACACCACGAACGCTCCAACGCAAACTGCACGAGCTCGGCACTTCTCACAACGAGCTCCTAGATCAGATGCGCCGCCAACTGGCAATGCGCTACTTGCGCGAACGTGAAATGGCAATCTGTGAAGTTGCTTACCTGCTGGGCTTCTCTGAGTCGAGTTCGTTTCATCGTGCTTTCAAGCGCTGGACCGGACTCACGCCGAAAGAGTTCAGAAAGAGTTAGGCTACTTTGAGCAACCTCACTGCATCATAGGCTGCGTCACTCGGATTCTCGCGCGGTCTCCCCCGCTGTCTGAGCAGCATAACCAAAGAGATCACACCTGATCTCGCTTCGAACCAAAGTGCGGGTTGTTTTTTGCGGCGATATCGCCGCAGCGTCTCGAAGTGTGCTTGCTCGTCCCGCACAAATCTGCAAAGGAGATTTCCAATGGACCGCCTGCGTTTCTCTCTCTTCATCCTGCTCGTGTTTCTCTGCGCGGCCTCCAGTTCAGCTCAAACCGGAACGCCGAGGGCGGATGGTTGGGTGGTGCTTCCCGTAAGCGAATATACGGCGCTGAGGCGCGCGGCTGCTCCGGCTGAGCCGGAACCTGCTGCGCCTCCCGTCGAAGCCACACTCAGTCGCATCGACTACGATTTGAAAGTCGACGGCGACCTCGCCACTGGCGAGGCGCGACTCACTGTTGATGTTATCAAGGACGGTTGGGTCCGTGTGGCAATGCCCGACGGCTTGATGGTCCGCGATGCGCAACTCGACGGGCGGCCGGTCAACCTCGTAATGAACACGACGGACAAAGGACCTGGTCGGGCCGATCTGTTGCTGTCAAAAACCGGCCGTTCGATATTGACGTTGAAGATCGTCGCGCCGGTTACGACTGTCGCCGGCACAGACATCCTGCATCTCCCGGTCAGCAATTCCGCTATCTCGCATGCAAAAGTTGAACTAACACGACAAGGCATCGACGTGCGAATCACCGGCGGCTTGTTGCTCGAGCATTCAGAGTTTGCTGACGGAAGTCGTTGGGTAGCGAATGGACGCGGCGGTGAACCCCTCACGTTTGCGTGGCGCAGGCGAATTGACGACGCGCGCGCGAGCCAACCTCTCCGGTTGCGCGGTTCGATTACGCAGTTGGTCGGATTGGGAGAAGATGCGACCCAGGTTAACGCCGAGGTCCAGGTTGAAGTTGTGCAGGGATTGGCCAACGACGTAAGCGTGCAACTTCCGGAACAGTTGACGGTCAATCAGGTTTCTGGAGCGATGGTAGCCGATTGGGACGTAACGAATAATGAACTCAAGGTGTCGTTCATTGAGCCCGTGCAGAACACCGCGCGCTTCACCCTGACCGGCGAGTTGCGGATGCCACGCGCCGGCAAGTTGGACATTCCGCTGATTCGACTTCCTGCCGCGGAACGCGAGACCGGAGGCGTCGGTGTGGAGGTGCTCGGCGCTGGGGAAATAAAAGAGCGCCGGCCGAACGGATTGGAAGATGCGGAGGGGGGCGAGTTGGGCCAACTCATCTCGAGCCGCCAATCACCTTCGCTGATCGCGTTCCGGTTGCAACCCGCCGACGGAAAGTCACTGAGAACTCTTTCGCTCGACGTTGCTCGTTACACACCGCAGGCAGTGCTCACTGCAAACATCGAAGAAGCTGAATACAACACGTTAATTGCGGCCGACGGGAAGATGCTGGTCCAATCGCGGTTTGCAGTGCGAAATAACCAGCGAAACTTTTTAAAACTCACCCTACCGCCTACCGCTGTGCTTTGGAGCGCGTCGGTAGCCGGTCGTCCCATCAGACCGGGACGCGCGCCAGACGGTTCGCTTTTACTCCCACTCGAAAAAACGCGATCGGGCGAAGAGGCGCCGGCGTTTATGGTCGAAGTCTCTTACCTCGATCGCACCGCATCGTGGGCCGACAGAGGACGTGCGCGAGTATCGCTCGTCGCCGTCGATCTGCCGATCTCGAAATCGCATCTCTTGTTACACCATCCGCCTCTATTCCGTTTGACCGCAGCGCCGGGAACCTTTCGCGTCGCGCCTTACACGCCACCGGAGTCTTCCGCGCTGATTGCCGAACCGTCTCCATCGGCGACTGAACAACAGCGCGCTGAAAGTGAGATTGGTTCAGATCAAGCAGAGATGAAGCAACTCGTCGCGAAGCTTCGCGACACTAAACGCGGCGCACGGCCCTCACGCAACCTTCCGTTGCGCGTCGCGTTTCCCCATTTCGGTCCCTCCATCTTCTTCATCTCGGAGTTGACGGGCGAGAACCAAACGCCGTCAGTAGAGTTTGAGTTTCAACGTAACAGAAAGAGAGGCGAGCGATGATGAGGATAACTGATTATGTTTGTGGCCTGATTCTGATTCTGTTGATGAGCATTGCGGCCGTGGGCCAGCGCAACACAACACTTGACGCTGCCTTGCCTGTTACGGGTCCGCCAAGCACCGTCACACTTTCGCTCACTGAATACAACCGCCTCGTCGAACTCGCTTCGCGAAAAGCGAAATCACCCGACGCCGCGCCGCTTGCTTTTGTCTTGCAGCGCGCGGTCTTCAAGCTCCGTGTCGAAAACCAAACACTCGCCGGCACCGTTGACATCGACGGTGCATTGCTCCAGAGCGGCGCAGTGAAGACTCCACTGCTCACTGGTCTCACCATTCTCGAGGCCACGCAAGCACGAAATCCGTTGCCGCTGTTGCAGGAAGGACCAAGCCACGCCGCTGTTCTAACTGGGCCAGGTCCGTTTGCAGTTTCACTGGGCGTCGCATCTCCTTTGACGATCGAAGCGGGACGTGCTTCGTTTACGTTGCCTGTGCCGCTCGTCAGTAGTTCCATCTTGAGTTTGGATCTCCCCGGCAATCATGCCAACGTTCGCGTCGAGCCCGGACTCGTGACGAGTCGCACGACTGCGAATGGACGCACGCTCGTCGAAGCCGCACTCGAACCCGGCAAAGCAGCGCGCGTCTGGTGGACCACGAGGGAAATCGCCGCGCCCGTCGCACAGCGCGAGGTGCGCTTTCTCTCCGACATCAAGTCGGTAGTTTCTGTCGGCGATTCGCAGTTGCGTGTGACGGCTCTTTGCGATCTGACTGTCATTCAGGGCGAAGCCGCTGAGTTCAAACTGCCGCTGCCGGCGGGATTTGAGTTGACGACCGCATCGGGCAACACGCTCGAGTCGAGCGACGTGTCGGGAGGTGAGTTGACTCTGAGGGTTCACGATCCGGCGCGTCGGAGTCATCAATTTCTAATCGCGCTCGAACGCACTAATCGCGAGACGAAAGTGGAGGCGCCGATACTTGCCTTTTCCGGTGCGCAACGCGAAACGGGTGAACTGCTGGTCGAGGGAGTTGGCGCCATGGAAATGACGGCGACTGAATCCGGCGGGCTGCGTCGCATGGACGTGCGCGAAGCCGGCGCGATCACGAGATCGCTGTCTCACTATCCGTTGCAAGCTGCTTTTCGCTACAACCGACGCGCTGCTGACACTCCCAAACTGCAACTCGAGTGGCGGCAGTTTCTGGATGCAGACGTGCTCTCGGCGATCGCTGAGCGCGCGACCGTCACGACGCTCACGAACGTGGAAGGACGAGCGCTGACTGAAGTGACGCTGCGTGTTCGTAATCACGCGCAGCCGTTCATGAAGGTCGAACTGCCTGCCGGCGCACAGCTTCTTTCCGCGGAGGTCGAAGGCGAACGAGTGAAGCCGGTGCTGGGTCAGGACGGCAGCCGCGTTCCGCTTCGGCGCGAGGGACTCGATTCGTCAAAGGCTTATACGGTCTCGTTTGTGTATTTGAGTTCCGGATCGCGCTTCAGCAAAAACGGAACTTACGACATGGCGCTTCCGCGATTGGACGTTCCCGTCAACTTGTTAACGTGGGAAGTGTCATTGCCTGAGCGGCTCGAAGTGAAACAATTCGGCGGCAACGCGCTCGCGGCTGAACTGCTTCCGCCCGAGATGGCAAACAACGTCCTGATTGATGGGGATGATGCCGACAACTACGCGTCGAACAACCTGCCTCTCACCAATCTCACGGCACTCGATCCTGGACAGATTGGCGGCATCATCGTAGATCCGGCGGGCGCCGTCGTCGCCGGCGCTGAAGTGACGGTAACCAACACGCAAACGGGAGCGAGGTTAACCACGAGGGCTGACGCGGAAGGCCGTTGGGTGATTTCCGGCATGCAACCTGGAGCCGTCAAGGTCGATATCTCGTCTCCCGGCTTTAAGGTCGCGCAATACGATCTCCAGTTGCAGGCATCGCTTCCGTCTCGAATAGGAACGACGCTGGAAGTGGGAGCCGTGACCGAAAGCGTCACCATTACTGACAGCAGTTCGGTGACTGAAAGCAGAATCCAGCGCGCGGTAACGCAAAGACAAGTTGCCCAGTTGAACATGCCGTCACAGAACGTGTTCAACCTGCAGCGTAAAGTTG
>DASSEB010000063.1:0-21242 GCA_035696765.1 Pyrinomonadaceae bacterium | reverse complement strand
CAGGAGTGCGGCAATTCGAATTAGTCTAGTGGACTTGTGTGCATACTCTTCATAGAAACAGCGTTCTCGATCTTCTCCGAAGCTTTGAGTTATGGGGTTCATTTCATACATAACCGTACACCGCTGTGTCTGCGCCACGGGCTGAGAAGTAAACACACAAGACGGTGGCAGCCCACGCGACCACCTTCGGCCATTGAATTGGATCCATTTTTATTCTCCGCTAGTGGATATTATTTATCGCGCCAAACGCTAGGAACTGAGGATAAGGCGATTAGAAATCTAAAGTAGCGTACATTCGCTGTACTCAAAAAGAAAAATTTTCCGGCGTTGTATGTGACACGTGTGTAAGTGTCCAGAATTTAGGACCACCCCGTGAGTAGATATTCCGGTTGAGAACGGCAGGCTTATACACTTAAAATAGCGAGCAAATCAAGGACTACAGGTTCTGGCTTCCTAATGTGCCAACCGACTACGCCTCCAAGCTTTGGAAGAAACCTACGCCTCCAAGCTTTGGAAGAGACCGAGCATTTCAGGGCTTGGCACCAAGAGAAAGTTGCGAAGATTGTCCACTGTGGGGAATCAAATCGTCGAAGAAGCCCGAAGCATTGTTGGGATTACATGCATGTGAAACTCATAAAGGCTCTTTAGAAGATCAGCGGCGCAGACTGATGAAAAGCCGACATAGATTGGCTAAAAAGGAGGGAACCTCCGCGTGGTGCTCCCTCCCTTTGTCACCGTGTTGCCGTTCGTGGAATTCTATTTATGAGCATGCGCAGAACCGGACCCGTTCATCCCTTTAAGAGGTTCCTTCGTCCGAAAAGCGACATCGGGTTGAGTGACCCCCGCAACTGAACCTGTAAGCGGCGCATCCATCTCCGTGCGGATCACCGTAGCGATCCACTCGGATTTCGATCCACCTGGGCAGTGGGCCCAGCGCATAAGAGGTTCAGTTCCAATCATGAGCATGCCCGAGTGATTGTTTCTGTCGGCATCTTCCTTCGGATCGTTGTAGACGAAGCCAAGCGACTTCCGCAAATTCAGAATATCTTCTGGCCTTCCGGTCAGAAACGTCCAGCCCGGCCCTGTTCCGTGCTTTTTGGCGAAAGCCTTTAGGTCGCGAGGCGAGTCTTCTTCGGGACTTAGGCTGATCGAGTAAAAGAAAATGTCACGACCGACGCGGCCATCTAACATTTGCTGCACTTCTACCAGGTGGTGAGTAATCACCGGACAGATGTCCTTGCAACGCGTGAACATAAACTGAATGACTACGCGCTTGTCCTTGACGAGATCGTCGTAGAAACGGACCTTCTTGCCGTCCTGCGTGATCAGTTCAACGTTGGGGAGGTGGCGACGTTGTAAAAGCTCCCGTGGTGAAGTGTTCTTGTAGTCATAGTGTTGCTTGCTTTTCGGTGTAGACTCCTGGCCCAACACAGGCAGCGTGCCGGTCAAAGCACCAGCACTAACTGCGGCAGTAGTGGTCCCAGCAGCCGCCAGCCATTTTCTTCTTGTCATTTTAGGCATAACTGTTTGCTCCTCTCTCTTTTGCTTCGCCTTGTTTGGCGGCTGGTTTATGGTTCGTAGGTGTTATCGATCACGCCAGGCTGCATTTGAAACAGCAGCATCATTGCGTGATCCTCATGGACCGTGTTGTGGCAGTGCATGGGCCAGTCGCCCGTGAAATCGCGAAAGCGGAAGAAGATCGTGGCGTCCTCATCGAATTGAAGTGTCGTCACGTCTTTACGTGACACCTCCACGTTGGGAACACCGGGCCGCGTTGTGCTGATCCCAGCTCCACCGCCGGGCCACGGGCAATTGGTGCCAGAGTGAGTACGTGTTCTGCTATCACCGCTGCGGCTATCGTAGCGGCCATTATTATCGACACGGCTGAGGATCTGATGCTCTTCAAAATGGACGTGAATCGGGTGCTGCCAATTATCACGTGGATTGGTCAATACCCAGTTTTCTGCCGTGTTCTGCGTCACCGTAAAGCGAAGCTCGTTGCAGTTCGCGAACCGTCCATTGATGATCCACTGTCCGTTATCGCGATCGAATTCAAAGTGGCGCGTGATGCGCGGCGTGATGACGGATGGAAGCGTGTAGAACGACGGTTGAGTAGCGGGGTCAACGCTGTTGTCTGTCACCGCAGCGCCGATGCGGAACTCGACACAATAAATACCTTGCCCTGGATACGCCACGTCACAGGTTGGTCCTTCTCCACTATCCTGTATCATTCGGTTTTCGAGCCGAACCTTGGTATGGCTTCCGATCAGGCTCTTGACCTGATTGAAATCGATGATGATGTCATAGCGCTCCGCAACGCTGATGCGGAAGCTGGTGACTTGTTTTGGTTTTGGCAACAGGTTGCCGTCATTAGCGATTACCCAGAACGGGATCACGGTGCTCGGAGAAAGCGGATCGGTAAGGAACAGCTCGTAAAAGCGTGAAGGCCCGCCGTTCAACACACGGAAGCGATAGCGGCGCTTATTAACATTCAGATAAGGTTGAATGATTCCATTCGCTAACTGAATATCGCCGATTAACCCCTTGAAGTCGAACGTATCAAAACAGATCTTACCAGTGTCGGGATCGATCAGTTTGTCGTTGAGGATGATCGGGATATCAAACTGCGGATAGCTCGGGAGTCGGAAACCTGTCGTTTCGTTTCCGGTATCGAACTGGTTGAAGATGAGGTGGAAACCCTCCAGTCCTTTGTAAGTGTTCTCGGCAGTGTGATCGATGCGGTGGTCGTGATACCACAACGTGCTCAGCGATTCGTTGATGTCACCGTTGGGCGGGTGGGTAGAGGCGAATCCCGCCTGTTGTCCCGTGAAGTAATAATCGAAATACTGTCCGCGGAAGAACCAGCGACATGGGCCACCATCGCTTTCGGGCGCGGTGTGGAAGTTGTGCAAGTGCGTTGACATTTCCGGGACTCCGAAGCCGCCGTTTTGACTTTGCGTGGGTAGTTCATTGAAGCGGCGAATTAGCCACGGTTCCTGATAACGGCTGACTATAGTTGGTCCGGGGAATGTTGCGACGTCACTAGCGAGCGTGCCGCCCAGGTTGAATCCCCAAATCAACTGCGCAGGAATGTTTGTGTCCGAACAGATCCTGAAATTGTTATTGGCTCGGATGCGTTGCACGTAATACTTCTGCACCGGATACTGCGTGAAAAACTGAAAACAGTCCGAGCCTGTTCTTACAAGACCATTGAACTGGCCTCGTCCCTCAAATGGAAGATTGTTGTTGTTGGGATTTGGCGCATTGTTGGGACAGATCTGCGGAGGAGCGCCGAATTGCAATCCCGGATCAGTTAGTGGTCGTGCCGGAAGCTCGGGAGGAATTGGCATTGGATCGACGAAGACCTGAGCGGGCATTGGGCTATTACCAAAATCACACCCACTCCTGCTGTGGTATTGAACTGCGGGATGTGTTAAGCCAACCTTAGGAAATAAGACACCGGCGCCGCTCATCAATCCCATTTTCATGAGGGTGCGCCGGGTGAAACCCTCTTTAACGAGCTCAAGTCTGTTGTTGAGGGCGTGTTGTTTTTCTCTTTCCCATCTTCTATTTCTTTTTGAGATAAAAACCATAGGAAGCTCTCCTTTTGACGCGCGTGACCGGAGTAATCCGGCCAAGGGATGATTGGATTGGGTGACCTAGCTTGAAAACGCGGTAAAAACCGGAAATGAACGTAAAAAACGAACTGGTTGGCACCACTGGTCAGCGGCGCAAACTAGGCAAAGTAGAGCCGAAAACGCCAGGGGGAGTTTAGGAATGTGGGCAAATGAAATTAAGCCGCAACGCGTCTAACCCTATTCCGAACAATCTGAATGTCAACTGATTGTCATTGGCGTTTTTTGCTGTTTGTTAGCGGAAGCTGCTGCCGTGAAATGATTCGGTAGACCTCTGTATATGAGACGAATCGAGCGTGTCGATAGAGAGTAGGGGTTGCCAGTATCTCGGGCAGACTAGAGAGTTTCTCGCATCTGTCTGGACGAACCTGAGCATTTTTGCCTGGGCGTCAAAAAGATTGTCCACGACTTCGCAGTGAGTGGCGAAATTAGGGCGCTTCTCGCAAGTGTTGCAAGAAACTGAGCACTTCGGTTGTTGGAGTCAAGAAAAAGTTGCGAAGATTGTCCAGCGTGGGGAGAGATGGGCCAAAGGCCGCTGGAAACTGTTCCGGCGGCCTTTTCTCTGTTCCCGGCCGTATTCGGAATGCAAATGCACTCGGACGAATGGCTGATTTGGTCCGCCTGTTTGCTTTGCTTTTCTCGGATGGCGTGTAATAGATTGTGCCGCGATGGTAGAGTTCTTAGAGGGTACAGATGAAGATGGTTTAGGAATCCCATATCCTACAACCATAAACTCTGATTGTAATAATGTGGGTTATTCTGATCTCAAAAAAGATTCCTAATGTCGGGCGTTATGCGGCTCACTTGCATCTGAATGACAGAACCAATGAGAAATCGACGGCCCATCCTGCTACCTCTCTTTCTGGTCACCTCGATCCTTGCGGCCCTGCTCTTCTATTCAGCCAGGCCGGTCACTTCGCAAACGCCCAATAAGAACTTGAATGCGAACATCGAACGCCCGAGTCGAAAAGCGATCCAGCTTCCGCCCAGACCCACGCCGACGCCCAGTCCCGAGTCATCAGCGGATGTCGTCAAGGTCGATGTCGATCTCGTCAAGATCGATGCGCTGGTGCTGCAGAAGAACACTGCGCGCATCGTCGGCGGTTTGAACAAAGAAAACTTCCTGCTTTACGAAGATGGAATCAAACAGGAGATCACCCACTTCAGCCAGGATGAGCTGCCGCTCTCTGTGGTGGTGGCTATCGATCGGGGTCCGGCATGTCCTCATCCGATCGATGTCTGGAGCGACGAAGCACATCGCGCCGCTCGAGAAGCAATCGATCGTCTCAAACCCGTCGATGAGATCGCAGTGATGGCTTTCACCGACTCAGCTAAGCTGATTCAGCCGTTCACTCGCAACCGGATAATGATCGAGCAGGCGCTCAATAACATTCCGGCGCCGGCGAAAACCACGAACGTCGCACATTGCTTCAACCTCATGTTTGCCGACGCCGCGGAGCACATGCTCAAGGCAAGCAATCCAGCTGGGCGTCGAGTCATAATTGTGATCACGTCCATGACGCGTCTTTTCGATTGCTCGAATGGTCCCTCTAATCGAGCCGCCGCCGCGGCGATTTACGAATCAGGCGCCGTCGTTTGCGCCATCATTCCCAAAGTCATAATCCAACGTGTCGAAAATGCTCTTCAGACCGTTGCTACGCGCGTTAACAAAGTTGTCGCCGCCCACTACATGGACTTGGAATATCTGGCGAACGAAACCGGCGGTGAAGTACTCGTGGACAAACCTAAAAAGCTCGACACGACCTTTCAGACGCTGATCGATCACCTGCGCAGCCGCTACAATCTGGCGTTTGTCTCCACTAACAAGAAGCGGGACGGGACGACGCGTAAATTGAAACTCGACATCGATTCCGCTCGACAGAAATCGCAAGACAAATTGGTTATCAAGGCCCGACGTAGTTATATTGCGCCGCGAAGTTGATTTCGAGGAATGGATTCCGGATCTCTCATGCCAGGCGGTTCTCGCGCCGTGGCGATCGTCACGTTGGTGTCAAAAGCAAGTTGCGAAGATTGTCCACTGTGGGGAGATGTTTGAAGAAGAGGTTATCCGTAAGGGTGGCCTTAATTCTTACATGGCCGTGAATCTCACCAACTGAATCTAGTCGAGCATTATCTTTTAAGCCAATCGGAAACTTGCCCCGGAAAAACTTATTGACAGGATGAAATCGGAGGACTAGATTTTTATCGAGCTAAAAAGGTCTCGCCGCTTGCTAAGAACCCCCTTTCTTACTGCGGCTTCAGTGGGTTCAGTGAAAGTGCTGTAGCCTACCCCACCTCAAACGAAGGAGTAACCTCATGAAAAACCTCAAACTAACCTTGTTCGTTCCCACTTTAATCCTTCTTTCTTTCTTAATGGTCGTCTTTGCTCGGCGCACGGACGATCAATCAAAACCAAATTACCGGCTTGCTCTAGAGATCGGGTTGAGCAAAACATGGACGGTGAACGCAGCCCTGCCCGGTCACACACTTCGGGCTTTCGTCCGAGTTCCCACCGATGCTAATAGTCAGTCACCCTTCTCCGCGATTAAGCTGGAGCCCAAAATGGTCGTTGACAGACTCGAGGTAACTGTAACAGGTCTTTCGGGCGATACGAGCGCGATCAAATCCTGTAAAGACTGGGTTGCGTTAAAGGAGACGCCCCTCACGTCTTATACATTAAGAGAAGGGGAGGAAGCTACGGTTTCCCAACTTTCTAATTTAGGCTCTAACTTCAAGAATGGAATGCTGAGCTTTAGGGCTGTCTCATTTGTGGCGCCACCGCCGGACATCGTACCCGTTGAGGGAGATGGCGGCTGTGGATGCGGTAGGTGCGACCGCTTATACTGCTGTCCCAATAAGGGCGCCTGTCTCGGTTGCGGCACCTGCGGCGATGTCTGCTGCGGTGGTTAGTATTCCGGAGTGGTCACCCGTGAACTTTGAACGTTCGCGGGTGATCACTTTTCATTCAATGCATCCTCATCTCTCAAACATTCGTGCACGTGATACGTTACGGAGGCCAAAATGCGCGGTACTCTCACCCTCATTGTCTTTTGTTGTGTGATCTCAGTTGGCTCTATCGCAAAAGCGCAATCATCTCGTAGTACACGAACGCCCCAATCCGGGGATAGACGAGTACGGACGAAATCATCTCTCGAAAACGATGCTGCCAAGCTGCAGGAAGCCCGTGTAGCATTCGCTATCCAAGTTGTTTCTTCTCTTGCCGAGGAAGCGCGCTCCTACAAGGATGAATCGCTGAGTGTCCGGATTCAAGCAAGAGCCGCAGATGTTCTGTGGATTGCCGACAGGAACCGCGCGCGCGCGCTGTTTGTGCGAGCATGGGACGCCGCACAGACTGTTGATAAAGAAGGAAAGCGCCGAAACAAAGAGGAACGCCAACGTTTTCTCTCGAAACGAGGGGGAACAGGCTTCATTCCTCCTCCGCCAAATCTGCGGGCCGAAGTGCTACGTCTCGCATACCTTCATGATCCCGCGTTGGCCGAAGGTTTCCTAGCCAAAATGGAGGAAGAGAACAAACGGGATGAAGAAGATAGCACCGTTCGAAGTCTCTGGGATCCGACCGAACCTCCGGATGCCATAGTTCGACGGCTCCAGTTGGCGCGCCAAGTGCTTGAGAGCGGCGAAACCGAAAAGTCCATTCTGCTTGCAGAGCCCGGCCTCAATCGGGTCACCTCGCAAGGTGTCATATTTCTCGTCCTTTTGCGACAGAAAAACGCAAGCTCTGCCGATCAGCTTTTCAACTTATTACTTGACAGGACAAGCGGCGATCCAATCGCCGACGCTACTTCGGTATCACTTCTTTCAACCTACGTTTTCACACCCTCAGTATTTGTGACTTCAACAAGAAATGGCCTTTTGATGAATCCGTGGACGGAGCCGTTATCTCCTCCGACCTTATCGCCTGAGTTACGCGCGAAATTCTTTTCCGTAGCCGGTCAGATACTACTGCGTCCAGTTGAACCAGGAAGCCTGGAAGTAACTTCCGCAGGGCTCGCCGGCACATACTTTACTATTAAACGGCTACTGCCTTCGTTTGAACAGAATGATCCCAGCATAGCGATAGCTCTGCAAAGCAGGCTGAATACGCTCGCCCAGGGATCAGACAACTTAATACCTGCGTCGCAACGCGGCTTCGCAAACACTGGATTTAAATCAAATGAGAGAAAGGAAGAGGATCCAGAAGATGCATTGAGCCATCTTGATGGCGCTAGCACGAACCAACGAAATCACCTTTACGCCATGGCTGCACGGGCTGCGGCGATGAAGAACAATCCGAAGGCTCGTGAGTTCGCTGACAAGATTGAAGACTCAAACCTAAAAAAGAATGTCCGCACTTTTGTTGATTTTATTCTCGTCAGTAAAGCGTTAGCACTGAAGGAATCGGAGAAAGCTCTACAACTGACACGGACCGGTGAACTCTCTCCCTTCCAACGTGCTTGGGCATACTCGGAAATAGCTTGGCTTTCGAAGTCATCTGCGCCTGAAGATTCAATGAATTTGATCCTTGAAGCGGAAAAGGAAGCAGAACGCATCGAGATAAGTACGGAGTATGCGGAGGCATGGGTTGCCATTGCCAGACGAGCGGCAGAAATTGACCCAACTGGAAAGTGGTACAAGTTTCAGGATGCCATTAGGGCAGTAAACAAAGTATCGGACTATACAGGGGAAGAGAATGAAATATCGGTCGGCTTTCAAAGTCAAAACAATATAGTAAGGATGCAGATTCCCGCCCCCACTATTAGCTTTTCAGCTCTGGTTGGAAATTTAGCAAAAGACGACATCTACCGCATCGCAGCCATGGCTAAGAATGTTACAGGTGAAGCTCCGCGAGCATTTTCGCTTCTTGCCAGCGCCCAGGTCGCATTTGATAAGGCAACTGTCACGAGTAAACGTTAGCGATTTTTTGTCAGTGACGACATCGCGTCTTGCTTTCGGTACAACTTTTTACAATCTAATTACAGCGTGTGGAGACTTGGCGCTTCAAAGACTCTAGGCTGTGAGTGATCGAAATTCACTCAATCCGAAGGGAAGAAAATGCAGCCTACAGTCAATGTTCCCAAGGCGAATGCAGAACGTCCTATCTCATCGCTCTTCAAACGATTCACCGGTCGAGTCCCAACACTTCTCCTGATCTGTCTTCTCGCGCATATCGGTCATGGGACGTCCGTTGCTCAAGACCCTACGCCGAAACCCACTCCGCCCGCCGCGCAATCAGACGCTCAGAAGGCGTTCGAGAAAATGAAAACGCTGGCAGGGTCGTGGCAAGGCACGGTTATGGGGATGTCGATCAACGTCACGATCGGCGTTGCATCCAGTGGCAACGCGGTGATGCATGAGGCGACTACAGGTGGAGGGCGCCCGCCAGACCATGAGATCACGATGTTTTATCTCGAGGGAGATCGTTTGCTCGCGACGCATTATTGCGACGCCGGAAATCGCGCTCGCCTCGAGGGGAAGATGTCGCCGGATGGAAAGACCGTTGAGTTCACCTTTCTCGACGTCGCCGGGAGCACGAAGGGTGGGCTCGTGAAGCGGCTGGCGTTCACCACGATCGACGCAGACCATCATGTCATTGGGCTGACTTTCATCATGCCGAACGGTAAGCCGGTCGAGGTGCGCGGTGAATTTCAACGGACAAGTCCCGCCTAACCCAAGTGCTACGGCAAAAAAATAATCACGGATGACACGGATATCCAGATTTTATCCGTGTGATCCGTGGTTATTTTTTGGCCATAGCGTTGTGTCTTCACGTCTTTCTTGGTTAAGATTCGAGCGCCAGAAGTTTTCAAACCCTCAAGGAGCTTAACTTTCAAATGACCTACGTCGTGGCTGAACCGTGCGTTAACTGTCGTTACACTGACTGCGCGCTTGTTTGTCCCGTTGAGGCCTTTCATCTCGATGACGACATGCTTGTCATCAACCCAGAGACGTGTATCGATTGCGACGCGTGTGTGCCCGAGTGTCCGGTCGAGGCGATCTTCGCCGAGAGCAGTGTGCCCCCCGAGTGGACCAGCTTCACGCCCCTGAATGCTGAGCGAGCTCTCAGCGGATTGCCGACGATCACCGCCCGGCTCGATCCGCTTTGCGAATAGGCGCGCTGTAATGAGAAAAGGCACGCGGTGGCTGCTCGGCGGAATGGCTATTGGCGCAGGAGCCATCGGCGCTGTTAGTGCTTATTGGAAGAGAAAGAACGTGCAGACGGAAAAGAGAGTTGGAGATGTTTGGGCGCGACCCGGAATGCCGGTGACGTTCAGGGCTGAGCTGATGCCCGGACGCGACCGGCACGAGCGCACGTTTATCGTGAAAGAACTACTGTCGAGCGGGCGAGTCTCGCTGCACGATGCGGACGGCGAACACACCGAGAAGGAATTTGAGCCAATACAGTTTGATCGGCCGGCCAATCGGCAATGATCTACCACTCGTAAACCCTGCCCGGTTCCATCACACCTAATTTCGGAATATTCAACGCGTTGAGTTGCTCGATGATCTCGTCGCGATAGCTTGGTTTCAGGTGGACCGCCATGATGTCCAGGCCGTTGTGATTGAGTTTCTTCAATTCCTGGCCCAGCGAAGCGGGAGTGAAGTGGCGAGAAACGTCGGCCAGTTTGGCCAGGCGGTTGGGAAACGACGCCTCAATCAGTAATGCGTCAAGGCCTTTCATGTCATTCACGATCTTCCAGAACGCTTCTGTCTCGGCAGTATCAGAGCTAAAAGCGACGCTTCGCTTACCGTCTGAAACTACTAAACCAATCGTGGGCACAATGTGATTCACCGGCACTGCGATGACGCTTAGGTGGGCCACCTTGAATGGAGCACCGAGTGGGATTGGAATGTACTCCATCACTGGTCCATAGTTGTTCTTCAAATCAGAGAAGCGCGGATAGACGTTCCAGTTGAAAACATCGCGTTCGAGCAGTTCGATTACTTCCGGCGTTGCGTGAATACGCATCGGCTCTTTCAAAGTCGGATAAAGATCGTCGATGAATATGGGCAGGCTGGCGATATGGTCCATGTGAGGATGGGTGACGATGATGTCTCTGACTGTCACGCGTTGTTCGTTGCTCAGAGCAATCGCGATACTGCCGGCATCAACTGCCACGCAGTCGTCGATTAGAAAACAAGTCAAACGTTGCTCCAGGGTCGCCACGCCCTGGGCGTCAAACGTGCTGGGTAGAAGTTGGATTCTCACGAGCTTCCAGCTCTGATGAAATGGCCTTGCGCAACGCGAGCCAGTATAAGCCAGAAACGAGACCAGCAGCGAGCACTAAAAAGTTAACCTCGCCGCAGTTCATTAATCAATCTTTGCAACGCATCCAGATACGCAGCTTCCTGTGCCAGCACGTCCGGGTTTGCTGAATGCACGCCCCTCGCAACACGACTGCGATGGAACGCCAGTTCACTTGCAAGTTGATTGAAACGCATGCGGGCGCGCCAGCCCTTCACACCGCTCTTCGAAAGCGCATTGAACGACGATCCCATTCGACCAATGATCGAGCCCAGTTGTTTGTATTCTTCCTGATTCAGCAGTCCGCGCTCGAGATCCATGATGAGAAACTGCCGCACAACTTGTCCCTCGCGCCGCAGAGCGAGTGAGATGACGACGAGAATGATAATGAACGCGGGGACCATCACGATGATGTAGGTGAGTATGAAAATGCCGCCGCCGCCAAACACCGCCGAACCGTTCCAGATGCTGTGCATGAAGATCGCCATCAAGAGGCCGACGATCGGAGTCAGAAACTTGATTGCGAAATTGCTTGACTGTCGCGCGAGACCCAGACCGATTCCGGTAAGACTCGTGAAGAGTGGATGAGAGAACGGCGCGAAGAACCCGCGAATGATTACAGTCACCGTCAACGCACCGCCACCGCCCATCGAAGCAGCTTTACCGTAGTAAAGAATATTTTCAGTCATCGCGAAGCCGAGAGCCGCCATCGACGCGTAAACAATGCCGTCGACTACGCCATCGAATTCGTCCTTTTTCCAGAAGAAGAAGATGAAGAGGATGAGGGCTTTGCCGGTTTCCTCGACGATGGGCGCGGAGATGACTGCGGCAAACGCTTCACCGGCTTTCGCGTCGGCGAGTGCGGTGATGATACCGCCACTGGTTGTGTTCAAAAGGAACGCGAAGAAAGTAGCGATGAGAGCGCCCCAAAAGAAAGCGGTCGCCAGCATCCACAACGGCTCAGCTTCGTAGCGATCGATCCACAGGACGAGCACGACGTAAAGCGGAACGGGAATCGTAGCTGCAACTAAACCGAGGAGAAGCGCGACGGGGCCGGTCTCGATGCCGATCACCAGCAGGACCAGCAGTCCCAACACGAGGGCGATGAGACCCGCGACGATCGCCAGCGCCACTCGTATCGCACTGATCTGTGGTGACGTACGGATGACGATTGTCGGTGCTTGATTTGGGAAAAAGGGCCCTGGGGTGCTCATAAAAATACGGCAGTATAGCTACAAAGAGACACAAAAGGCATAGGATTAACGGGCGCAGGTTTGGGCGCGACCACCGTCGATCGAATAAGTCGCACCGGTGATCCAGGACGCCTGGTCCGATGCGAGAAAAAGGACGAGCGCTGCGATCTCTTCCGGCCGTCCGGTGCGACCTAGAGGATGTGTCTGCTTCGAGTGTTCGAGAAACGCCGCATACGCGTCCTCGCTCATCCCGCCGCGTTTGTGTATTTGCGTGACGACTACGCCCGGGTTAACAGCATTCACGCGCACTCCCTTCGCCGCCAACTCCAGCGACGCGCATCTCGTTAACTGGTCCAACGCCGCTTTCGAAACGCAGTAGGCAAGGACGCCCGGAAATGCGCGAAGCCCTGTGACACTGGAAACGTTGACTATGTTCCCCCGCCGCTCGATCAGGCTGGGCAGCGCCTTTTGCATCAACTGAAACGGAGCGCGTACGTTGACGTTCATCATGTCGTCCCACGCTTCGAGTGACGTGTTTTCAATCGTACCGTTGCTGATGTGACCGGCCGCATTTACCAGGACATCAATCCCGCCAAAAACTCTGACACTTTCTTCCACCGCCCGCTGCGCTTCCTGTTCACGAGAAAGGTCGGCTTTGATCGTCAACGCCTGCGAGCCGAGTTCACGGATCTTCTGCTCGACATCTTCCAGTGCTCCGGCCTTCCTCCCAACACAGACGACATTTGCTCCCTCTTCCGCGAAAGCGATCGCGCACGCCTGTCCGATTCCCGACGTTGCACCCGTCACGAAAGCAACTTTGCCCGTGAATTGTCTCTGGTTCATTTTGTCTGTTCCTTTCGCACGGCATCATATATTGACAGCACAATCCCAAAAAGCTGACTATTATCACCCTGAGAGCCTTGTGAGGCCATCCCCCCCAGACAATGTTCTTCGTAGGTGGTTAGGCGCGGTCAGCGTGGAGGCGACTCGTTGGGAAACAACTCAGCAGATCAGTTTTTCCCCAGAAGTCCGCGATCTCATTCGCGTCCTCCTGACTTGTCCGGTCGTCCGGGTCGCAGCCGAATGCCGTCGAGCACGGGCTACCTGATGGCGGCGATCGTGATTGCTGTCGGTGTGTTTATTGGACTCTGGTGGATTCTGATTAGCAATGGAGACGACGCGCCGTGGCTGCCGTCGGGACTCGCCGCGAGTGCTGTCCTGTTGGTTGCATTGTCAGCGCGGGAAGTCGTGATGCGCCGGGCGTGGACGCGTTATCTCCTGGAGAATGGCATTCGCGAGAAGCACCCGAGTCGATCTCACGAGACTGGCCGCAGCCAGAAGAAAGGGTCTTCGTCGTCACTGCATGCGAATGCGTTGCGAACGATTCAAAAACAGTCAACCGCGGCCGATCGTCGCGGTGTAAATCCCGAAGCGCACCTGGATGTTGCGCAACTCTGTCAGGAATACCTCACCAGCACTGACGAAGCGATTCGATCGGGCAGTTATGGGACGGACAAAGGGATCGCCATCCGCGCCGGGCAGGAGCGTGTTCGGGCGCTGCACCGCCATCATCTGTTGACCTGGGCCAAAGGACAATCGCGAGCGTTGACGCACGAGGCCCAACAGCGCGCGCGAACGTTTGATAAAATCGAAACTGCGACGCGAGCGATCGATTGTATCGATTCGGCTTTACGGGTTTATCCGGATGAAGTGGAGCTGAACGAGTCGAGAGTTGCGATCAGTGAATTTATCGCGTCAGTAAAGGTTGCGCACTGGGTGGAACTGGCCGAACGGTCGGCTTTCAAGGGACACTATCGTCGCGCAATCGACCGCTACAAAGATGCGCTCTTTTATCTCAATCACGACGTGGTAAAAGATGAAGTGCGCGTCGCCGGAACTGAGAAGATCGAACGGGAAATCGCAGTACTGAGAGCGCGGCTGCGGCCGAGTGATGGCGTCTAACGCGGTACGGCTAGAATGTTTGCTCAAAAGTGTCCCAAGTGTGGCAGTTCTCGAATTCGGAAGGGCTATAAAAGGACGCCCTTACCGATGCGTCTGGTTGGCATCTATCACCTTTTGTGCGATCATTGCAACTTGCTTTTTACCGGCTTTGTGGTGCCCGGGACCTTGCACCGTCGGAGAAAACACCGGCGTCACAAATATACTAAACAGCAAAATTAGTGGCCGATTCTCGCGCGCAAAACCAGGCGGTACAAACAACTCATGATGAGGTAGTGTGATGAAAATTAAGCGATCTTTAGTGTTGGCAATTGGGTTTGCTTGCCTGCTGGCCGGCACGGTTCATGCGCAGGAGCAGGAACAGCAACAACCGCCACAGCCGCCTCCTGCGACCACCTCGGCGCAATCGGCTTCCATGGACATCCAGGGAATCAAGACCTACTTGCTCGGCCCGGGAGACGTGCTCGATATCAGAGTGTTTGGCCAGCCTGACTTGAGCAGCACCGTGCAGGTCGACAGCGAGGGCAACCTGAGCTCATTGCCGTTTCTTGAAACGCCGATCCCGGCAAAGTGCCGGAGTGATAAAGAAGTACAGAAAGATATCGCCGCCGCCTACTCGAAGTTCATCAACAACCCGCAAGTAAGTGTACGGATCTCCGAACGAAACAGCCGCCAGCCGGCGACGGTGTTTGGCGCTGTTCGCCAACCGACGCGCATCGAGATGAAACGAAAGGTGCGTTTGAATGAATTGGTGGCGGTCTCAGGCGGGTTCACCGAACGCGCTTCCGGTACTATTCAGATACTTCATACTGAACCACTGATGTGTCCGGAGCCGGGAGAAGAGGCATTGGCTGCGCCGATCGACGGGACGAGGATTCCGCTCTTCGTCGTAAAAATTTCAGAACTCCGCAGCGGAAAAACTGAAGCCAATCCAATTATTCGTCCGGGTGATTATGTATTGGTGACGGAAGCGGAACCGGTGTATGTAACCGGCGCCGTGCTGTCGCCGGGCGGTGTTTACCTGCGGGAACAACTCATGCTGAGTCGCGCGATTGCGATGGTGGGCGGAGCCAGAAAAGAGGCGAAACTGAACGACGTGAAGGTGTATCGCCAGGTTCCCGGTTCGGCGAATCAGGAAGTTATTCATGTCGATGTGGCGGCTATCAAGAAGAACCAGAAACCGGACTTTGTGTTGCAGGCCTACGACGTTATCGAAGTGGGTGAATCCGGTCTGTTTTCAAAAGATCGCATCGGAGCGACGGTGATGGGTGCTCTTACCGGAGGCATGCAGAGCGCCATTAATACGACCGGAATGTACCTGCCGAATCGCATCATCTACTGAGTTTCATATTGCTGAGTTAACAGAATGAATCGAAAAACACTGGCCGGCGATCGCCGGCGTCGAAAACTTATCACGGCCTTATGGGCACTTGGCCTGGCAGCGGTTGTTATCACTCTGATTTACCTCGAGAAGACCGCGATTCTTTATATTCTTTGCACGCTGGGCGTTACCGTACTGCTAATGATTGTGGCGTTCTCGGACCTGGCCCACGCCGAAGCGAAGAACGCACAGGCTGCCCCGGCGCCTGACGGGCGCGCCGTCGAGAGGTAGTGAAGCAAAGTGCTGGTCCATGGACCACGCTGGCGGCTTTCACCTGTCGATTGAAGTTGCTTATGTGGTCTATAAGTTTTTTGATCATTTACACTCGCTGCAATGAGTGTTGTGAGTCGCGCTAAAAATCATAAGCCGGTTGAAAGTTTAGACGGACTATTGCATAATCCGCTTGCGTTCACCTCCCCGGTGGACGAAGTGGTCGCGTGGGGTGAGGACACGTGGCCTTAGGGTGGGGGCTGTGGGAGGCCCCCGCCCGCTTTTTTTGTTGACTAACATCACATGGGGCTGTTCCAGCGATCACGGCGCAAGTTCAACCTCTGGCTTTTTGAGGGCGTAAAACGAAGCGGTTCAGCGCACGATTCGACCGCGCACAAGCAGCATCCCTGGTGGCAGGTGATGTGCTTAACCGGCGTAGATTATTTTTCTACTCTCGGTTACCAGCCCGGCATTGCATTCATAGCGGCGGGCGCGCTCTCGCCAATCGCTACCCTGGTTCTGATCTTTCTCACTCTCTTCGGCGCGCTCCCGATGTACCGGCGCGTCGCTGCGGAAAGTCCTCACGGCGACGGCTCAATCTCGATGCTCGAGAACCTGCTTTCGCGTTGGAAGGGAAAACTCTTCGTCCTTGCCTTACTCGGATTTGCCACCACCAGTTTTATAATCACGATCACACTCTCAGCGGCTGACGCGACGGCACACATCGTCGAGAATCCGTTTGTGATGGAGCACCTCGATTTCCTTCATCACCGGATCGCCGTCACGATCGTTCTGCTCACTGGCCTCGGGGCAATCTTTCTGCGCGGATTCAAGGAGGCTGTTGGGATCGCAGTGTTTCTGGTCGCGATCTATCTGGCGCTGAATTTCACCGTTGTCGCGGTAGGTTTCTACGAGATCTTCACGAACCCGAATGTTCTCTGGGACTGGACTCGGGCTCTGTTCGGGACGTACAAAAATCCTCTTTTCATGATTGGGACGGCGCTCTGGGTGTTTCCAAAACTCGCGCTGGGCTTGTCGGGGTTTGAAACTGGTGTGGTGGTAATGCCGCTGGTGAGAGGCGGGTTGAATACCCGTGAGAACCAGGAGGAGTTGGTTCATCTCACCCGCCCCGGCGAATCAGCGGCCCAACTTGCGGGACGCATACAGAACACGCGCAAGTTACTCACGGTCGCAGCGTTGATTATGAGCTTCCTGCTTTTTGCGAGCAGTATCGTGACCACGATGTTGATCCCGGCCGAAGAATTTCGTGCTGAGACTGAGACACAGGAAGCGGGAAGCGCGAATGGCCGAGCGCTCGCTTACCTCGCTCATGTTTACCTCGGCGACGTGTTCGGCACTGTCTACGACCTGAGCACCATCTCAATCCTTTGGTTTGCGGGTTCGTCTGCGCTGGCGGGTTTACTCAACATCGTTCCGCGTTACCTGCCACGATATGGCATGGCGCCCGAGTGGGCACGCGCGACACGTCCGCTCGTCGTTGTTTTTACGCTCATCTGTTTTTTAGTGACGATTCTTTTTAGAGCTGACGTCGATGCGCAGGGCGGCGCGTACGCCACTGGCGTTCTCGCGCTGATGACTTCGGCGGCGATTGCAGTGACACTCTCCGCGTACCGCCGCGGTCAACGTGTGTGGTGGGCCTTCATGTTGATCTCTTTGGTATTCACTTATACGACGATCACCAACATTGTCGGCGAACCTGAAGGTCTGAAGATTGCAGTAATCTTCATAGTTGCCATTGTCATCAGCTCACTATTCTCTCGTGTGTGGCGTTCGACCGAGTTGAGAGTTGAGAAGATCGAACTCGACGACACGGCGCGTGAGTTCATCCGCAAAGCGGCGAAGGGCACGGTGCGCATCATCACCAACCGGTGCGACCGCGGCGACGCGCTCGAGTATCAAGCAAAAGAAAAGGAAAAGCGGATCGACAATCACATCCCGGCAGGCGAGCCGATACTCTTCTTTGAAGTTACACCCGGAGATGCATCGGAGTTTTCCGGCGTGCTGAAGATTAAAGGCGAGACAGTGGATGGGTTTAAGATCCTGCGAACCCAATCGCCGGCGGTGCCGAACGCGATCGCGGCGTTTCTGCTCTTTCTGAGAAACGAAACCGGAAAGTTGCCACACGTTTACTTTGGTTGGAGTGAAGGGAACCCGGTTTCTTACTTGTTGAAATTCATTGCGTTCGGCGAAGGTGACACAGCGCCGGTAACACACGAGGTGCTGCGGCAGGCGGAAAAGGATCCGGAGCAAAGACCGATCGTGCACGTGGGCGGGTGAGCTTGTTCACGCAGGGCAAAGACGACAAAGGAAGGTCAGCTTGCGCCTTTGCGTGAACGTTTTCTTGGGGTAACATTCCAAAGGGTTGAAAATTAAATGTCTGCCGAAGTTGCTCGAGGTCGCAGGACCTCACAACACGGGGGAACCAGCGTTTCGTTGAGTCGAAACAAGGGGCTAATCGTCGAGCACAATTGCTCGCGACGAACACTTCCACTTCGAGCCCGTCAGCTAACCTCGTAGGCTAAGGGAAGGGCAGCAATGCTCAATCGTTCGACGAGAAGAATCGCAGGCCGCCGTTTTAAGCTCTGGTTATTTAAAGGGTCCACACAAAAAGATACCGATCACGCTACTCCTCACCGGCAACATCCCTGGTGGCAGGTGATGTGTTTGACAGGCGTCGACTATTTCTCGACCCTTGGGTACCAGCCAGGCATCGCATTCCTCGCCGCACAAGCTCTTTCTCCGATAGCAACACTGATCCTCGTTCTGCTCACACTTCTCGGCGCGCTGCCAATTTACAATCGCGTCGCCGAAGAGAGTCCGCACGGCGAAGGTTCCATCTCGATGCTGGAACACCAGCTCTCACGCTGGAAAGGCAAGCTCTTCGTGCTCGTGTTGCTTGGGTTCGTTGCCACCGACTTCATCATCACGATCACTCTTTCGGCTGCCGACGCCACGGCCCATATCATCGAAAATCCGTTTACTCCGCAAATACTGAAGCACCAGATCGGAGTAACACTCGCCCTCATCGCCGTGCTCGGCATTATTTTTCTACGTGGGTTCAAAGAGGCGATCGGCATCGCGGTCATGCTGGTCGCGGTTTACCTGTTTTTGAACACAATTGTCATCTCGTTCGGGCTGTACCAGCTTTTTACGCATCCATATCACTTTCCCGAATGGAAGCAAGCACTTTTCCAACACCCGCGCGTGAACGGAAATGCGTGGCTCATTGTGGGCGTCTCATTGATGCTGTTCCCTAAACTCGCGCTCGGGCTTTCGGGTTTTGAGACCGGCGTGGCGGTGATGCCGCTCGTTAAGGGACAGGCGGATCTGAGTGACGACGACTTCGCAAACATTCAATCCACTCGCATCGGCGTTCGCGAGGAGGCCAAAACTCGGCGGCTGATTCGTGGTCGCATTCGCAACACGAAGAAGTTGCTCCGCTCAGCAGCTCTAATCATGAGCGTGCTGCTGATCAGCAGCAGCTTCGTGACGTCGATCCTGATTCCGGCGGAAAAGTTTGCTGAGGGCGGCGAAGCGAATGGGCGTGCAATCGCATACCTCGCCCACCAATTCTTTGGAAATATCTTTGGAACAGTTTACGACCTCAGCACGGTCCTGATTCTCTGGTTCGCCGGCGCTTCTGCGATGGCAGGTTTGTTAAGTATCGTGCCTCGATACCTGCCGCGATACGGGATGGCGCCGGAGTGGGCCAGAGCGGCACGACCGTTAGTGATTGTCATAATCGTGATCGCGTTCGCCGTCACAATCATTTTCAGTGCCGACGTGGACCAGCAGGGCGGAGCTTACGCTACGGGTGTACTAGTCTTGATGACATCTGCCGCCATTGCGGTGACACTCGCAGCGCGCAAAAAAGAGAAACGGTGGCACGCCTATGCCGCCATCGCGTTAATCTTCGTATACACGACCATTCAGAACATTCACGAGCGACCCGAAGGAATCAAGATCGCTTCGTTTTTTATTCTGACGATCATTCTGGCTTCGTTATTTTCAAGAGTGTACCGCTCGACTGAACTGCGAGTTCAACAGATCGAATTGGACGATCAGGCACGCCAGTTCATCAAGGATGCGGCAAAGGGCACGATTCGAATTATCGCGAACCGCAAAGACAGAGGAGACGCGGACGAGTACGCCCAAAAGGAGGAAGAGAAGCGGACCGACAATCACATTCCTCCCGGCGAGCCTATCTTGTTCTTCGAAGTTACGGCGGGTGACGCTTCTGAATTTGCGGGGAGGTTATCTATTCGCGGTGAGTCAGTCGACGGTTATCGCATACTACGAACAGAGTCGCCGGCGGTGCCGAATGCCATCGCCGCGTTTCTGCTTTACCTGCGAGACGAAATGGGCAAACTGCCGCACGTTTACTTTGGTTGGAGCGAGGGTAATCCGATCTCGTACTTGCTGAAGTACATTGCGTTTGGAGAAGGCGATACTGCTCCAGTCACACACGAGGTATTACGACAGGCAGAGAGAGATTCCGAGCGACGTCCGATCGTGCACGTTGGCGGGTGATCAGTTTTGAGTGCCGTCACCGTTCGAAACTCTACCGGCGAGGAAGCATGAGCGACAGTAAACCGGCCGTCCCTGGGAGGGATAAAACGGAACCGTTGTCTGTTGTCCACATTGTGCGCATTGCACCGAGACTTCGATACGTTGTCGCACTCCCGACGATTGCGCGGCGGCGATGGCGGCTAAGCGTTCGTTCTTGGCCTGCTTGCAAGGCTTGCATCGCTTGGGCTCGTTTTTGAGGCCTTTGTCGTGAAAGAATACCTGCTCGCCCGCGGTCCAAATAAAGTTCTCGTTACAATCCACGCATCTGATTGGGCGATCCTGATATTCCGTGTCGAGACTCATTTCTAATGCGTGGGCGACTTCCGTCTGTGCCATGATCTACTCCCCTCGGGTACGCTTAACCTAGAAACCTGATGCCGGGCGGGCTTATAAGATTAACGTGAATACCGTACGCTCTTCGGCTTGCACCAATGAGGTAAAGATTTCAGCCGCAAGCGGCCGCTGTTGGTCTGATTTGTATATATCTATGGCGAAATTGTGTCAAGGTAAATCCTGCAAAAACAGGTTATCTTTGCCTTGAACGAAGGCTTGCTACTGAAAAAATGAGAAAAATATTGATTATCGGCTCGGGCGGACGTGAGCACGCCATAGTCTGGGCGATTCGGAACACTTCAACTGAACCCGTTCAAATCTTCTGTGCTCCGGGCAATGCGGGCATTGGGCAGATTGCCCAAATCATCAATATTCCGGTCGATGATCATCGAGCGCTAGCGGAGTTCGTCGACACTGAAAAGATTGACCTCACTTTTGTAGGACCCGAGGCGCCGCTTGCAACCGGACTGGTGGATCTTTTTGCCGCCCGGTCTTTACCGATTGTAGGTCCGAACGCGTCTGCGGCGCGACTCGAAGCAAGCAAGATCTTTGCAAAAGACTTCATGGCACGCCACCACATTCCCACGGCCGCTTATCGCGTGGCGGAATCGCCTGCCCACGCGCTCGAGTATCTCCGAAGCGGCGAATTCGGTTCTGCTGAAGCTCCGGTGGTCATAAAGGCAGATGGTTTAGCGGCG
>DASSEB010000062.1:0-5102 GCA_035696765.1 Pyrinomonadaceae bacterium | reverse complement strand
ATTGAGCCCGCGCGCGCGCAGTTCCGCCCGTTGCATCACGCCGAAACGATGCTGTTCGTCGATCACCACCAGGCCGAGTTTCGCAAACGCGACTGCTTCCTGGATCAACGCCTGCGTTCCGATGCACGCGTTGATTTCGCCCTCCTTCAATGCCGTCTGGAGACGTCGCTTCTCCGCCGCGCGCAGTGAACCGGTCAGCAACTCCACGCGATACGGCGTCTTTGCGAGCAGGCGTTTGACACTGCGCGCGTGTTGCTCCGCAAGAATTTCAGTGGGCGCCATCAGCGCGGTTTGCAGATCGTTTTGCATCGCCGCGATCATCGCGATTACGGCGACGATGGTTTTGCCGCTGCCGACGTCGCCCTGCAACAGACGGTTCATCGGAGCGGTTGATTTCATGTCGTTGAAGATCTGCGCGGTGACTTTGCGTTGCGCCGCCGTCAGCTTGAACGGCAGCACCGACGCGATCGCGTCTTTAACCGGCTTGTCGATGCGCACTGGGGTGTCTTTCGATTCCTTCACGCGCTGGCCCCGCTTCACTCCAATGGCGAAGGTCACCCAGAAGAAGTCTTCGAAGATCATGCGCACGTGTGCCGGACTGCGCGAAATTTCGTAATCGGTCATCGAGGCGGTTTGCGGAGGAAAGTGAATCTCACGTAATGCTTGCGCGCGGCTGATTAGTTTTGTTCGGTGTAGCAGATCCGGAGGGAAAGTCTCTTCGATCGATTCATCGTCGAGTACAGCAAGGACCGCATGCACGATTTCTCGCACGCGCTTCGAGTTGAACTCGCCGAGTTTGCGATACACAGGCACGCGCCGCCCGACATGAATCGCCGCCAGAGATGGATCCGGCCGGTTCTCTTCGACCTGTTCCGGATCGTCTTCGTCGCCCGCTTCGGGCGGCAAAAGAACTTCCAATTCGTCGGCAGGTTTATTCAGCCTCAGTTTGTAAGTGTTGCGGCGCGCTTCCCATTCCCACTTGCCAAAAGTCATAAAGCGAACTCCGGGCACGAGTCGCGCGGTGTAGTACTTGACGATGTCGTAAGCGCGCCGGCCCGACACGAACCACCAGACAATCACTTCTCGGCCCGTCTTCGCCGCGTCGATTCCGGCAACTTCAAAGATGAAGAGCTGTGGTCTTCCGTAACCCTTCTTCACCGGATAGCCGTGCGCATGCGTGACGGTAAGCTCGAGCGACGCTTCCATGCCGTCGCGCAGTTCTTTGATCAAAGCAGGACGAGATCTATCCTCATAACGCATCGGAAAGTAGGTGAGTAGATCTTCGACTGTGACTTCGGCGGAACTCTTCTTGTGAGTTTGACTGGCGAGGGCCTTGGCGAGCTTGTGAGAGAGCGTCTCACCTAATCGTGCGATTCGAAAGCTGTGAAGATCCTCAACCGGAGTGTCGAGGGAGATGGCGCTGGGCATCGGCGGGATCATAACATAGCGAATGGAGAGGGACGTTTATGACGAACGACAGGGTATCGGACACGACACGGGACAGTTTGAAGGCGTTGCGGCAGGGATTGTTGCGGCTGCACAAGACATTGCTCGATCTCGAGCGCCGCGACTACGAGCGGGCACGGGGCCGGATCAACAACAGTTACGAGTTTTTGCAATTAGTGCTGAAGGATCCGTGGTTTGATTGGCTGCACCGTCTTTCAGAACTCATCGTGCAGATCGACGAGACGCTCGACACGCACGACAGTGACAAGCCTGCGACGGAAGCTGACGCCAAGGCATTGATCGAGAGGGCGAAGACGCTGTTAGCGCCCGCGGAAACGGGCAGTCAGTTTCAGAAGAACTACTTTCTCGCCCTGCAACAGTCGCCTGACGTTGTGCTGCTGCATTCGGAGCTGATGAGACTGTTGGGAAGATAGCCACAAAGACGCACAAAAGAGTGCACGACTCTTTTGTGCTTTTTGTGCCTTCTCGTGGCTAATTTTGCGAACAGTATTTCTCGAACGCTTGCGTAAGCTCTCCCGCGATCTCGTGCGCGTTGCGGCCTTCGATCTGGTATCTCTCGAGCATGTAAACCAGCTCGCCGTCTTTCAGCAGCGCGATCGACGGAGATGATGGTCCATAACCGGTAAAGTAGCTGCGGGCTCTTTCAGTCGCGTCGATGTCAGCCCCGGCAAACACGGTCGCCACCTTGTCTGGCTTAACTTCATTCTGAAGCGCGAGCGCGACACCAGGACGCGCCTTTCCGGCGGCGCAGCCACAAATTGAATTCACCACCACCATCAACGTGCCTTTGCTATTTCGAATCGTCTCGTCGACTTGCTCGGGCGTTCTAAGTTCCTCCGCTCCGAGTCGAGTCAAATCCTCCCGCATAGGGCGTATCATGATTTCGGGATATGGCATTTCGTGAGTCTCTCCTTGAATTTGTTTTCGTCAGAATGTTAAGAGTTTTCCCGCAAAGGCGCAAAGACAACCACAAAAGAAGCAGAAAAAGCACAAAAAGGTAGACTCACCGTTCTGTGCCTTTTTGTGGCGACATTGTTTAGCCACTACTGAATATCGAAATCCGACGTGGCGCGTCGCCGTCGCCTTCGATAGTTATGCGCCAGACGTTGCCGGGGAGGGGGTAGTTGCCCATTCGTTCGGCCCACTCGATCACGATCACTGCGCGTTCGTCAGCGAGCAAATCGTCGAGGTCGACGGCGTGGGCGGCGCTGGCGCCTTCATCTAATCGATAGAGGTCGATGTGGTAGAGCTGTAGACGTCCCGCGTGAGGATTTACGAGTGTGAATGAAGGACTCGTGACGTCTTCTTCTGCCACGCCGAGTGCCGCGCAGATACCTTTTACGAAAAGCGTTTTGCCGGCGCCGAGTGGGCCGCTGAGTAAGAGAATCTCACCGCCTTCGAGTCGTGCCCCGATCTGGTGACCGTAATTGAACGTCGACTCAGGAGATTGGCTGATGAACTCGCCTGTTGGGATGTGGGTGGTTATGGCTCTTCTCCACGTGGATCGAGAAAGCAGATCGCGTCGCTGAAATGGTCGCGAATATCGGAAGCGACCATCGTTCGCATTCCCAATTTCTTCGCGGCGAAATCTCCCGCGAGGCCGCCGACATAAAGCGCGGCGACAGTCGCTGCAACCGGATCGGCTTCGTCTACGAGCGTCGCGTAGGCTTGAGCAAGGAAGCCGGAAATGAGACCGGTGAGCGTGTCGCCCGAGCCTCCGGTTCCGAGTCCTGCATTTCCAGTCGGGTTAATGAACACGCGACCATCCGCCGCTGCTACCAACGGCCGCGAACCTTTGAGAACAACAATGACCTGGTGAGCAGTGGCGAACTCACGCGCCGCCGCCACGCGATCGTCCAGCGCCGTTTTGTTATCCGTACCAATCAGTCTCAGCATCTCGCCCGGATGCGGCGTTAACACGAGTGGAAGGTGGTTTGATCCACTCAGATCGGCAGGCCAGGGCGCAAGTGAATTCAATCCATCGGCGTCGATCACGCAAGCCTTTGTGCGACGCTCCACGATCGCGCGAACAAATCGCCGCGTGCGCTCATCGTCGGAGGTGAGTCCTGGTCCAACTGCCACGACAGTAGCCTTTTCGGCGAGCTGCAGAAAATGGTTCGCCGCCTCGTCGCTCACAGCGCCGCGGTCTGTCTCGGCTAACGCGGTAGTGATAACTTCCGGCATCGCTCTGCCCGCTACAGAAGACTGCGCCGAAGCAGGGGTGGCGATCGTCACCAACCCGGCTCCGGAGCGCATCGCGGCGTTTCCGCACAAAGCCGCTGCGCCGGAGTAACCACGCGATCCCGCCGCAATCAAAACATGCCCGTGCGTGTTCTTGTACGACTCGCGTGAGTAGCGCGTGCTCGCCAGCCACTGCCGCGCGTCTTCGGCTTCAGTCAGAAACAACCAGGGCTTGGTCGCTTCGATCAACGAAGACGGAGAACCGATGTCCGCGACGACGATCTCGCCGCCAAAGTCGCACGCGGGAGACAGAACGTTAGCAGCCTTTGCCGCCGTGAACGTCACGGTGAGATCAGCCTGTACGGCCGGTCCAATCGGTGTTGCCTTGTCGGAATTGAGCCCTGACGGAATGTCGATCGACACGATCAGCGGACACACGCCTGAAACGCGGTCGCGCGCCTCGCGCAGCATCGACAAGTGTTCGATAACTTTCAGAAACACACCTTCGAGCGGGCGCGTCAAACCCGTTCCGAAGAGCGCGTCGACGATGACATCGTAGGCGCGCCGCGGTTTCGCCATCTGCTCCCACGCCGCGACACTGTCGCATTCGATAAACGTAAGCGGAGCAGGTGACTCCGGGGAACCGGCTTCGAAGCTCGCGAGCCGGCGCACCGACTCGAAATTGGTGTGCGCGTCTCCTGAAGTCTCTGCGAGTTTGCCGAAGAGCACGACGCTACAGTGCATGCCGGCGCGTGTCATTGCCCGGGCCAGCGCCGCGCCATCGCCGCCGTTGTTACCCTTGCCACACAGAATGAGCGCTCGCCTGTCAGCCAGATCATCTTCGAGTCGCACGCGGATGGCGTTGAGACAAGCGGCGCTCGCGGCTTCCATCAGGAGCAGGGAAGAGGTGTGGTAGTTCTCGACGGTGAGGCGATCGATCTCGCGGATCTGTTCAGCGGAGAGTACAGGTTGCACGCCCACAGATTAACGCGAACCAGCGCGGATGTGGAAATACAAAAAAGCGGCCTATGGGCCGCCCCCCGCCTGCCCGCCGCTGCACCAACCGTCCGTCTTTTCCAGGATATCTAATCTAAAGAACCAATCGCCTGCTATCTCCAGAAAAAAATTTCTGGAACAGGAAGCTCGCCTGTTCCAGAATCGAAGGAGCACCTTTGAGCAGGTTTTATATGGTTATCGCAGCGCGAACGTTACTGCGAGTCCCGGTCTTTGCCGGTTCAGTTGCCGGTGACAAGCCGGCGCCGATCAGGTACATCATCGTTTCACATACTTCTCTCGAGCCCGTGCCCACTACCTGTCCCTTTTCATCTTCGAGAACGTAGATCCGGCCAGTCGAATCGAGGGGAAGAATCATTGGCCTCGTATACATGTTTAGTCTCCCGTGCTGAGTGACCTACTGTTGATTGCGATTCTTGAAGCGGCGACGAAGCGCGCCC
>DASSEB010000061.1:0-15681 GCA_035696765.1 Pyrinomonadaceae bacterium | reverse complement strand
GGAGTCTGCGTTCGGCCACTTTCAATCAGCTCCGGTTTTGGGTGGCGTTGCGAGCAAGGCGCCGGCGAGGTAAATTCCCTGCCGTCCCTGGTCGCAGATCTTGCGCGCGATCTCCGAAAGCGTGTCCTCCGCGGTGGCGGTGGCGAGTTTGATAACCATCGGCAGGTTGACTCCGGTTACGACCTCGACAGCCCCTTCCTCCAGAAACATTGAAGCGATGTTGGTCGGCGTACCGCCAAACATATCGGTGAGCAAGAGGACGCCACGGTTTTGCGAAACGCGTGTGATCGCTCGCTGGACTTCTTCTCGCGCGACATCCACGTCGTCGTGCCAACCGATGGAGACTGCGGCGATGTGTGAGATTGGCCCAACAATCATTTCCGCGGCCGCAAGCAGTTCGCCTGCGAGATGGCCATGCGTCACGATCACGCCCGCGACTCTTTTAAGTTCTGTGCTCATCCTCGATCCTTAATCACGGAGATCAACGTCGATGCTGTTTATGCTTTCGCACATCGCGATGTGAGGCGTGTGCGTCAAAACCCTCACGGCGCAGCGCGCGAGCGAGGGCATTTGCGATCATCACGGAACGATGCCTTCCACCCGTGCAACCGATCCCAACCGCGACGTACGACTTGCCCTCACGTTTGTAGAGCGGCAACAGGTAAGCAAGCAAATCGGTAAAGCGTCTCAGCGTCTCCTCGACTTCATGATTCGAGCGCATGTACTTCACCACCCGACTGTCGTGGCCCGACAGGCGTTTCAGCTCGGGCACGAAGTGCGGATTGGGCAAGTGCCTGACGTCTAACAATAACTCCAAGTCGCCCGGGTTGCCATACTTGTGCCCAAAGCTCATCACCTGCACGCGCATCGGCGCGCCTTCTCGATCGGGACTGAACCGCTCGAGCAGAAAGCTGCGCAGCGTATGAACGGTGTGGTCCGAGGTGTCGATGATCTGATCCGCGAGCGAGCGAATCTTCGCCATGGCCTGGCGTTCATCGCCGATTGCCGCCAGCAATCCCTGCCCACTCTCGGCAGGATGAGGCCGGCGCGTTTCGCTGAAACGGGCCTGCAAAACGTCGTCAGACGCTTCGAAAAAGAGCACCGTTACGTTCAGCCCTGAAGCACGCAACGCATCGAGTTGTTTTTCGAAGTCGGCGAGAAAGCCGCCCTCGCGAATATCGATCACGAGAGCGGCACGGCGGATTCCTTTTTCCTCGTCGTCAGTGACGAGGCGGCCGAACGTCGGCAGCATCGTGATGGGAAGGTTATCGACGCAGAAGTATCCGAGATCCTGAAAGGCATTCGTGGCGGAAGACATTCCGGAGCCACTGAGGCCGGTGATGATGACGATATCCGGGACGCTGTTCACAAGTTCTCTTTAAGCCACAAAGAAGCACAAAAAGCACAAAATGTGTTAGAGACAATTTGTGCTTCTTGTGCTCCGTTGTGCCTGAAACTGTTATGGCTCGATGAGGCCGTAGTTTCCGTCCTTCCGTTTATAGATCACGCCGAGGCGCTGCGTATCCGCGTCGCGAAAAACTAAAAACTGATCCGCCTCGTCTGACAGTCGCAGCGCCGCTTCTTCCGCCGTCATTGGTTTCACTGCATACCGGCGCGCGGGAATGATGCGTGGGGGACGCGGCGTCGCTTCCAAATTCCCATCGGGCTGCGGCGCCACGCGCGAGGCCGACGTGGCACTTTGGCTTCTATCGATAATCTTCTTTTTGAGTTTGACTGCCTGCTTCTCGATCTTCGCCATCGCGCGGGTGAGCGCCATGTACATGTCTGCGTTCGTGTCTTTGGCAGTCAACGTGTGGTCACGCCACGACACAATGATCTCTCCGATCTGGCGATTTTTCTCGACGTCGATAATTACGTGAGTGCTCAAGGCCTGGTCGTTGAAAATGTGATCGAGTTTCTTGAAATGATCTTCAACGTGACGCCGGATTGCCGGCGACACTTCAACGTGCCTGCCAGTGTATTCAAATTTCATCAGTCGCCTCCCTCCTCGAACCGGTGAAAAAGATACCAATGCCGAGCTTTGCCTCAAACGTCACTGTTGGAGACGGTCAGTACCGTAACGCGGTAGCCTCGGGTCGACATGGTGCATCAATACGAAGAATATTTCATGCAACAGATTCACCCGACGCTACCGCGTTACGGTACTCCAAGTACGCGCTCCTGACTTTTGAGCAAAGCCAATGCGCCGGCCAGACGAAACCACCGAAGTCAGGCTCGACGCAACAACAGTTATAACGAAACTTGAATTTGCGTCGCGCTCAGAGGGGCACTAAACAACGGCGCGGCGCTCGCGCGAACCGGGGATCGACATTTGGTCGCGGTATTTCGCGACCGTTCTACGCGATAGTTTTATTCCGTCCTTAGCCAATATTTTAACTACCTGATCGTCGGTAATCGGATTATGCGAATCTTCTTCTTCGATTAACTTCTTGATCTTCAGTTTAATGATGCGCGTCGAGATCTCTTCGCCCTCTTCGTTCAACATGCCTTCCGTGAAAAAGCGGCGTAGCTCGATCACACCTTGCGGCGTGTGCGCATACTTTCGATTGACCACTCGCGAAACAGTCGACAGGTGCATGCCGATGTCTTCCGCAATATCTTTCAACATCATCGGCTTGATGTGCTGCACGCCGTGGTCCAGAAAATCTTTCTGGCGCTGCACGATGGATTCGACGACTTTGTAGATCGTCTGGCGGCGGTGTTCGATGTTTCGCAGCAGGTCGACTGCCGAACGCATCTTCTCGCGAATAAAACTCTTCGTCTCGTTGCTGACTCCCTGGCTGAGCATCTGCTGGTACTGCTGGCTCACGCGCAGGCGCGGGCTGCCGTCATCGGCGAAATAGATGATGTACTCGTCGTCGTTCTCGTCGAGCTTCTCGATGTAGATCTCAGGACTGATAAGAATCGGCTCTTCTGACGAGTAACGGCGGCCGGGGTACGGATCAAGCGTGCGAATAAACTCCAACTCTTTGAGCAGCGTCTCGACGTCAACGCCGATCTGTTTCGAGAGATGAGGCAGCTTGTGCTGTTGCAGGTCGGGAAGATGTTCACCGATCAACTTCGTCGCGAGCCGATCGCTCTCGCCTAAAACTTCGAGTTGGACCAGCAGGCACTCTTTAACGTCACGCGCGCCGCAGCCCACCGGATCGAGACGCATAACAGCCTGGCGAGCGCGCTCCACTGCATCTTCGGAAACTTTCTCCATCGCCGCCATCTCTTCATTCGTGGCGTTGAGACGGCCGTCGGCGTTCAGGTTGCCGATGACACAGATCGCCGGATCGATGAGCTCGTTATCGATCGAGCTCATGTGCAGTTGCCATTCGAGATGTTCCGCCAGTGATGGTGGGCGGGTCAGAAACTGTTCGAAGGTAGGAGCATCTTCCTTGTATTCGATCTCCTGCGTCTTGTAACCGGGATCGAGATAATCCTGAAACTCGCGTCCGAAGTCGATCTCTTCAAAAGCATCTCGCGGCGCTTCGTCGGCAACTCCGTCTTCCGCGGCTCCTTCGTCATGATCGGCAGTCGCTACAGCTTCACCGCCGTCGCCGTCCACGGGTAAATTCGCCAAAACGTCGGCGTCGCCGGAACCGTTCGTCGAGGGAGCTGCTGCTTCGGGAGTTCGATCTTCAAATGGCGTCTCCGCATCGGAGCTGGCCAGGTGATCGAGGACCTTCTCCGCGATTTCCTGCACCTCTTCCTGCGTCGGCACTTCTTCCAATACAGGATTTTCCAACAACTGTTGCTGAATGAGATCGCTCAACTCGAGCGAAGTCATCTGCAACATCTCAATGCGCTGCCGCAATTGTGGCGTCAGCACGAGCCGTTGGGAGAGGCTGGTAGTTAGTTTAAGAGACATTCCTCAGATCAGGTGCCGAGACTACTTCGTCTTTTGGATTATCGCGGCTTGTGGCCGCACGGGAAGGATTATAACCGATTAAAGCGGCCCGTGGCAGACTCTGTGCCACAAAAGGTCACAAAGAATACAAAAGTTACATGCGAAACTTTTCTCCCAGATAAAGCCGTCGTACTTCGGCGTCTTCGGTGAGGTCGCGGGGCTGGCCCGACCGGAAAATCCTGCCCTCCGCCATTATATAAGCACGGTCGGTCACGCCCAGTGTTTCGCGCACGTTGTGATCGGTGACGAGGATGCCGATACCACGATTTCGCAAGTAGAGTATTACGTTTTGAATATCATCTACTGCTTTTGGATCGATGCCCGCGAAGGGTTCGTCCAGCAAGATATATTGCGGTTCCGTCGCGAGCGCGCGCGCGATTTCGGTGCGGCGTCGTTCCCCGCCCGAGAGCGCGTCGCCGCGGGTATTTCGCACGTGACCGATACCAAATTCTTCGAGCAACTCTTCGAGACGTTTTAGCTGTTCGCGACGACGAAGACCGGTGGTCTCCAGCACCGCGAGGATGTTTTGCGCGGTCGTCATTTTGCGAAAGACTGAAGGTTCCTGCGGCAGGTAACCGATGCCAAGACGCGCCCGCAAGTACATCGGCAACTTCGTGAGGTCTTGATCGCCGAGCAGAACGTTGCCGGAGTCGGGACGTTCGAGACCAACGATCATGTAAAAGGTCGTGGTCTTCCCGGCACCGTTCGCACCGAGCAGCCCAACGACTTCACCTTTTTCGACTTGCAAACTAACGTCATCGACTACGCGACGGCGTCCATAATTTTTAACGAGGTGTGCGCTGCGAAGCGCGCCGTCGGGGTTCATTCTTTGTAGCCACAACAAGACACAAAAAGCACAAAACATTCAACCAGACATTTTGTGCATTTTGTGCCTTCTGGTGGCTTCATGGTTTTCGGATTTTATGGGTGGAGCGCACGCGGCCGGGCGAAAGTGGTCCACGAGCATCGTCGGCCGTGACTTTACCGTCTCGCAACGAGAGCGTCAAACGATTGCCTTCGGTGTTGCCTTGCTCCACATCCTCAACACGGGCCGGGTTCCCCTTGAGCACAGCAATTTCATTCGCGGCGGTGTACTCGACCCAATCGCCAGTACCTTTTCTGTTTGGTTGAGTCAGCACGACGTTCCGCTGCGCAATCGTCTTCTCCATCTCGTTCTTCTCTTTGCTGAGATAGACGTCGGCTACGCCGCCAGTGAGTCGATCGGTTGCCTGTTTGATATCGACGTTGCCTTCGTAATGAATCGTGCGATCCGGATCTGAATAAAACATCGAATCGGCGGCGGCGAAGACGGGCCCGTTGTTCTCCGCCCGCTGTTTCAAGTTGTAGATCGCCGTCTGGACGTGACCACTCGCTTCCATTCGTTTGTCGTTGACGTAGATGACGAGCTTGTCACCGCGGACGAAGTTGTCGTCCTGCCACGCGCGCGCGTTGCCGGTGTAAGTTGCCTGCCCGCTTTCGTGACGAAACTCTCCGCGTTCGCTGGCAATGTAAACAGGGCTCTTCGTCTTCGAAAAAGGCGTAGCGCCGTTTGTTTGTTCCTGGCTGTAGTAAGTGGTGGTGGTCCTGCCGCGCGCGTAAGAGACGTCGTTTGCGAGATCGGCATCGAGCTCGATGGCTTTCGTGCGGCCGCGCGAGTCCCACACAGTTGGATCGCCGCCGCGGAGTCTGACAGTTTGATCAGCGGCGACGTACGAAACGTTTGCGGCGACGCCGTTGCGATCGTTCTCGTTGAACTTACCGTCGCCTTGCGCGTCGACGCGTTCGACGTCCTGCGTGTCTTTCAAAAACACCGCGGTCATGTTTTGCGACGTGAGCGTGCGCGTGCCGCGGTTCTGCGCCGGCTGCACTGGATCGAGAACGGCTTTCGATCCTCCGGTCGCCTTACAAGTGCGAGTCAGGTTTCCAGCTTCGAAGAAGTCGCAGTCAAACTGCGGTGCGTTGAGTTTCTTGCGTTCAGCGCCGGCGCTGTTAACAACCGGTTCGATGAATAACTCCGCGTTGCCGGCCGCCTCCGCTTTTTCGAGATCGCGACCCGTGCTGCGCCAGATCAGTTTTACCGAGTCAGCCGTGAGACGTTTGTTTGCGGCGCGCGGATCGCTTGCTTTCGATTTCGGCGCGCTCATCGTGATTACCGATCGGCCGCCCGTGGTTATCTGTTTCAGCAAGCTGGCATCACCGTTCGCCTGAAAAGCAACTTCGAGCGAACTGCTGCCCGTGACCTGCACGTCAGCATCACCGTCAAGCGTGCGTGCCGAAATATCGCCTGCGGCAGTCGCGCGTTCGAGCCGCTGGTCCTTGTCCATGAAAAAGTCCATGTTGACGGCATGAACCTCTGCCGCGCGACCGGGATCCATCACGCGCATGTAAGAGTTGCCCCTGATCTCCGCACGTTCAAGATGCTTTTGCTGGTTGAGAAACGCGTGTAGGTTATCGCCGCTCAGGATGTCGCTCTCCTGCTCGACAGTGGCGCCGCCGGAAAACGTCAGTTGAAGCGACTGCTGTTCAAACGTTCCGCGCGCAGCTTTGATCAATACCGGGCGCGCGCGTTTTGTTGAAGCAGTGGTTTGGGCCGGCGCGACCGTCAACTGCACGTTGCTCTTCAGGTCCAGCCGTTTCTTTTTTTGTTCAACGAGGGCGCCGTGCGCCGTACCGGAAACATTTTCACGTTCAAATGCGACCGGGAAATCTGTTTGCGCAATGCCACTGTTTTGATCAAAAGAAAGGGCCTCGGTCTGGACCTTCAGCTTGTCTTTGGTCTCGATTTTGACGTTGCCTTCGAAGGAAACGACGTTATTCGACGGCTGATAGATCGCTCGCGCCGCGGAGATCTGATCGGGCGTGTCGCCCTCGGGCGGATAAACCGCCATGCTCACGTTTTCGAGTTCGTGATGGCCATCGGAAAACGTGATGTCACGCGAGGCTTTAACCAACAGGTACAACCGATCGTTTTTCGTGACGCGCTGCTCGTAACCTTCGACGCGGCCCGTCACCTCTTTCGACAGCTCAGGTTTCTCAGACTTCGCTTTGAACTTTTCGACGTTGCGCAGCTTGTAATAAGAAATGCCGACAACGGCGATGCCGGACACGAGTAACGCGAACGCGAGGAGGCGCGTAATCACCGGCACCCTGGCCCGGAGGCCAAGAGCAATCGCGCGTTTGCGTGTTAGTTCCTGCATCTTAAATCTAAAACGTTCAACTGCAACCGGTAGTCGCCATTCCAGGCATTCGCCTCGAGCATGTAGGCGAGTTCGATGCTGCCCTTCAACTCAGGAGTTTGCCCCGGCGTCTCGATACAATTCCACCAAACCGCTTCCAACGGCCGGTTCTGCGGGCCTGCAAGCCTCAGCTTCAGGTGCCGGTCCTTTATCACAGCCGGTTCCGACAAGCAGCGCAGGTTCTTCGTCATAAATACCGGACGCGGATTACCTGCGCCGAAAGGCTCTAACGCCTCGAGCTCTCTTGCCAAAGCGAACGTCACGGTCTCGGGCGACAACTCCAAATCGACATTCACTGACGGCTCCAAATCCTCGGGCTTCAAACATGAGGCCGCATGTTCATTCAAACGGCGGCGAAACTCGTCGATTCGCTGCGGCCGAATCGTGATGCCCGCCGCATGCGAGTGGCCGCCAAACTTCTCAAACAGATCGGAACACGCAGTCAATCCATTCAACAGGTGATAAGCCTCGATGCTGCGTCCCGAGCCGTGGGCCACCTCACCGTCCACCGATAACACTACACACGGGCGATTGAGCCGTTCAGCGATCTTCGACGCCGCAATCCCGATGACGCCCCGATGCCATCCTTCACCGGCGATCACGGCGACGAAACAGTCCTTCGGATCTTTTAGCTCCGCGACGGCGAGATCGATGATCTGTTGCTGGACCGTCTTGCGTTCCTCGTTACGCGCGTCGAGATGGTTGGCAAGCCTGCGCGCTTCATCCGAGTCGCGTGTATCAAAGAGCTCAACCACCGCGCGCGCTGCGTCCATTCTGCCGGCGGCGTTGATGCGCGGTCCGAGACGAAAGCCGAGATCGTATGCTGTCATGCCCTTGCCGTCTCCGCAACCGGCAACGTCGATGAGGGCACGCAAACCGGGGTTCGCGACACGCGCCAAATCCTTCAAACCGATCGCTACGATGGCGCGATTTTCTCCAACCAGCCTGGCGACGTCTGCGACAGTCCCGATCGCGACAACCTTCATAAACGCTGCGACTTGCGCCTCGCGTCCATGCTCTCGGAACAAAGCGTGAACGAGCTTGAAAGCGACCCCGACTCCGGCGAGGTGTTTGTCCGGATATTCACAGCCGGCCTGGTTGGGATTGAGCACTGAAAACGCCGGCGGCGCGCCTTCTTTTTCGTCCGGTAGATGGTGGTCTGTGATGATTACGTCGAGATTATTTTTGCGTGCCCAGTAGAGTGGTTCATGAGCGCGAATGCCGCAGTCGATGCTGACTACGAGCGTGTAGCCATTGGCGACGGCCTTCTCGAGTGCGGCTTGTTGGATGCCGTAGCCTTCCGTGAACCGGTGCGGGATATGAAAGCCGACGTTTGCGTTGAGGAGTTTGAGCGCACGCAGCAGGATCGCCGTGCCCGTTGTTCCGTCCACATCGTAATCGCCATAGATGAGCACACGTTCGCCGGTGTTGATTGCTTTTTGGAGGCGAGCGACGGCCTCTTTCATGCCGAGCATGGCATAAGGCTCGTGAAGTTGATCGTAAGTTGGAGAAAGGAAGACGCGCGCCGCGCGTTCGTCGGCGTAACCACGATTGATGAGAAGAGCAGCCAGGATTGGTGAGACACCCAGAACGCGTGCCAGTGAGGCGGCCCTTTCGGCATCATGCTCTCGCACGATCCAGCGTTTGGCTTTCATTTACTTTTAACCACAGATGACGCGGATCACTCAGCGAACCATCCATTAGCGTCGAGGAGTTTGACACCGATGCGGCGCTGCCCATCGATGTCGTCGATCCATGAGCCATTCACTTCGGCCATCAGCTTACTTCCGCTGGCTGGAGTCAACTGTACAGTCGAGCCAAGCGGCACGTCGACGTCGATTACGAGGGTCGCTCCGCCGCGGCTGATTTTAGTCGCCTTCGCCTGAACCTGAAACAACTTTCCGGAAACGTCCGTGCCTTCAACGTCGACGGCAAACTCGACTGGCACTCGCGGGCTTCGTGGTCGCTGGGTACTCATCCGCCACAGATTAACACGGAAAATGCGAATCCCGGGTTAAATACTGGCGGACATGTAACCCAACGACAACGCCGCGAGTATCAATGCACCGACGATCACGCGGTAAACGATGAACACGCCCGTCGAATGGGTGCGCAGGAACCGCAACAGAAACCAGATCGACGCGTATCCCACCGCGCCGGAGACCACTGTGGCGACAGCAAGCGATCCGTAGCTGCCCGACGGTAATTTTTCAACTGCTTCTTTTAACTCCAACAACCCGCTCGCGGCGATTGCCGGAATTGATAAGAGGAAAGAGAACCTCGCCGCCGTCTCACGAGTCTGGCCTGCGAACAAGCCCCCCATGATCGTTGACCCGGAGCGGCTCGAACCGGGGATCAACGCCAGCACCTGTGCGGAGCCAACCGCGAGTGCATCGCCGAGGCGGAGTTGCGTCATCCCGTGATCTCTTTTGCCAACCAGCTCGGCAATCGCCAACAACACGCCGACGACGATCATCATCGTCGCGATCACCCACAGGTTTTTAGTGAACGGTCCTTCAATCTGTTTCTTCAACAGCAGACCGACGATCCCAACCGGAAGCGAACCGATAATTACCAGCCAGCCAAGCCACGCATCGCGCGAGAGTTTAGCTTCACTTCGGCGGCTTAAGATCGCGATGTGATCGGAGACAAAAGCGCCGAGGATGTTGACGATGTCGCGTGAAAAATAGATCAGGACGGCGAGCAAAGTGCCGAGCTGAATAACGGCGATGGTGGCGGTGGTCTGCTCAGCCTGCAACGTTTTGTCGACGCCGCCGTAAAGATTTACGAGACGCGACGCGAAAACCAGATGTGCTGTTGAACTGACCGGGATGAATTCTGTCAGGCCTTGAACCAGGCCGAGGAAGATGGCTTGAAGGATGGTCATAGATTTCCAAATCGGCCACAAAAAGAAGGCACAAAAAAAGCATTCCGTGTTTTTGTGCTTGTTTGTGGCTTATTCTCTAAAAGAATTCCTTTCCGCAATCCAGTCGTACATCGCCGGCGGCATGAGCATGCTGGCGCGCACGATGGTTGCGAGTTGCCAGGGAAAAGCGTAAGTCTTCTTTTCTTTCTCGATTGCGGAAACGATCTTCTTGACGGCGTAGTCGAGCTCCATCAGGTAAGGCATCTTCGCTCCTCGACCGGCAGTTAGATCGGTCTTGATAAACCCGGGATGAATTATCGTCACGCCGACGCCCGTGTGGCGTAGATCGATGCGAACGCTTTCAAAGTACGACGAGAGCGCGGCCTTGCTCGCGCAATACGCTGCCGACTTTGCGAGGCCACGATAAGCGGCCAAACTCGAAATCGCGACGAGCCGGCCCTGTCCGCGCTCGACCATCTCCGGCGCGACTGCCGCAACGCTGTTAACCGCGCCGAGCACGTTGATGCCGATTACCTCTGCGGCGTGTTCCGGTTGTAATTTGATCGCGTGATGCGTTGTTCCGATGCCGGCGTTCGCGATCAGAACGTCGATTGGGCCAAGCTCTTTACGAAAGCGATCCGCTGCTGCTCTGACTGCCTTCGCATCGCGAACATCGGCTATAGCGGAGACAGCTTTTACGTTATGCGCAGTGACCTCGCGGACGATTTCGTTCAGCAGTTCCTGCCTGCGTGCCAGCAAACCAACGTTCGCGCCTCGAGAAGCGATCTCGAGCGCCAGTCCTCGTCCGATACCGGATGAGGCGCCCGTGATCATCACGACCTTGTTGGTCCAGTAGGTCATGTTTACAGGATTTACAAGATTAGACCAACACGATCACCGGCGTGATAACCGGCCGCGCGCCGGTCTGCTTCTGAATGAACCGCTTCAACTCGACCCGCACGTGCTCTTTTAACAGGCTCTCATCCGCGAGCGTCTGCCGCGATGCGCCCGCAATCGCCGCCGACACCACTCGCTTCGCATCTTCGCGAAAACCATTATCGGAACTCAACCCGCGCACACCCCGCGCGGTGATTCTCGGTTCGCCTTCCAACTCCCCGGTCTCTTCGTCGATCGTTACGACAACCGTCACCGCGCCCTCGTACGCCAACTGCTTGCGCTCGCGCACAGTGTCGCTGTCAATCTCCTGGAACCCACTCTCGTCGATAAATGTGCGCCCGATCTCACGTTTGTCGATCACCGCCGCACGCTCACCATCAAGCTCCAGCACATCGCCGTTCTCGATCAGGATGATGTTCTCTTCCCTGTACCCGAGATGGTTTTTGACAAACTCCTTGTGCCGGAACAGCATGCGATACTCGCCGTGAATCGGAACTACAAACTTCGGCCGCACCGCCTCCGTCATGATCCTGATGTCGTCCTGCGAAGCGTGCCCACTGACGTGGACCAGCCGCCGTTTTTCTTCGATGATGTTCGCGCCGCGCTTGTAGATGTATCCGATCATCCGCGAGATCAAACGCTCATTTCCCGGGATGATGCGCGCCGAAAGCACGACCGTGTCGCCTTCTTCGATCATCAACCCCTTGTAACTCTGCATCGCCATCTGCGAGAGGGCCGCTCGCGATTCGCCCTGCGAGCCGGTAACGAGAAAGACGATCTCATCGTCGCTCATCAGTTTCGCTTCGTTCAGTCCGACCAGCAGCCCGTCGGGAATGTCGAGATAACCCAGCCGGTCCGCAACCTCGACGTTCTTTTGCATCGAACGACCGAGCACGCAGACGTGACGATTAAACTGCTGCGCGACGTCGAGCACGATCTGCAAACGATGAATCGAAGACGCAAAAGCCGCGACGATGATGCGGCCCTGCGCCTCGGAGAAAATCTCTTCAAAGGCAGGGATCACTGCTCGCTCGGATGGAGTGCGGCCGGGTACGGTCGCGTTGGTTGAATCGGAAAGCAGCGCGAGCACGCCGTCCTGCCCGTATCGCCGGAAAGATCGCAAATCAATGGGCTCGCCGATGACGGGCGTCTCGTCAACCTTGTAATCGCCGGTGTGAATGATCGTGCCGACCGGCGTCTTGATTCCGAGTGAGAAGCAATCGACGAGGGAGTGTGAGACGCGTATGAATTCGACTTGAAAAACGCCGATGTCGACCACGTCGCGCGGTTCGACGCGGTGCAGCAGCACGTTGTCGAGCAGTTCGTGCTCCTCGAGTTTGCTCTCCGCGAGGCCGGCCGTGAAGTGCGAACAGTAAACCGGAACGTTGAACCTTTTGAGCAGGTACGGCAGCGCACCAAGATGATCTTCGTGACCATGTGTGAGGACTATCGCGGTGATATCGTCGCGATACTCGTCGAGAAAACTAAAATTCGGGATCGAAACGTCGACGCCGTACGCCGACTCTTCAGGAAAACCCATCCCGGCGTCGAGAATCAACATCTCGTCGCCGTACCGCATAGCCATGCAATTCATTCCGAACTCGCCGATACCGCCGAGTGGGATGATTTCGAGGACGCTCGCCATAAAAGTCCAACAGTATAGCATGTGAAGCGGATCACGCGGATGACATAACTCCATCTGACTCTGTATTATCCGCGTCATGAGCAAACTGATACTCGCCGCGGCCGCCGTCCTGCTGGCTTTCACCAGCGCCATCGCCGCTCCGCAAACGATGCGGCTCGACTACTACCACACCGGTGATGCTTCGCAGGAGGTGTTCAGCGTCGATCGGGTGGTGATTGAACCGCTGCCATGGCCCGGAGACCCGGCGCAGGCGATCGACTCGTCGAATTTGGGCAAGTACCTGTTCGAGGTCCGCGACGCCCAGAGCAAGCAGCTTCTCTACTCGCGTGGTTTCGCGTCGATCTACGGCGAGTGGGAAACGACGGACGAGGCCAAGACGATTAAGCGAACGTTTCAGGAGTCGTTGCGCTTCCCTGCTCCGGCGTCGCCGGTCAACATCGTCTTGAAGAAACGCGACGCCAAAAACGTCTTCAAAGACATCTGGACCACGACCATCGATCCGGCGGATCAATTTGTCGATCGCGCCAAGCTGGTGGCGCCCGCACCCGTAATCACGATTCAGAAAACAGGCGAGCCGGAAACCAAAGTCGACTTTCTGATTCTCGGAGACGGTTACACTGCCGCGGAAGCAAAGAAGTTTGAGGCTGACGCGCGCCGCCTGACCGAAGTCCTCTTCTCGACGTCGCCGTTCAAAGAGAATCGCAAGAGCTTCAATGTTTGGGCGCTTGCTCCACCGGCCGCCGAGTCTGGCATCTCGAGACCTTCAACCGGTATTTATCGCGACTCGCCAATCGGCGCGACTTACGATGCGTTCGGTTCTGAACGGTACGTGCTGACTTTCGACAACCGCGCGTTGCGACGCACCGCGCAGTTCGCGCCTTACGAGTTCATCGAAGTGCTCGCCAACAATCGCACCTACGGCGGCGGCGGAATCTTCAATCTCTACAGCACCGTCGCTGCTGACAATGCGTTTGCGAACTACGTCTTCGTTCACGAGTTTGGGCATCACTTCGCCGGGCTCGCGGACGAATATTACACGTCGTCTGTCGCTTACACTCCGCCCACCGAAAAAGTGGAACCGTGGGAACCGAACGTCACTGCGCTGCTCGATGTGAGCACTTTGAAGTGGCGCCACCTCGTCTCACCGATTGCGGACAAGACCCCGATCCCGACGCCGTGGAACAAAGAGGCGTTCGAAGTTTACTCACGAGAGATACAGAAGCGCCGCGGGCAGTTACGCAAAGACAGGCGGCCGGAAGAAGAGATGGAAGCGCTCTTCACGGAAGAACTCGAGCACGAGAAGAAGATGTTTGCGGCTGAGAAGTATTTCGGACAGGTGGGAGCGTTTGAAGGCGCGATGTACGAAGCGCGCGGCTACTACCGTCCGGAGGTCGACTGCATCATGTTTTCGCGCACGGACCACTTCTGCAAAGTCTGCCGCGAAGCGATCGAGCGCATCATCAAGATGTACTCAAAACCAGTTTGAGCCACAAAAAGGCACAAAAGGCACAAAATGAGTTAGCAACGCGTGATTTAATGTGGTTTGAGTGGCTCGATCAGGTCCTGATCTTTCGTGCCCTGGTGGCAGACGATGCACGACTGCTGGCCGCGCTCGTCGAGGTCAGATACGAGCGCGTACGTCAATCCGCGATCTGACCACGTCAGCACTTTCAATCCGTCGATGGCGTTGTAGTGGAATTTCAAGCCTCGCGCGTCAATCTCCTCGCCTCCCGAAGGTTTCGCCACCGAATCCGAAGTGATCACCAGGCTGATGTGTCGATTGGCCATCTGGTACGCGACGTAAGCGGCGTAGTCATTCTGGTACCCGACGAGCCGCGCGCCTTCCAACGTGTATAACTTTTCCTGCCCGGATGACTCCTGATAGTTCGGCAACTTGACGCGGAAGTTCACCTTGTTTGAGAACCACGCCGAAACGTCCTGCGGACTCGTCGATTCCATCTCCAACGGCAACTGCCCGCGCATGTGACGCAGATGAGCACCGGCAGCCATGAGGGCAAAACTCGAAGGCCGCGTGGCAGACGGTGTTTCAGTTACGCGTACCATGCGCCAAACGATGATCGGCAGAAGCACGACAAGCAGTCCCGCTGCGATAGCTACGACCCAGCCAAACCTTGACTGTGTTCGTGCCGTCCTGGGACTTCGTTCCGCGCCAACAACCGCTTGCCGTTTGTTCAAGACTCCCTGAACCCTGGCGCGCAACTCCGGCGAAGCGACGTGCAGCGGCCGACTCTCTCTCACTTCCTTGAGAAAGCTGAGCTCCCTCGCAAAGAGAGACGCGCACGAGTCGCATTCAGACAGGTGCGCCTCGACGGTCGCGCGCTCATCACCCTGCAACTCACCGTCGAGATATAAGGTCAACCGTCCACGAATGTCTTCACACTTTCTCAAACCTAAAAACTCCTCTTACTACTCATCGCCAGAGGCTTCACAGAAGATCGGTGCAGCAGTTTGCGAAGTTTCCCGCGCGCTCGGCCCAAACGCGACATCACCGTGCCGGCGGGACAGTCGAGCACGGTTGCGATCTCCTGATAAGTAAAGCCCTCCATGTCGCGCAAGACGATGATCTCTCGATAAGTGTCCGGCAAACTCTCGATGGCTTCTCGCACTTGTGTTTGTTCCAGCTTGCGCAAATAAACGACGTGCGGGTTCTCCTGGACCTCACCCATCGACGGTTCATTCGCATCGAGATCGACGAAACGCGGTCCGCTGTTCTGATGCCGGAGCTGGTTCAGCCAGGCGTTGCGCATGATGACAAACAGCCAGCCTTTGAGATTGCTATTGCTGTCGGGCTGATTGCTCGCGGCTGTCGCTCGCACATAAGTTTCCTGCACGAGATCTTCGGCTTCGCAGGTGTCGCGGGTGAGCGTCATCGCATAGCCGTAAAGCGCGTCGATGTGCTCCAGCGCTGCCTGCCCAAACATCACGTTGTTTCGGAATGCGTTCATCGTTTCGCGCGGTGTGCGGAAGCCATTCTAGAGTAACACTCCTCCGGCCGGAAAATTCCCCGGAATAAAATTCCTGTTCACGTGTTATTTACGAAGGTGGCTTGCACTGCGGTCAATGAAGGAAGACCTGAGTCGGGAAGCGGGGTCAGCCCCGC
>DASSEB010000060.1:0-3300 GCA_035696765.1 Pyrinomonadaceae bacterium | reverse complement strand
GACGCCTTCCTGCTCAATGATAAGAACCGAGCGGGTTTAATGCTCGACCTGCTCGCCGAAGCACAGGCCGATCGGCATGAAGGCGCCATCGGAAAACTGCAGGATCGAGAGCGTGAGTTACGAGGCTATCTCACGTCGTTGGCACGATACGAAATGGAGCTTTCACTGAACAAGAAAGGTTCCGCTGAACTGGTCGAGGTGAATACGCAGATCGCGCAGCTCAGTTCGGAGTATCAGGAGGTGCAAGCGCAGTTACGCGAACACATGCCCAATCGTGCATCGCTCGATCGATTTACACCGAACGGTTTGGACCAGGTTCAGAATGAGCTGCGAAACACTGATACGCTGCTACTCGACTTCGACCTGGGTGATGAACGCAGTTACTTGTGGGCCGTGACAGCAACCTCGTTCCATAGTTATGAATTGCCGCCGCGAAAGATCATCGAAGACGCTGCAACAGAACTCTACAAGTTCGGCATTGCACGACAGGAGCAGAATGATGACGCCAGCACGCCTCCTCTCGACGTCGCTGCGTCAGACCATTTGTTTGACGAGAAGGCGATTGCTCTGAGCAACATGTTGTTCGGGCCAATCGCGCAGGAACTCGGAAACAAAAAACTGCTGATCGTGGCCGAAGGGGCATTGCAGTATGTTCCTTTCGAAGCCTTACCGGTACCCGGCACGCAGACTCGATTGATCAATACGAATGAGATCGACCGGACACCATCTCTTTCAACGCTCGTCGCCATTCGAGCCGAGAATAAACGTGTCGCCTCGCCGGATAAGATCGCGGCGGTTATCGCCGATCCCGTTTTCAGCAAGAGCGACGAACGTGTGCAAAGCGGAGGATTGTCTGAAGGGATCGCGAGTACCGCAAAGGGTCAGAACTCCAGCGAATCTGCCGAACAGGACGTGAGGAATTTGCGTGGCGGTAAAGTGCCGCAGCGTCTGACTCATGCTGCGGAAGAGGCGGACGCGATTTTAGCGGCGGCGCCTCGTGGCACCACGATGATTGCGAAAGGCTTCGATGCCACTTACGAAACCGCCACCAATCCGAGCGTGGGCCAATATCAGATCGTTCACTTCGCTACTCACGGCTTTTTCGATCGCGAACACCCCGAACTCTCCGGCATTGTTCTCACGATGGTGGATCGCAATGGCTTCGAGAAGAATGGCTTAATGCCGTTACACGACATCTACAATCTGAATCTCTCGGCCGAATTGACGGTGCTAAGCGCGTGTCAGACAGCGCTCGGAAAAGACATGAGCGGAGAAGGACTGGTCGGTCTGACGCACAGCTTCATCTCTGCCGGCTCAAAAAGCGTCGTCGCCAGTCTCTGGAAGGTTGACGATCGAGCGACAACTGCTCTGATGACTGAGTTCTACAAGGCGCTTCTACAAGACGGCATGACTACGGGTGCGGCACTCAGAACCGCGAAACTGAAGATGATGCAAGATAAGCGTTGGAGCGCACCTTACTACTGGGCCGGTTTCATCTTGCAGGGCGAATACAACAACCACATCAATGTTAAGCGGCATACGTGGTTTGTTCCTGTTGTGCTACTGTTGTCGGTGGTCCTAATTTCGTCGGGTGTGATTTTTGTGCAGAGGCGAAGGCGCCGCTCCTTTGCAGCACGGCGGCTGTAGATGCTTAAAAATGGCCCGAGACTCGGCAATTCCTCCGGACAGTTTCGATGAACTTCTTGCCTGGCTAAATGCAGACCGTGACGTAGCGGCAACGATCTACCTTCAACTCCACGAGGACCTCACCAACATTTTCACCTGGAACCGCTGTAACGATCCTGAAACACTGACGGATGAAACCTTTGATCGCGTTGCGCGCAAGGTACATGAGTTGCGGAAAGCGTACGACGGCGATCCGCGGCTTTTCTTCTACGGCGTCGCCCGAAATCTGATTCGCGAAAATCCCAAGAAAATAAAGACGCAAGTTTCGTTAGAGAACATCGACCTGCCGGCGTATGCCGTCTCGGAAAGCGAAGCGGAAGACGCAGAGCAACTTGAGGAGTGTTTGCACGCCTGTTTACAAAAGCTGGGCAGTGACAAACGCGAGTTGATTCTGGATTACTACGCGAAGGAAAAGCTGGCTAAGATTCGCCATCGAACGGAAATGGCGCGACGACTCGGAACGTCAGTAGAAACGCTGAGAGTGAGAGTTTACCGGATTCGCGCCACGCTCGAGCAGTGCATTCAGCGTTGTCGTAATCGTGGGCGCAAGTGAAAACCATGAAACGGATTGCCGGAAATTTCATTGTGAGTAGATGGGGACGCCTGGAGGATGACCCATGAAGGAAGAAACTGTGACTGATGCGGCATTGCGGCAATTCCTGCTGGGGGACGTCGACGATGGAGAGCGGCAACGAATCGAGAGTTTATTTGTAACCGGCGCTCTATCGAAAGACAGAATTCTTACGGCGGAACAAGATCTCGTTGAAGAGTATTTGGAAGACTCTTTAACGCCCGCTGACAAAGAGAAATTTCTGACACAGTACGGCAGTACACCTGCGCAATGGCGCAAAGTTAGCATCACGAAATCGATTAAGGACTGGGCTGCCGGCGAAAACAAGGTCGTTTCCGCGCGTGCGTCGACGACCTCCTTTGCCGCGCGTCTGAGTCAACGACTCGGGGTGAACCCGATGATGGCGATTCCGATCGCCGCGGCTGCCGTGATCGCGATTGTGATCGCGGTGATCTGGCTAAATAGCAGGACGGAACAACGAAATAGGCTGGGGGCTTCGAATGAGGAGTTGGTGCGCCTGAATGACGCGCCGAGCTTGCAGGAGACTCCGCCGGGATTGATTTCGTTAACCTTACACTCCGGATCTCTCAGAAGTGTCGAAGCGCAGCAGGAACTCGTAAAACCGGCTGACACTGAAACAGTTGAGCTGCGGCTTGTTTGGAGGCAGCGAGAACATTATCCAGGTTATCGCGCCGTCGTTCGAAGAGTAAGTTCGGGTGAGTCGCTTACACTCCCGCCTCTACGCGCAGAAAACGATGGGACACTGATTCGATTAAGGGTGCCGGCGCGTCTCCTTTCTCGCGGCCTTTACTGGGTCGAACTGACTGGCGTCGGCGCCGACGGTTCCACCGGTCCCAGCGAAGAATATTCGTTCACGGTCAGCAGTTAGAAAGCCGCAAAGAGCACAAAAGGAATTGCCTGTTCAACTACTCCTAGCGCAATGCAATCAGCGGATCGACTTTCGCCGCGCGACGGCGCAGGGATGTAACAGCTTATCCACGTTCGGGTCTGGTCGTTAAGGGCGGTGGACAGCGCGCAGCGCC
>DASSEB010000059.1:0-5383 GCA_035696765.1 Pyrinomonadaceae bacterium | reverse complement strand
CTGCCATCGAGATTCATCCGCCAGATGTTTTTCTTGTCATCCTGCCACGACGCGAACACGACGTAGCGGCCGTCACTTGAAACCACGGGCGAAAAGTTCATGCCCTTGTTCGCGGTCAACTGTTTACGATTCGCGCCATCGGGATCGGCAAGCCAGATGTCGGCCTTGCCGCCTTCGTTTGAAACGAACGCGATTCGCCCGTCCGGGGTCCACGTAATCGTGTTGCCGGTGGACGAATAGAAGCTGACGTTTCCGGTAGGCAGTCTGACTGCTTTCGCTGCGTCTCCGTCGGGCACGATCCAAACATTCACTAATCCCTGCGCCTGGACCGTCGCGAACTTCGTCCCATCCTGAGTCAATCCGATCGCTCGATATGCATTTAGATCATTCGTAACGCGCCTGATTTGGCCATCGGGATAGCTGACATGCCAGAGCATTGAAGCGCCCGGATTTTCCCCCGCGACGACGAGCAGCCCACTCATATCCGGCAACCACTGAACACGTGCTGAAAAAGGCCACGCTTCAGCCGATAAGTCATGCTCACTCCCGTCATCGACTGAGAAACCGGTTACTTTGCTTCGACCGCCGACAGTCCCAATGCTGGCGGCAATAATCTTTCCATCAGGAGACCAAGATGGACCAGTAAAGAAGATTGGCGAAAAGCGTTGCGGTAATTTCTTGACTGCGAGATTCCGTTCACCGCTGCCGTTCAGATTTGCGATCACGAGCGCACTCTCACCCGGGTTTGGATAATTACCACGCACCAAAACAAATTGTTTGCCGTCCGGCGAAAAACTGATTGGCCCATCAATCTTCTCCAGCACCTTGACCGGAGTGCCGCCAAGCACTGGAATGCGGTAGAGAGTGCCGGCGTCTAGGTTGGCTTTAACGGCATAGTAGAGCTCGGTTCCGTCGGGCGAAAACGTGATGCCGAAAAACCCGATAGGCGCGGGCGGCACGATCTCCTTGTCGTTCGCCGTGCTCACCTGCCGGATGTAAAGACTCTGCTTACTGCGGTCGCTCAGCGCATACACGATGTACTTGCCGTCAGGCGAGATAGTCGCATCGATTGCGTTACCTGAGTTGGTCAAACGCGTAAGCCGGACGTCCGCGAAATGCGAGACCAGCGGCTCTCGATGAAACCAGTTGTAAACTCCAAAAATTCCGGCCGCGACGATTAGCACGCTCGCAATCAGCGCGGTGGCGGCGCCGAGTTTATGTCGCTTGAGTTCAAGGCTGATCGATTCGCTGATGTTACTGATGGCGCTGCGGGAAGCCGTTGGGCGTGGTTCGGAGAGTGCCGCGGTTGATTCACTGGCAGCCATCCCGGCCGTTGCCGCTCCATCGGTTTCCGGCGCAACAGAACGATCGAACTTATCCTGAAACTCGAGCTCCTGTTTGAGTGCTTTCAGATCGAGCCAGAGATCTTTGACTACCTGGTAGCGCTCCTCGCGATCCTTCCGCAGCGCTTTGGTCACGATGCGCGACAACTCCGGCGGAACTCCCGGCGCGACGCGTGAAAGCGGCGGCGGCTCTGTTTTGAGAATCGAAGCGAGCGTGTCGCTCGGTGTGTCGCCTTCAAACGGTTTGCGACGAGCGACCATTTCGTAAATCACAGCGCCGAGGCTGAAGATGTCGGAGCGATTATCGACGCCGAGGCCGCGGGCCTGTTCGGGCGACATGTAGCCCGCCGTTCCGATCACGATGCCGGATCCGGTGCGCACCTGGATCGTCGGCGCTTCCGCCGCAACTGCGGGCGACGCCTGTTCGCTTAGTTTCGCCAACCCGAAGTCCAGCACCTTCACGTACCCATCGGGGCGCAGCATTATGTTTTCGGGTTTGATATCGCGATGAATGATGCCGGCTTTGTGTGCGGCGGAGAGCGCGTCTGCAACCTGGATCGCTACATTGAGCGATTCAGCGAGCGCGAGCCCCGAGCGGCTCAGGCGGAATCGCAACGTTTCGCCTTCGACGTATTCGGTCGCGATGACATGAGAGCCGGCGGCCTGCCGAATTTCGTAGATCGTGATGATGTTTGGATGGTTGAGAGCCGATGCGGCGCGAGCTTCCTGCTCGAAGCGACGAAGCCGATCGTCGTCAGTCGTGAAAGACGACGGGAGCAGTTTCAGAGCGACTTTGCGACCGAGCCGTTTGTCCTCCGCGAGATAAACCTCGCCCATTCCGCCGCGACTAATAAAAGAGAGCACTTCATACGAGGCGATAGTCTGGCCCGGCTTCAGCTCCGCTCGTTCGCCCGCCAACAGCGACGCCGCCGCCTCAAAAGCAGGCTTGTCGATGAAGCTGCCGCTCTGCTCGTGCGACGCGATTAACGATTCAACTTCACTGCGCAAATTCTCGTCGCCGGAGCAGGCCTGCACGATAAACGGGCCACGCTCTTCAGGACGATACATGAGCGCCGAGTTGAAGATCTCTTTGACTTGTTGCCACCGTTCCGGAGTCATAGAAATAGTCCTCTAGTAGTAGACGCGGACAAAACCTCTGAACTCCCTCACGTTAACTTACCCGAAACGCACTCTGACCGCCCGGACTCATTTTGTGCTTTTTGTGCCTTTTGTGGCCCTATTCCAACTGGCGGCGCAACCACGCGCGCGCCATCTTCCAATCGCGCTCAACCGTCGCGTGCCCGATCCCGAGCACCTCCGCAATCTCTTCGATCGAAAGTCCGCCGAAAAACTTCAACTCAACAATGCGGCCCTGCTGCGGATCCATCTTCGTGAGCTCGTCCAGCGCCTCGTTTAAGGCAAGCAGATCGACTTCGGGCTGCTTCACGAGCGTTTCCGCGCTCGTGATCGAGATCCGTTGCTGCACTGAGCCGCCGCGCTTTACCGCCTGATGCTGGCGCGCATGGTCCACCAGTATGCGGCGCATCAACTGGGCTGAAATACCGAAGAAATGCGCCCGGTTCTGCCATTTCGCGTTTCGTTGATCGACGAGCTTGAGATACGCCTCGTTCACCAGCGCCGTGGGTTGAAGTGTGTGTCCGGCGCGCTCTCGCCGCAAATAAGCGGTCGCCAAACGTCGCAGTTCGCTGTAGACCAGCGGCATCAGTTTCTCGAGTGCCGCCTGGTCGCCTTTACCCCAATCAATCAAAAGCTGCGTGATGCCTTCGGGCGAATGCATACGTCTATTCATGTCTAAGTAGCCGCAGAGTTTACAACAAATGTTTGGCCGCCGTGAGGGAATCCGGGCCAAACGTCCGCGTTAGTAGATGGAGAGAAAAAGGCTACTGAAAATATGGAGGTCCATCATGAACAGATATCTCAACATCCCTATCGCCGTTATCGTCCTCGCCGTCGCTCTTACCGCACAAGCGCAATCGTCGAGCGCTCAAAAAGTGATCGCCACGATCCCGTTTGCATTCAATGCCGGTGACACACGCCTTCCCGCCGGGAAGTACACGTTCACCGTCACGAATCCGAGTTCGGACCGCAAGATTTTACAGATACGAAACGCGGACGGCCGTTCGACTGCGATGATTCTCACGACCAGCGTGTCCGGGAACGCAGCCGACAGCGCAAAGCTCGTCTTTCATCGCTACGGCGATCGCTACTTCTTCGCGCAGGCGAAGATGGCCGGCGAACCGACCAGCCTTGCAGCGCTGAAAACAAAGACCGAACGCGCGGAGCAGGAAACCATCGCGCGGACTGACAAGAAGAAAACCGTGGTGGTGATCACCGCCGAGTAGTCTAGATATTGATAGCCCTGAACCACAGATTACACGGATATGTTTAATGCAGATCTGCGCAGATCTGCATTATTAAATCAGTGTTATCTGTGGTTAACTCCTTGTTGGCTATCAAATGCATCTGCGCACCGAAGCAATCGCGGGCATCACCACCTTTTTCACCATGGCCTACATCGTCGTGGTGAACCCTACAATCCTCTCGACCCCCGGAACAGGCATGGCATTCAGCGGTGTGCTGACCGCAACCGTGCTGGTCTGTTTTGTGATGACCCTGCTGATGGGTCTTTACGCAAAACTTCCGTTCGCGGTCGCGCCCGGCATGGGCATCAACGCCTTCTTCACGTTCACCATCATCCTCACGCAACGAGTCTGGTGGCAGACAGCACTCGGAATCATCTTCTGGGCGGGCGTGCTCTTTCTCGTCATCTCCATCACTCCCATTCGCGAAACGATCGCCAAAGCAATTCCCTCGGAACTGAGAATCGGAACAGCCGCGGGCATTGGAATCTTCCTGACGTTCATCGGTCTCAAAAACGCGGGCCTCATAATTTCCGATCCCGTCACGTTCGTTAAGCTCGGCACGCTTGGCATCCAGGCATTGCTCGCGATCCTTGGCTTGATCGTGACGCTCGTGCTCACCGTGCGTCGCAGTGCGTTCGCGTATCTTGCCGGGATCTTCGCAGTTACACTGGTGGCGTGGGCCACCGGACACGTCAACGCGCCGGAGAGTTTCTTCAGTGCTCCTGACTTCAAAACCGTGTTCCTGAAGTTGGACATTTGGGGCGCGCTCAAACTCTCACTGTTGCCGGCGATCGTCGGCATACTCTTCACCGATCTGTTCGACTCAATCTCGACCTTCATCGGCGTCGCTCATGCCGCCGATCTACTCGATGAGAACGGAAACCCGCGCAACTTGCGACAAGGCTTGATCGTCGACTCCATCGCGACGTTCGGCGCGGGCCTGGCAGGCACGTCGTCCGGCACGGCTTACATCGAGAGCATCGCCGGCATCAATAGTGGCGGGCGCACCGGATTGACTTCAGTCTTCACTGCCCTTTGCTTTCTGCCGTGTTTCTTTCTCGCGCCGCTTGCGGGCATGGTTCCCGCGTACGCGACAGCGCCCGTTCTTGTGCTCGTCGGCGCGTCGATGTTCAGAAGCGTCAACCAAATCGATTTCCGGAAAATTGAGGAAGGCCTGCCGGCGTTTTTGACTATAATCCTCATCCCCCTTACCTTCTCGATCACCCAGGGCATACTCTGGGGATTCATTTCGCACGTTGGCCTTTATCTGCTGGTCGGCCGCCGGAGAGAGATTCATCCCGTAATGTTCATACTCGCGCTGATCGCGATTGGGTTGCTGCTGTTAGAGCATTCGAAATTGTCAGAGGCTTTATGAGAAATATCCTTGCCCTTTTACTCGTCACGATCTTCGCGACTGTGGCTATCGCACAAACGCCGTCGCCAACGCCAACAGACAAGCGCGGTCTCGGGATTCAAAGCAGCGGTCAAACAACAACCTCTCAAACAAGTTCGCAATCGAGAGAAGCGAAGCCCGAACTCGTACTGCAAACCGGCTACAACAATATCATCGGCGCAACTCGACTCGTCTTCAGCCCCGACGGTCGGCTCCTCGCCACCGGCACACTGCGCAGTAACACGATCAAGCTTTGGGAAACG